>CANRPF010000003.1 GCA_947632375.1 uncultured Bacilli bacterium
GGCTCCATAGCTCAGTCGGTAGAGCAGAGGACTGAAAATCCTTGTGTCACTGGTTCAATTCCCGTTGGAGCCACCAGAAAGATAACAAACTCGGACTTTTATAGTTCGAGTTTTAAAATAGTTAAAATTTTGATATACTTTTAATATACTTTGACAATTTAAAGTACTTGCATATTAAAAAATAATATGCATTTATATAAGTATAACAATTAAAGGTCTATAAATAATAAGAAATGAAGAAATTGGTTATACTAAGAAAGGTGATTTATTTATTATCTAATTTAATAATGAAGAATAAATATATTATAGGATATGGCTTATTAATATATTTTAAAATTTAGTATATTATGGTGTAATAATTTTTAAAAATTAAAAGTTATTACGTTCAACCGTAATAACTTTACAAAAACATAATAATCCTGAATTAAAAGTTATGTTGTAGAAATAAAATCATACTAATTACAAACTACATTTTGATATATGCGGGGTGATATAGCTATGAAACCTATAATTAGAAAAAGAAAAATTGAAGATTTTTTCGAATTAGCACATTCTATAGCGCTTGTTTGGAATACAACATATAAAGGAATTGTTGATGATGATTTTTTAAAGGGATTATTAGCTCATGAAAAAGAAAGTGCTGAAAGATTAAAAAATAATATAAATGATCAACCAGATTATTATGTTTTAACAATGAATGGCAAAATAATTGGTTGGATTTATTATACTTTAGATAGT
This sequence comes from uncultured Bacilli bacterium, assembly GCA_947632375.1. Lineage (GTDB taxonomy): Bacteria > Bacillota_I > Bacilli_A > RF39 > UBA660 > UMGS1124. The sequence goes on from CANRPF010000003.1 coordinate 739, forward strand.
GACAAATATGAAAATGCTGCAGAAATAATTTCTTTATATATTTTAAAAGAATACCAAGGAAAAGGTTATGGCAAAATGCTATATAATTATGCTATTAAAAATATTATGAAAAAAGGAATAAAAAATTTAATAATTGGCTGTTTGGATGGTAACCCTTCTAATAATTTTTATAAACATCTAGGTGGTAAGTATATTGGAAATTATTTATTTAGAGAAAAATATGTAGAAAATATATATTTATTTGAATTATAAAGTTATTGTATAATACTAAAAAAAAGAGAAAGTAGGAAAAAGTAAACATATTTAGGTGATGAATTACGAGACTTAAAATCATTATTAGATGATGGAATAATAACACAAGAAGAATTTGAGCAAAAGAAAAAGCAGATTTTAAATTTAAACTGATTCTTTTCTTTTTCATAACTTTATTAGGAGATAAAATAATGGAATACAAAGAATTTGCAAAATATTATGATAAGTTTTATAAAAATAAAAATTATAATAAAGAAGTAGAATTTTTAATAAATTTTATTAATAAAAACGATAAAATAATTGATATAGGTTGTGGTACAGGTATACATGCTTCTTTATTACAACAAAAAGGTTTTGATATAGAAGGATTAGATTTTAGTAAAGAAATGTTAGATATTGCAAAAACTAGATTACATTCTAATTTATATTTACAAAATATGTTAGATATAAATATTGATAAAAAATATGATGTAATAATTTCAATGTTTGCTGTAATAAATCATTTAAAAGATACACAAGAACTAGAAAAATGTTTTAAAAATTTAAAAAAAATTTTAACAGATAATGGAAAAATAATAATAGATTTACATAATCCACAAAATTCTGGTAATAAAAAAGATATTTATGAAAATATGACTAGAACTATGGAATGGAATTATAATAAAGATGATAAAATAGAAACTAGCAAAATCATATATTCTTTAAACGGAATAAATTATGAAGATAGTCATATATTTAGAATTTTTACAATTGATGAAATAAAACAATGTTGTAATAATGTTGGTCTTGTTGTAAAAAAATGTATATGAAAACTATGATATTAATAAATACGGAACATCTAAATCTAAAAACTTACAATTTTTAATATGTAAAATTTAATTCTAATAAAAAAAATACTTAAAGTATTATTTTATAATTATATCTTCTATGTCATCTATTGGTATTAATTCATTATTTAAAGTTATTAAATTATTTTTTGTTTTTCCAATAATAGTTTCATTTATTATTTTATCTTTTAACTTAATTTCTACATTTATTTTGTATATATAGTTTTTAGATTTAAATACATTATTTATTTTTTCTTTTATATTAATATTTTTATCTAAATCACTTTTATTAAATTCATCATTAGAAATAGTAATATATTCTAAAGAATTATCTATTTTTTTATCAAAAGAATTTGTATATAAATCTGGCAACTTATTCATAGGCTCACCTCTTTATAATATATGAATAAATAATATAAATATTAACAAAATATAAATATGAAAACTAAATTTTTAAAATATTTAATTCCATTATTAACTTTATCTTTAATAGGATTACTAACGATATATATGTCAAAAAGTACTATATCTAATTATTACTCATATTTTTATCGTCAAATAATTTATTTAATAATAGGTTTAGTATTACTATTTATAATGAAAAATATTAATTTTGCATACATAAAAAAATACTCTTTAATATTTTATATGTTTAGCATAATATTATTAATATATGTTTTATTATTTGGTAATACAATAAACGGTAGCAAGAGTTGGATTAATTTATTTGGTATTAGTATACAACCAAGTGAATTTGCAAAAATTAGTTTGCTTTTATGCATCGATTTATATATAGAAACTAAGTATGGTTTATTAAAATCAATAATAATGTTAATAATTCCTAGTATATTAACATTTATGCAACCTGATACAGGAACAGTTTTATTTTATATTATTATATTTTTTAGTATATTTTTATCTTTAAAACTAAAAAAAAGATACTATATTTCACTATTTAGTTTAGCATTTATTATAGTATCACTTTATTTTTATTTATACTTCTTTAAAAGTGATTTATTTATAAAATTATTTGGAACAAGTTTTTTTTATAGAACTGATAGAATAATTAATTTCTTAGATAATGAAGGATATCAAATAAATAATGCTCTTTTAGGAATAGGAAATGGTGGAATATTTGGAAATGGTTCTAAGTATATAGTATATATCCCAGAAGCAATTACTGATTTTATGTTTGCTAATATTTTAATGATATGGGGATTTGTTGGGGGAATAATAGTAATAATTAATTATATTTATATAGATTTTAATTTAATAAAAGACTTAAATTTAAAAAAGCATAGATACTTTGTTATAGGATTGTTTGGACTATTTTTATATCAAAGTATACAACATATATTTATGAATATAGGATTACTTCCAATAACAGGTATAACATTGCCATTCGTATCTTATGGAGGAAGTAGTTTAATATCATATTTTATATTATTTGGAATATTGTTAAATATAAAAAAAAATCTCAAAAATTGAGATTAATAATAAGCTCCTGATGAATAATTGTAATATCCACCTTGATTATAAGGGAACTGTTGATATGGTGTATATGGTCTAGGTGGATATGTTGGACTATTTACATAAACAGGTCTTGGTCTTGAAAATCCAACTAATGCAGATCCTGCTAATCCACCTAATAAAAATGGAACAAAAAATTGTCTATCTCCATTATATGAATATGGATAATTATAATACATAAAAATAACTCCTTTCATAATATTATATGAGAGAGTTATTTTTTTTCTATTCTTTATAAACTCTAAAGAAATTAATACTAGGTTGAGATAAAAATCTAAAATTAATAGTAGAAGTTCCAATTCCATTTGAAACATATAAATTTATTCCATCAACATTATAAAATTCATCATAATATGTTTTTGATCCTATTGGAGTAATTATCGGACCTATAAAAGGTATTCTAATTTGTCCATTATGTGAATGACCTGATAACATAATATTTAAACTATATTTTTTTATATTTTTTAATTCATCAGGTTCATGAGCTAATACAATTCTATAATACGGATTTTCTTTTTCAAAAACTTCATAATTTACTTTAGTATTTGACATATCAGATAAACCAACTATAGAAATAGGGGTAGTATCTTTAAAATATATTAAACGTTCTTCATTATTTAATATAGTAAAGTTTCCATCTAATATAGTTTTAAAATCTGATAAAGATTTAATATCATGATTACCAGAAACAGCAAAATTTCCTAATGTAGATTCTATTTTACTTAATGTATTTTTTACTTCTTCTAATTCTTCTTTTTTTAATTTAATATCTTTATCTATAAAATCTCCTGTAAAAAATACTAAATCTGGTTTTTGTTTATTTATTAAATTTACTATTTTATTTAAATATTTTAAATCTACAGTTCTACCATAATGTACATCAGAAAAATGAATTATCTTTAATCCATCAAAACTATCAGGTATATTTTTACTTTCAATTTTATATTCTTTTAACTTTAAATTATATGGTTCTATATATCTACTATATAAAACTAATAAAGATATAACCAATAAAATATATATTAAAATATTTCTCTTTTTTTTCTTATCTTTTTTCCCCATAGTTAGACTCCTTATATTAAAAGTATTGTTACTGTAATTAAATTATGAAACATATGTGCAATAATATTAGAAATAATATTATCAGTTTTATTATATATTAAACTAAATGTTAAACCTAATATAAAATAAGGAATAATGTAAATAATTTCTATAATTTTACTTATAGATAATAAATGTGCTAAAGCAAATAATAAAGAAGATATAATTATAAATTTATTAGAATTTAAATTACGTTTAAATTCTAATCTAAAACAAATTTCTTCAACAAAAGGTATTAATACTGCTAAAGTAAAAGAATAAATTATTTTATTATTATAAAGTATTTCTCTATTAGCAAGTTCATTATTAGATATACCATTATTAAATATTAAATAATTAATAATATAATTAGAAATTATCATAAGTAAAAATCCTATTACCCAATAAGCTAAAATAATATATATATATTTTAATTTAAAATTCTTTAAATATTCTTTTAATATACTCCTGTATTTAATTATAAAAAATATAGTTAATAAAATATTAGAAACTACATTAGTTATAAATAATAATTTACTTTTAGCTACAAAAGGAGATATAAAAGCCATTAGAAAGCTTGGAAAAAATATATAAATTAATATATTAATAATCCCTTTTTTCATTTATTACCTCTTATTATACAAGTATTTTATCATGGTTTGTTTAATAAGTAAATTAAATAATATTTAATAAAAAAGATTGAATAAGATGTAAAATTATGTTAATATCTATTTAGATATAATAGAAAAGATAGGATTAATTGATTATGAAAAAATGTATATTTTTATTTATGTTATTCTTTTTATTAAATATAACAGCTAATGCAGATTGTACTTATACTGAAAGACAACAATTATTAAAGAAAGCTAAAGATATAAGTATTGGATATGATATAGAAGATAAGAGTACAACAATTGAAAAAGAAAATTCGATGGCTGAAACTACATCTTATGTAATAAAACAATTTGATTTTAATTTCTATGTTATTAACAATTATTCAAATGAGCTTTATGTAAAATATGTTGATGATATGTCATTTAAAGAAGAGTATATAAATGCTGATGATTTAGAAAATAATACATATCATTTTACAAATTCAAATAAAGATAATGTAATAACTTATACTTTTGAAATAAGAACATTAAATGAAAATTGTAAGGGCAAAATTATTGAGACTAGAACAGTGAAGAAACCTAAATATAATTCATTTTCAGAGTTCCCAATATGTGATAATGATGCAACAAGAAATCAAGAGTATTGTCAACAATTTATAACTAAAGATTTAAATATGACTGAATGGGATTTATTTGATAAGGGGAATCAATTAATAAAACAAGAAGAAAAAGAAAAAAAAGAACCTGAGAACGAGTCAGTTTTTAAGAAATTATCTAGATATTGGTATATTATTGTAATTATAGCAGGAGTTGCTTTAGTAGTAGGGGTTGTAATTATTATAAACAAGAGAAGAGGTAGATTAGAGTGAAATTAAAACAAATATATATTTTTATAATTGGATTCTTTATTACTCTAATGTCAGTTAACATAATGTCAGTTGATGCTGGTATTTGCGATGGATTGCCTTTGTTAAATAATTCATATTGTGATACTTATAATAGTAGTGGCGATAATCAAATACGTTATCAGTATGGATATTATCAAAAATCTCTTGAAGCTAGTAATGGGGGCAACGGTTGGCATGGTGGATATGGTGCTTATGCTTATGAAGTTATGGTAGGTGGGCATGTAGTAAGTGATACTTTTGGTTTTTGTTTGGATCCGAGGAAAGCAGGTCCTACATCAAATGTAACAAATGCAAATAATGAAGGGGTTGTATATTCAGCATATAATTGTCCTGCCGGTGATAGTTGTGGCACTAAACCAGTTTATTCGTTTGCAAGAGAATTATTTAAAGGTGGAATAGGAGACTTTGATACACAGGTTTACCGAATTTACCAACAATATGCAAATGATTTACAATATGCAAAGACTCATGGTGGTGATTTTACTTCGGCTCGTGCAATGTTATTGTCTGAAGCTGACGTAGCTTTAAGAGCAGTTGCTATTAGAAATGGTGTGTCTTCACCTGGATATGATGTTTTTAATGATGTTGTAAAATATTTTTATGATAATAGTTACAGTGACTATCCTAGTAGTTGGCATCTAACTAAAGGTGGTCCAAGTCATTATGCTGGATATTTTGGAACATCAACCTTTCTAAAAAACGCAAAAAAATGGTTTGATAATGTTAAAAAAGATAATTTTGCATTAATATGGAATAATACCTTGGAGTTAAGTCATGATGATGGAACATGTGATGAAGAAACAGGTGAATGTACTTTTAAATTTAATTTGAAAGTCGAAGATTATCTTAAGAGCTGTAATTATAAAGACGTGTTTGGCGAGGGTGCTTTTTTCAAATTTTGGATAGAGGCATCTGGAGATTCTTTAAAAATAATCGACGACGATACTGGATGGGATATTACTGAGGCTGCTATTGCAGGCATTAATTATACAGAAGATTCTATTCCACCATCAACAGATGGAGTTAAACATATAAGCGTGATTATGAGTCAAGCTGACTATGAAAATATGACTTCTAGCGGGTCAAAAGTCAATTTAAGATATGAAACATTTCATCCAATGAGTAGTGATAATATTTTTATAAATAATGTCTCTGATTCGACTAGTCCAACTTATCAAAGAATGGTAATAATTAAAAAGGTAATTCATAAGGGAAATATTGATGATTCTGCAAATCCTATTATTCCTGTTGATAAATTTTGTCAACAAGATGGTGCTAACTTCTATATTAATGAAGAGTCAGTGTCATTTGCAGAATATGTATCAACGTGTGGATGTGATAAAGTCGATACGTCAGTTCCTGATTATGATTCACTAGAAACAGTGTTTGATGAAGAATATGATGATTCTGTATTTGAAAATGTGGCTGTAAAAATGAGTTTAAAAGAAGCATATGAATTGATATGTAAAGATCCAGAAGATACACCTGGTATCGATCGTACAGAAGTTAATGGAGACTTGCCTGATTGCAATCCAGCTATAGAAAGTACGACTACTTCTTATCAAGATTTAGATGATAATGGAATAAAGAAAAATGTTATTTCAGGAGGTCTTGAAAATATAACAGATAACATTTCTTATATGGAAGATAAATATTTAGGTAATAGCAAAACCTATTGTCATGTTACATGTGAAGAAACAGTAGATTTTAATAATTTAAGTTCTAAATTTACTGTTCCAGCAGGACAGTATTATCAGTTTGATACGTATCCTCAGACTATGTCAACAAAATATTGTAAAGTACAAGTTGATTATGATAAATGGTTAAAAAAATACAATGATTTATTATCAAAAATATATTATGATTATAAAGACTGGAAAGAAAATGAAATAAGGGCGAATAATGTATACGACACTAGGGATGTTTGTTGTCACCATGATAGTGAAACACATGAATGTGACGACTATGGAACTCGATATTATTATGATGGCGAATACGATGGCTTCAAACTTACTAGCAGAAGAAATACACAGTCTACTTTAGCAGAAAAAGAAATAACTAAGCGAGGTTCTTATTCTGATTGCAGTGGCAATGATGAAGGCTATTACGCGAATAAAGCAAGCAATGCTAGTAGAAAATTTGATGAAGATTTGGAAGAATTACAAGGTTCTGATGGTCTATTTGATGAACTTGAAACATGTTATCAAGAATTAAAAAAGGATGCAAGTCCTGAAGATTTTTATGATTTTCAAAGTACGTTAAGCTATTATTACGAGCAGACATTAAATGGAAATAAAAGTATTGTAAGAAATGATGGTAGGACGAATAATGTAGATGATAGTTTGTTTGAAAGCGTAAGAGATGATTCTTTAACAGAGATTAGTGAAGAAAGTGCATATATTACTTCTGATACACATGATTTTGATGTTCCGCAAGATGGTGGTAATGTTGAGACAAAGACAATAGAGAACTTTTTTGGATCATCTGATATGATTCGATATGTTAAATTTGTTACAAATTATAAGCCAACTCAAGATAAGTATGTTGATATTTATACCTATCATATAAAAACTAAAAATGCGGATGGTAGTGTTGATTTACCTAATCCTATTCATATTGGATATGTGTTTGATACTGATGTTTCTGCTGTAGAAAAGCCTGATAATAAATTTTATTATCGTTTTACTCAGCTTGGTGATGAAAATAAAATATATCAAGCTTTGAATGATATATATCATAATGCTCAAGATAGATTAACAAGATTTTGTGAATATAAAATAAAAAATGAGCAATTTGACCCTAATTGTACTACTCCAGATTGTGAGTGTGTTGGAACAGCATGTTCAACAACTGTTTTAGATCCTACTTATAATGTATTGTTTAAAACAATTGCACCAGGAAATATTGATCCAAACGATAGAATTTCTAAATCAAATGATGAAAAGAAAGGATTTTATAATTGGAAAGATATAAAAGCTCAAACAGTTAAGGAAGAAATTGAATTAAGAGAAAATGGTGATACTTCTCTTGGATTAACTAGTAAAAGAACATATTCACCTGAATTCATGGAATATTCAATTACTTTGGATAATCCAAAAATAGAAAAAATAAGAAGCGAATCTAGCAGTAATTATGCCGATTTTAATCTTAAATGCTTGGATGAAACCGGCAGGGAATGTATTAGTGAATTTTTAACTAACTTAAAAAATGAAGGTATTTTAACTAATACCTCTGGAAGAAGTAAGTGGAAATATTTTGATTATAATGAGACAACAGGCAAAGGAGAAATAGATGTTGTATCATCGTTTAGTAATGCAGAGTATAGACAACGATTAGAAAAATTCCAATCATTATCATCAAGTATTCCAGAATTAGGAGGTATAAATCCATGAAAGAGAGTTTATGGGGATACTGGCTAGTATTATTAGGAATTGGAATTACAACAGTTATGATAATATTGCAACAAAAAACAACTACAGACCAACAAGATTATTATTTAGCAAAAGAAGTAACACGAGCAGCAATGTATGATGCTATAGATTATGGATATTATAAAAAGTATGGTGAGTTAAAAATTGTAAAAGAAAAATTTGTGGAAAATTTTATAAGAAGATTTGCAAATTCAGCAACTTTAAATAAAACTTATACAATAAATTTTTATTCAATATACGAAACACCGCCGGCAGTTTCAATTGAAATATTAACAAATACGAATCATGGAATGGCAATGGGAACAGATTTACAGTCCGGTGTTGTTACAAGACTTTCTGCAATATTGGAAGTTAATGGATATCTTGATATATAAAACTAGTTTTGATAATTCTTTTTTGGGAATTTATCAAAACTAATTTTTTTTAAAATTATAAAATAATAGTGGTATATTTTAATATTTTGTGATATTATTAGATTACAATAGGAGGAATAAAATGAATAATTTATTATTAAAATTGAAAAGATTTTTAGGGAATAAAAATACTATCACAATTTTGGGTGTTATAGCTGGTGTGGCTGTTTTGTTATTTGGATATAGTTATAGGGTTAAACAAGCGGTTAATCCTGTAAGTATTCCTTATGCTTTAGCTAGAATGCAACCTAAGTCTAAAGTTGAATTAGAAAATGTTGGTACGATTAAAGTAAGTGGTGCTTTTGTTGATCAAACAGCAGATTTAGTTACTACTATGCAGTATATGCAAAATACTGAATGGTATGTTAATTATGATACTGTAATTCCTAATGGAGGATTATTTTATAAATCTCAATTAGTTACAAAAGATAAAATTCCAGATACTTTCTTTGATGATATTCCAGAAGGTGCAACAGTATTTAGTCTTGGTGTTGATAGTCATAGTACTTATGCAAATTCTATTATGCCAGATAATTATATCGATTTATATATAAGAGCAACTGACGAAACAGGAAAAGTAATATTTGGTAAATTCATTGAAAGTATAAAAGTTCTTGCAGTAAGAGATAGTGGTGGAAATGATGTTTTCGCTGATTCTCAAGCTATAAGAAGTAGTAGTGAATTAATATTTGCTGTTAAAAATGATTTCTTTATGATTTTAAGTGAAGCTAACTTTGTTGGAGGAATACAAATAATTCCTGTCCCAAGAAATAAAGCTTATAGAGTTGAAGGAGAAGATGAAGGTACAAGAGTTTCAAGAGAAGTATTAGTTAACTTTATAATGGAAAAAGTATCTGAATTATCTGATGAAATTAATATTGATGAAATAATTCAAGGTAGTACTCCATCAACTACAGTAGATGAAAATAATAATAATAATGAATAGTTAAAGAATGGTGATAAATAGATGAACGATGCAATTTTTTCACAATTAGATTTTGGTCCACTTACTGAATTTCTAGAAGATGATGATATCACCGATATATCTTATAGTAATGGTGGGCAAGTTTGGTTAAAGTCATTAACAAAGGGAATATTTCAAGTTGATCGACCTGATATAAATAATGCTATGATGGAAAAATTAGCGTTTCAATGTTCTAATGTAATGGGTAAGACATTTAATATGGCTTCCCCATTTCTTGATGCTGAAAGCGCTGAATTACGTATGAACTTTATTCATGATTCTATTAGTACTAATGGAATTGCATGTGTTGTACGTAAAACACCAGCTAAAATCAGATTAAATAAAGATAAACTAATTAATGAAAGATATACAACTTTAGAGATACATGATTTTTTATTAAAATGTGTAGAAGGACATTGCAATATTATTGTTAGTGGTGAAACTGGTAGTGGTAAAACTGAATTAGTAAAATATTTAGCAAGTTATACTAAAGAAAATGAAAAAATAATTACCATAGAGGATACTTTGGAATTGCACTTAGACAAGATATTTCCTCATAGAGATATAGTTGCTGTAAAAACCAATAATATCGCAAGTTATACTGATGTATTAGTTTCTTGTATGAGACAGAATCCTAAATGGATTTTACTATCAGAAGTTCGTAGTGCTGAAGCTGTTTTGGCAGTTCGTAACTCTATATCATCTGGTCATAACATATTGTCAACAATTCACTCCGATAAAGCAAGTGCAATACCTTTACGTATGTATTCTCTGATGGAAAGTAGTCAAGATTTGGATCAATTCTTAAGTAGTATTCATAGATATGTACAAATTGGTGTATATGTTAAAGGTTATTTCAGTAAAGAATTGAATAGATTTCAAAGAGAAATCTTTGAAGTTTGTGAATTTTATGTTAATGAAAAAAATGTTCCAAAAAAGAATATTATATATAAAAAATTTATGAATGGAAATTTTCAACTTCAAAATCCAACTAAATATTTATTAGAGTATTTAAGTATTCAAGGAGTAATGTTACCAGAAGATACATTTAAATTAGGTAGTGTAAATAAGGGAGAAGAAGACTAGGAAGAGGTGAGGCAAGAATGATTGAAATTATTATAGTTATCGCTATTACTATATTTTTGATAATTTCTAGACTTGGAAAAAATGAAAGTGCATTTGCAAATGTAAGAAGTACTGTTGATAAAGTATTTTCTAAGTTTATCCCATATGATTATGAAGATGTAAGAAAAAAAGCTGAAGAATTAGGACAAAATTTTAATGCAAAACAATATGCATTTCAATTTGTTTTATTTCTAGTTGGTGGTGGAGCGATAGCATTCTTGTATTTCAGAAGTTTATTATGGGCTGTAATATATGGAGTAACTGCAACTGCTTTTATTCCATACTTAACTGTTTTAAAATATCAGCGTATATATAGTGAATTCTTGTTTGAATGTATTCAGACATATTGTACTAACGTTATTATGGAATTTAATACAACACAATCATTCGTAAAAGCATTAGAAGGTGTTGTAGAAAGTACCGTATTGGAAGATCCTGTATTATCTGATGTAAAAACAGTAATTCAAATGTCTTATGATAATGGTACTATCGATGAAGGAATTGAATGGTTTAATAAAAGATATCCATATTATATGGTAAAAAATATGCATCAATTATTTTTACAGATAACAAATGAAGGTGCTAAAGATTCAGGTGAATCTTTGGAAAATATGATGCTCGATATTGACCAATTAGTTGAAGGTGTATATCGTGATAAAATGGATAGACATACATTTTATACTAAATTTTTAACATTTGGTTTAGCTTTATATTTATTAGTTATGTTAATACAATTTTTATTAGGAAATGCTAATTATATGCAAATTATAAGTGAATGGTATGTACAAATGATATTACATACAATTCTAATATTAAATTCCTTTTTCTTACTAAAAGGTATTAAATACTATAATGAAGATACGGGGGTTGAGTAATTTATGTATATAGAAGCAGCGATTATTGTTGTAATAATATTTATTGTATTACAAGCCTCTGGTAGTATTAGTATAAATAAATTTATAAAGGATAACGAAGATTATTTCAAAACATTTAAAGAGTCTGACTATGAATTTTTACTTAAAGCTAAATATGGTGATGGTGTCGATTCTGATAGATTATTTACTGTAAGATTAAAAAATGGTGCAATAGGTTTTGTTTTAACAATATTCCTATTTATTAATAATTTTGATTTTACAAAGATAATAATTGCAGTTGTTGTAGCTTATGGTATGTTTAAAATGAGTTATATAAATTTAAAAAGTTATTATAAAGCTCATTTACATGAAATAGATGCTCAACTTCCATACTATTTAAAAAGCTTAGAAATTTTAATTCAACACTATACCGTGCCTGTAGCACTTGGTAAATCTTTGCCTGATGCTCCTAAAATATTTCAAGAAGGTCTAAAAGAGTTATTAAAAAAGATAAATGCAGGTGATAGTTCAATAAACCCTTATATGGATTTTGCAAAAGATTATCCTGTTAGGGATTCAATGAGAATGATGAGACTTTTATATAGACTTGGATTAGGTAGTCAAGAAAGAAAACAAGAACAATTATTACAATTTTCTAGATCAATTTCAAGTTTACAACAAAAAGCAAGAGAAACAAGATATAAAAATAGACTTGAAACTATGGAAAAGAAAACAATGACAATGCTTGTTGTAACAGGTGTTGGAGTAATGTTATTGTTATTGATAGCAATTATGTTTATGTTTTAAAAAAACAATTAATTTGTTTTTTTTTATTTATAGATGTTATAATATAAAAGAATGGTGATGAAATGGATTTAGTTTATATAGGAAAAATTGTAAATACTCATGGTATAAAAGGAGAACTTAAAATTAAATCTGACTTTGAAAAAAAAGAATTAGTATTTAAAGTTGGAAATAAAATTATAATTGATAAAGAAGAACATACAATCAGAAGTTATAGATATCATAAAATATTTGATATGATAACAATTGATGAATATGATAACATTAATGATGTATTATGTTATGTAGGAAAAAACGTTTATGTAAGCAGAGATTCTTTAAAATTAAAAGAAAAAGATTATTTACTTTCTGATTTAATAGGATTAGATGTTGTTTTTAATGATAAAGTATATGGAATAGTTAAAGATTACTCAAATGATGTTAATCCACTTTTATTAATAAATTATGATAAAGATTATTATATTCCTATAAATAAAAAATTTATTAAAGAAGTAGATTTAACAAATAAAAAGCTTATAGTTGATAATATAGAAGGTCTAATAATATGAAAATATCTATTTTAACTTTATTTCCTAATTTCTTTTCTGAATTTACAAAAGAATCCATAATTAAACGTGCAATTGAAAAAGGAATTGTAGATATAGAAATTATAAATTTTCGAGATTACAGCAAAAGTTCTAATAATCAAGTAGATGATACACCATATGGTGGTGGAGCTGGTATGGTATTAATGTGCCAACCAATATTTGATTGTATTGAAAGTATTAAAACAGAAAATTCTACTGTTATAATGCTTACTCCAGATGGAAAAACTTACAATCAAAAAATAGCGAAAGAATTATCTTTAAAGAAACATATAATTTTGTTATGTGGACATTATGAAGGTTTTGATGAAAGAATTAAAACTATAGTTGATTATGAAATAAGTATAGGAAATTTTATATTAACAGGTGGAGAAATACCTGCAATGGTTATAGCAGATAGTGTAATTAGATTATTAGAAGGTGTAATAAATAAAGAAAGTTTAGAAGTTGAATCATTTAACGATGATTTATATGATTATCCTGTTTATACTAAACCAGCAGTTTATAAAGGATTAAAAGTTCCTGAAGTACTTTTAAGTGGTGATCATAAAAAAATAGCAGAATATAGAAAACAAGAACAATTAAAGAAAAGTAAAATTAATAAATAATTAAGAGGGTGGTTATATATGCGAATAAAATTATTAAAAACTAATAATTTTAAAACATATAATTATAATGCTGTTGATGGATATAAATTTACTCCAAAAAGTAAGTTTATAAAAAATCTAATTGTTATAGATGATGATATGATAAATATTATTTTAAAAAAGAAAATAAAAAAAGATTTAAATAGAGCAGTAATAGCTATAAAATTAATGTTAAAAAGTGATGTTACTGAAGTTAGTGATTGTGATATGATGATAAATGAACTTAATCGAATTGCAATTAAATTAGAAGATAAATATAGACTATTTTTTGAAAAAAACGAATATTTTGAAATCGTTAAAGATATCTATTATTGGAATATGCAAATAAAAACAAAAAAGACTTTAATAGAAAATAGTTAATATTTGTTTTTTTTTACATATAAATTAATAGGTGATTTATTATAAAAAAATATATAAGAGGCTTTATTAGTAGATGTTTAATATGTGTAATAATTTTTTTAATTGTATCAATTATTTGTAATTTTAGTGATAAAAACTTATTATGGTTTAAAAATGATATTTTAAATAGTAATATAAATTTTACATTTTTTAATAAATTATATAAAAAATATATAGATAAATATTTACCATTCGATATATATAATGAAAAAGTAGTTTTAAGAGAAGGTTTAGTATATAATTCTAAAAAAGAATACTTAAATGGTGTTCAATTAGAGGTTGGAAAAAACTACAATATGTATTCTTTAGAAGGCGGTATTGTTGTTTATATAGGTAGCAAAGATGGACTTGGAAATACTTTAATTATTCAAGGAACAGATGGAACAGATTATTGGTATTCTAATCTAGAAAATATTGGTGTTAACTTATATGATTATATAGAAAAAGATACTTTACTTGGGGTTACAAAAGATGAATATGTTATCTTAACTTTTGTAAAAGATGGGGAATATGTAAATTATGAAAAGTTTATTTAAAATAAATATTTTTACATATTTATTTTTTTTACTTTTAATATTATCAGGACATATTAAAGATGGAATAACTATATATATTATATTAATACTACACGAAATAGGTCATATCATTATTATGAAATTATTAAATATAGAAATATATTCAGTAACTATTTATCCATATGGTGGAATAATAAAAAGTAATATATTAATAAATACTAATTCTTATAAAATATTATTAATAAGTTTAGGAGGAATACTAATTCAGTTAATATTATATGTTATAGTTTATTTCATTTTTAAAATAAATTTTATAAGTAATAACTTTTATACTTTATTTATTACATATAATACATCAATTATATTATTTAATATATTACCAATGATTCCATTAGATGGTTCAAAAATTTTATTAAGTATATTAGAATTAATATTTCCATTTAGATTAAGTATATATATTCTTTTAAGCTTGAATTTTATATTTTTAATTTCATTTATTTTCTTTTTAATATATTTAAAAATAACTAATTATATAATTATAATATTTTTAATAATAAGTTTATTATACTTTATAAAAAACATAAAATACTTATTTAATAAATTTTATTTAGAAAGAATTATATATAATATTAAATTTAATGGACTAATAAGTATTGATAGTATCAAAAAAATTTATAAAAATAAAAAAAATTATATAAATTCAATAAATGAAAAAGAATACTTAACAAATTTTTATAAATACATGTTATAATAACTTAAAATGGAGTAGGCTATGAAGAAACTATCTAAGTTTATATATATTCTTTTTATATTACTTATAGGGTGGGCATTAATTGCATCTTTATTAAGCAATAGTTTTTTTCAAGATGGAAGAGATGGATACTATATAAAATCAATAACATATATAAGTTTAGCTATTGGAATTGCTTTAATATTTTTACTTAGATTTATATATAAAAAAATATTAAAAGCAAAAAATAAAACGCTATGGATTATATCAATATTATTATTTATTATTTTTTTTGCTTTGCAACTATATACAATAAATTTTATAGTCAGACCTACATGGGATTTTGGAATAATATTTAAAGAAATTAAAAAAATAATAACTAATTTAGATAATACTTCTAAAAATGTTATTTATTTAAATAGATTTCCTAATAATAGATTAACATTTATGATCACTTATGTTTTTATGATGATATTTTCTATATTTGGTTCATCAGATTTATTTTATATAAAGGGAATGTTTTTTATAAATATGATATTTATTGATATTGCAATTGTTATTATGTTTATTTTTTTAAAAAAACATGCTTCATTTAAGACAAGTATTATTGGTTTAATTTTCTCTATACTTATTTGTCCTTTATATTTATATACTCCTATATTTTATTCAGATACTTATAGTATAATTTATCCAATATTAATTTTATTTATATATATGTATATATTAAAAGATACAAAATATAAAAAAACTATATTATTTTTAATAGGATTAATAGCTAGTATTGGAATGAATATTAAATTTACTGTAATTATAATTTTAATTGCAATTATTATTGATATGTTTTTAAAAAATAAAAAGAAGACATTCTTTAAGTTAGTTCCAATATCTTTAATTGGTTTTGCTATTTCTTTTATAGCAATTACTTTTAGTTATAAAATGTTTTTTGGAACAATAAAAATAGATATGAATAAAAAAATACCATATAATCATTGGATAAAAATGGGATTACATGGTTATGGAGGATGGACTGGAAGCGATACATCATATTTTGGATGGAATATGTCCTTTTTAGAAAAAGAAAAATATAATAATAAAGAAATTAAAAAGATATTAAAAAATTATGGTCCATTAGGATATATTAAATTTTTAAATAAAAAAGTTGTATTTACTTGGGGAGATGGTAGCTATTATAGTTCAGCTAAACTTAAACGATCCCCTATAAAAAGAAATATAATATCTCGTATTATAGTTGCAGATGAACCTTATAATAAATATTATCTTTATTATATAAATGGAGTACATTATGCTATAATTATTTTAATGATTGTTTCAGCTATAATTGGTATTAAAAGAAAAAATTATAATAATTTATCTATTTATCTTAGTATAATTGGTTTATTTTTATTTTTATTAATTTGGGAAACAAGAAGTAGATATCTTTATAATTTTATTCCTTTATTTATTGTATTAGCAAGTGAATGTATTAGTGAGTTAGATAGGAAGGTTAGTAAAACATGTTTAAAATTGAAAAGAAAATAATAAATTTTTTTGAAAGACATTATATAGTAAGTGCATTTATATTAATTACAATAATAACGTTATTAATAAAATATTTTATGTTAGATAATGTATCTGCAGATTATGATTGGGCTTTATCTTATTGGTTTGGTCATTTTAAAGAAAAGGGGTTTAAAGGGTTAGCAAATTATAGAGGAAATTATAATGCAGTATATATGACTTTAATGGCATTATTATCATATATTCCTATGAAAAAATTATATCTTATAAAAATTTTAAGTATTGTATTTGATTACGTACTTGCAGTAGCAAGTGTATTATTAGTTAAAGAATTAGTTGGTAATAAAAAATTTATTTTACTTCTTACTTATTTTAGTGTACTTTTTATTCCTTCAGTATTTTTAAATAGTGCTATGTGGGCACAATGTGATAGTATTTATTGTTCTTTTGTAATATTTTCGTTATTATTTTTATTAAAGAAAAAATATATATTATCATTTATAATGCTTGGTGTTTCCTTTGCTTTTAAATTACAATTTATATTTATTTTACCTTTATATATAGTTATATATTTAAGTCAAAAGAAATTTTCTATATTGCACTTTTTTATAATTCCTATAGTTGATATAATTTTATGCTTGCCAGCAGTTTTTGCAGGTATGCCATTTAAAAAAATATTTACTGTATATATAAAACAAGCGCAAGATCAAACTACCAATAAATTATCTATGAATTTTCATAGTTTATATAATATTCTAGTTAATAAAGAAATATATTATAAAATAGGTGTATTAATTGTTATTGCAATATGTTTTATGATGTTAATATATATAATTGTAAAAAAAGTAAAATGGAATAATGAAAAAATAATAACATTAGGTTTATGGTTTTTAGTAGTTGTTACATTTATGTTGCCAGGTATGCATGATAGATATATGTTTGTAGGAGAAGTTTTAGGAATTATATATTACATAGCATATAGAAAAAATTTGCCTTTAATAATTTCTATAAATATTATTTCATTACTTACGTATTCTGTTTATTTAAATGGTTTATCATATTATTATAGACAATTATTTACTATAATATATTTGGTAGTAATTATATATTTTACAAAAAATGTTATAAGATTATTATCTGAAAGTGAGTGATATAAATGACTAAATTATTATTTAATGAATTAGAATTTAAAGAATATGAATATACGTTAGAAAAAGATTTTGAAAAAGATGTTGTTGATAACGCAAAAAAAATTTTTGGAGAAAAAACAGTATATATAAATGTAAAAAAATTATTAAAAGATAAATATAATTCAAATAAAACTATTCCGGATGGGTATTTATTAGATTATACTATTGAAAATAATCCTAAATTATATTTTGTTGAAAATGAATTAGTTGGACATTCTGTAAGAGAGCATATAGCTGATCAATTAATTAAATTTGGATATAATTATATGACTAATTCATCATCTATTAAAAATATTGTTATAGAGAGTTTAATGGATTCTAATATAGATATTGATTCTATAGCTAAAAATGCTAATTATAGAAATGTTGATGATATGTTGACAAATATTTTAGCAAGAGATCCGCTTGGTGTTATTGTTGTAATAGATGAAATTACAGAAGAACTTAATGATTTACTTAAATTGCTTAATGTAAATATTGAATTATTAGAATTTAAAAAATATAAAAATGGTAATAATATAGTTTTTCAGTATGATGAATTTAACGATGATTCTTATGTAATTAATGGCAAAACTAAAGAGGAAAACATTCCTGATACTATTCTTGTTGCTGCTGAAAAAGAAGGATTTGAAACTGCTTTTTTAGGTGATAATTGTTGGTATGCAGTTGCTATAAGTATGAATATGTTAGATAAGATTAAATATATCGCTGTATATCAAAAGAATCCAATTAAAGCAGTAACATATTATGCAGAAGTGGCAGATATAAGACCTTATGAAAATACGAAAAAATATATAATATATTTAAAAGGTGAACCAATTAAGTTGAAAAAACCAATTCCAATAGATCCTAATAATACTATTAGAACTCCACGTGGTAGAGTTTATACAAATATTAAAAAAATTATGAATGCTAAAGATAATACTACAGTAGCTGATTTATATTAATTTACAAATTATTTAATATAAAATATGTTTATTTATAATAAAATTAATTGACACATAACGTATAATTTGATAATATACTTTTGTTTGTAAGTGTTCTTATAAACCGCACAGAAGAGGTTTAAGAATTAAGATCACCTCAATGGCGAGTCTTCAAAAAAATATAAGGAGGTAAAAGACATGAAAGCTATATTTGTTACAGGTGGAAAACAATATTGTGTAAGTGAAGGCGATACTATTTTTGTAGAGAAATTAGATGTTGAAGCTGGAAAAGATATTGAATTTACTGATGTATTAATGGTTGATGGTAAAATCGGTACACCAAATGTTGAAGGTGCAAAAGTTATTTGTACAGCAGTTAAAAATGGAAAATCTAAAAAAATTGTTGTATTTAAATATCATCCAAAAAAGAAATATCGTAAAACACAAGGTCATAGACAACCATATACTAAGTTAGAAGTAAAAAAAATAGTTGATTAATATGATTAAATGTTTAAAAAAAAATAATTTAATAGAAATATCTGGGCATGCAAACTTTAAAGATTATGGTGAAGATATTGTGTGTGCAAGTGTTAGTAGTATAATTTTTACTATAGTTAATTGTTGTTTAAATATCGATTCTAATTCTATAAGATATGAAGATGATGGAGAAAAAATAATTATAGAAAAGTTAAATGAAAATACTAATATAGATATATTATTAAATACGATGATAGAATTGTTAAAAGATTTAGCATCTAAATATAAAGAAAATATAAAAGTGGAGAGCGAGGAATAGAAAATGTTATATATTAGTTTAAATATTCAACGTTTTGCTCACGTTAAAGCTCAAGGTTCTACTCATAATGGTAGAGATTCAGTTGGTCGTAGATTAGGAGCTAAAGCTAGTGATGGACAAAAAGTTTTAGCAGGAAATATTATTTATCGCCAAAGAGGAACTAAGATTTATCCAGGCAAAAATGTTGGAATGGGAAAAGATCATACGTTATTTGCAACTATTGATGGTACTGTAAAGTATGAACGTTTGGGAAGAGATAAGAAAAAAGTTAGTGTTTATGAATAATAAATACTTTTTTTTTGCAATAAAGTATGCTAAACTATAATAAGGTGGTAGTATGGTAAAGTATGATTTTTTAAATCATTCGATAATTGCTCATAGAGGTATTTATAATAATATAAATATTTATGAGAATACTTTAGAATCCATAATGTACGCTGTAAAAAATGATTTGTCTGTTGAAATTGATATAAGACTCACAAAAGATAATGAAATAATAGTTTTTCATGATGATGATATGACTAGATTACTTAAATTAAAAGATAAAGTAAATAGTATATCAATAACAGATTTAGATTATATAAGTCATTACCATATACCAAGATTAAAAGAAGTATTAGAAAATGTAAATGGAAAAGTTCCAATAATAATCGATGTTAAGGAAGACAGTAAAATAATAAGGGATCAATTATTCAAATTAATGAATGAATATAAAGGTCCATTTGCTATTCAAAGCTTCAATCCTGAAATTTTAAAATATTTTAAAAAGAAGAAATTCGTAGTTGGATTGTTACTTAATAAAAAAGACAAAGATTATCTAGATAAAGACTATGATGTAGATTTCTTATCTATTAAATATGATATCTTAGATAAATTAGAATGCAATCGACTTAAAGAAAAATATTATCTTATTGGCTGGACAATAGATAATAAAGAAGATGTTAATTTATACATAAAATATTTTAATAATTTAATTATAGACAACATTGAAGAAGTATTTAGGTAAAAAGAAAGGAAATATAGAAATGAAGAAAAAAAGAGGTTTTACTTTAATAGAAATAATTGTAAGTATTGCTATTTTAAGTATTATTACAATAGGAGCAATTGTAATAATAAATAAAAGAGCAAAATCTAATGAAGAGGAAGAAAAAGCTTATGTAGAAGCTTTAAGATTAAGCGCTTCCGTTTATGTTGAAAAACATCAAGCTGAATTAACTTTGCTTAATTCAAGTATAAATGGAGTATCAATGAATGGTATTTCATATGTTCAGCTATCTAAATTCATTAATGATGGTTTAATTCCAGCTGAAAAAAATAATCCATTTACAGGGAAACAATCTAGTGAAATTAGTGATAATTTTGGCGAAAAGTTTGTCAAATTAAAAAGATTAGATGGTGTATTAGAAATAAGCTATCCTGCTGTAGAAGAAAATATACCTATCATTCCAGCAGAAAAAGATGATCCTGTTCCACCAGAGTGTGATGATACAAAAGTTGGTTCTGAATGTTATATTTATGAAGATCCTGTCAACCCACCTGTAACAACTCCAGAAACAACTCCAGAAACAACTCCTGAGACATCACCAGAAACAACAACAGAAGAAGTTGTTAAAAGTCCTGTTTTAGTATTGGATTTATTAGGAAACGAAAATGATACTTATGTATTACCTTCAAGTGAAGATATATATGCAGAATATTCAAAAAATTCTAATATTATAAATGATATTCAAAATGGAAATTATAACAAATATAAAGATCCTGGTGCTACTTTAATATATGCTGAAGGAAATGCTGTTATACGTAATGCAAAAATAAAAACTGAAATAACATTTGATAAAAATACAAGGACTTGGACATATACATATACATTACAAAATACATCAACATTTACTAGAGCAGGATATACTGTATATGGCACAAAAGTTGTAAGAAAAGTAAAAATGGTAGATAATTCTTGTCCAACATTACTTTATAACAATAAAAAATATGCAAACCAAGTAGTTTCAAGCGATAACAATTTTGCTATTTTTGATAACTATGATGGTAAGAAAACATTTAATTTTTCAATTTATTCATCAAATTATAAAGATGTAATTGTTACAGATAATAATAAGAATAGATGTTCTGTTAGAGTTAATATTTATGTAGATAATACAACACCGGAAAAACCAACTCCAGAGGTTCCAACACCAGAGACTCCGACTCCAGAAACTCATACAAGAACAAAACCAACTCAAACTGAAACAATACCAACTGAAACTAAACCGACTCAAACAAAACCAACTCAAACTGAAACTAAACCGACTCAAACAAAGCCGACTCCAACAAAACCTGTTACTACTCCAGATGTAATAACTTCTCCTGAAGAAATTACTTCACCAGAAGAGATAACTTCATCAGAAGAAATAACTTCTCCTGATGGAGTTGCAACACCATCAGGTGGTTCTGGCGGAAACGGTGGCGGGGGCACTTGTGATGATTCCGGAGTAATTAGAAAAATGGTTGAAAATTCTATTGCTTGGTGTGAAACCTTTGATGAAACTGAAAGAACAAAGTTACACGAAGATAATGTAAGATTAAATAATCAACTATGTAATACTGAAACTAAATATGTTGATGGTAGATGGTGGAAATATCAATGGACATCTAATGGTGGACCAGCATATAAAACATTGGTATTCTTATATGATGCTGCTCCATTAAATGATTTAGTTATTACATACATGCAAAAGAATTCTGAAAATTGGTTTAATGGCGAAAGAGAAGATTCACATAAGAAAAATTTATGCTTAGGTGATTTAATAGAATTAGATAAGCATTTTGACGAAACTACAGGATTATGGATTTCTGATGAAACTAATAATAGATTCAAAGAAGGCGAACCATTATATGTTACCAGTTTAAATGTATATATTGAAGAAATGAAAGAAAATTCAAATAAATATTGTGAAGCAAACACTAATGATGAAAAAGATGCTCTTCATCAAAGAAACGTTGAGTTATCAGCAAATTTAAAAGAGTACGAGTACTATAAAGATATTTATTTTGATAGTGCAGATGGTTTCTGGAAATATAAAAATGAACAAGGTGAGACTGTATATTTATATTCTGATATATTATGTTCAAAATGCGAAAGTGGATACCAAACTGCAGAAGGTGAATGTGTAGCTGGAAAGACTACAGGTGAATCAGTTACTTCTGATGAAGTCAAAACAACTACACCAGATGGAAGTTCAACTACAACACCAGATGAATATACTAGTATGGATGCTACTCCAGCAACACCTGGCGTATAGAGGAGTGATAATAGATGAAAAATAAGAAAAACATTATCATTATAAGTATATTAGTTTTGATATTAATTGGTAGTATAGTAACTTTATATATATATGCTAAAAATAGTCAATCTAATAGATTTAAAAAATATTATGCGAATATGGAAAAACAGATGACTAAAGATTATAATTGGTTATACGATAATATTGATTTACCTAGTGATGCTTCTAGCTCTGTTGTAGTAGTTACTTTAGGTGACTTAAAACGTGCAGGATTTTCTATGGATAATTATGTAAGTTTTGAAAATAAAAAAGCGTGTAATCCTGCTATGTCTTATGCTGAAAGAAGAGTAGTAAACGGAAAAGAAGAAATAAAAGTTTTCTATTCTTGTGATGAAGATAAGAACTATTAATTAAGGAGACTAAGATGAATAAAGGCAAGCTCATTGTAATTGAGGGAACAGATTGTAGTGGAAAAGAAACTCAAGCTAATCTTTTAATGAAAAGATTAAAAGATGAAAATATAAAAATTGAAAAGAGGGCTTTTCCAATGTATGATACCCCAACAGGTTACATTATAGGGGCTTGCCTTTTAGGTAAATCTAATTTGGGTCCTTGTATATTTAAAGAAGGATCTACTAATATATCTCCTAAAGTTGCTGCTCTTTATTATGCAGCAGATCGTCTTTATAATATTGATTCAATTAATAACATGTTAAATCAAGGTATAAATGTTATATTGGATAGGTATGTAGAAAGTAATATGGGGCATCAAGCTTCTAAATTTGAAACTGTTAAAGAACAATTAGATATGGTTAATTGGTTAGAAAAGTTAGAATTTGATTTACTAGAATTGCCTAAACCAGATTTAGTTTTGTTTTTATACATGCCTTATCAATATTCAATTAAGTTAATTGAAAATCGTAAGGAACTAGCTGATGGTTCTGAAAAAGATCCTGAACATTTAAAAAATGCAGAGAAAACATATTCTTTATTAGCTGAAAAATATAATTATAGTATTATACAATGTGTTAAAGGCGATGAAATTAGAAAAATAGAAGATATTAATCAAGATATATATAATATTGTTAAATCAATACTTGATAGTTAATCAAGTATTTTTTTTATGTTATAATAAGTTATATATTACTAATTGGGGTGATAATATGGTTTTGATTACAGGTGCATCTAAAGGATTAGGTAAAAGTATTGCATATATTTTTGCTAAAAATGGTTATGATGTATTAATAGGTTACTTTACTAATAAAGATTTAGCTTTTAAATTATCAAATGATTTAAATAATAAATTTCATAGTAAATCAATTCCTTTATATATAGATATTACTAATGAAACTAAAGTAAAAGAAATATTTAATAATTATGATATAGATATTGTTATAAACAATGCTGCTATTTCTAAAGATTGTTATATAGAAGATAAATCATTAGATGAATTTATGAGTATTTTAAAAGTTAATATAGGAGGAACATATACAGTATGTAAGTATGCTAAAAATACTAAACTTATAATAAATATAAGTAGTAAAGATGGCATAGATACTTATAATCCTATTAGTTTAGATTATTCAGCTAGCAAATCTGCTATTATTAATTTAACAAAAAATTTAAGTTTATATTATAATAATACAAAGTTATATTGTGTATGTCCTGGTTGGATTGATGTAGAAAGTGTAAAAGAAATGAATCCTAAATATTTAAAAGAAGAAATGCTAAGAGTAGGACAAAAAGAATTAATAAATCCAGATAAATTAGCTTTAGATATTTATAATTTAAAGGATAGCAATTTAAAAAGTGGGAGTGTGATTGTAATTGATGAATAGAGATGAAATTATAAAACTTATTAATGATTGTGAAAAAAATGTAGAAAATGAATTTAATAACGTAGATAAAATATGTGAAATAAATACTTTTAAAATATTAGATGCTTTTAAAAAAAGCAAAGTAAGTGAAATACATTTTAATAGTACAACAGGATATGGTTATAATGATATAGGAAGAGATGTCATTGAAGAAGTTTATTCAAGTGTCTTTAAATCAGAATCAGCACTTGTTAGAAATCAATTTATTAGTGGTAGTCATGCATTAACTGTTGCATTTTTTGGAATTTTAAGACCAGGGGATACTTTTTTATGTATTAGTGGTACACCTTATGATACATTACATGAAGTTATTGGTTTAACAGAAAATAAAAGTAGTTTAAAAAGCTTTAATATTAATTATGAACAAATTGATTTAATAAATGATGATTTTGATTATACAAAAATAGAAGAATATATAAAAATGAAAAAATATAAATTAATTCATATACAACGTAGTAAAGGATATAGTTTAAGAAAATCTATAACAATAGAAAAATTAAAAAAAGTTATAGAATTTATTAAATCTATTGATAAAGATATCATTATAATGATAGATAATTGTTATTGTGAATTAACAACAAATATTGAACCTATAGAAGTTGGAGCTGACATAGCTGTAGGATCTTTAATTAAAAATCTTGGAGCTGGTATAGCATCTAATGGAGCTTATATCGTTGGAAAAAAAGAGTTAGTAGAACTTTGTGCTGAAAGACTTACTCTTCCTGGAGAAGGTATGGAAGTAGGTCCTAGTTTAGGAGCAAATAAAGATATATTAAAAGGATTATTTTTTGCACCATCTGTAGTAGCAAGTAGTTTAAAAATTGCAATATTAACTAGTAAAGTAATGGAAAAATTAGGATATGATGTAGAACCTAAATATAATGATAAAAGATGTGATATTGTACAAAATATAATTTTTAATAATGAACAAGATTTAATAAAATATTGTCAAGGAATTCAAAGTGGATCGCCAATTGATTCTAATGCACTTCCAATACCAACAGATATGCCTGGTTATACTGATAAAATAATAATGGCGAGCGGATCATTTACACAAGGTAGTAGTATTGAAATTAGCTGTGATGGTCCAATAAGAGTTCCATATATAGCATACCAACAAGGAGGTTTAACTTACGAAAGTGGTAAATATGCTTTAATAGAAGTTGTTGATTATTTGTTAAATAAATAAGTAATATAGGCCAAATTGATTTGAGAAATAAGTTATGGTATAATTTCAAATACGCAAACGCGAAATTTTATACAATTATAAGATTTTTAATTTAGGAGGGGATAATATGTCAAAGGACACGAGTAAGAAAAGTGATAGAAAATATATATTATATATTGCTATTATAATTTTTGCTGCTTCGCTAACTACACTTGTTTATAGAGTAGGAGTTAGTTTTTATGAACGATATGTAACTTTTAAAGAAGAAAGAGAAAAGAAGCATCAAGAAGCAATGAATGCAGCTAATAAACAACAAGAAAAACAAAAATTAGATTCATTTAATATGGAATATGAATTCTTGACAGGAACTCAAGTAAAGTATAGTGTAGAAAGCTTAATAGATAAAGCAATTACAAATAATACTAAAAATAAAGAACATCAAATAGAATTTATTTTTGATGAAAATAACTATGGAAAAGATATCGATAGTATTAAGAATATTAAAAAAAGTTTAAAAGATTTTAATGATTTTAATATACAATACTATGAAGTAACTCTTTCTTATGGAGAAGATGGTTATATTAATAGAATAACTATAGAAACTAAGTAGGGAGGTTAATTATGTTAATTAATATAATTTTATTTATTGTCATCATATTATCTGGTTATTTAATAGTTACTTACAATAAATTTGTAAGAGCTAATAATTATGTAAAACAAAAAGCATCATCTATAGACGTTTTACTTAATCAAAGATTTGAATTATTACCAAATTTAATAGAAACAGTAAAAGGGTATTCAAAACATGAAACTTCAACTTTTGAAAAATTAACTAAATTAAGAAGTACATATAATAATTCTGATTTTAGTGTTAATCAAACCAATAAGATTGATAAAGAATTTGTAAAACTTTTTGCATTAGTTGAAAGTTATCCTGAATTAAAAGCAAATGAAAATTTTTTGGATTTACAAGCTAGTTTAAAAGAAATAGAAAACAAATTAAGTATAGCAAGAATGAATTATAACGATGCTACAACTTATTATAATAATAAAGTAGAATCTGTACCATCTAATATTGTTGCAAAAATATTTAGATTTGAACATAAAGATTTATTTACAATAGATGATAGTAAAAAAGAAAATATTAAAGTTTCTTTATAAAAAATAAAAATAGTTGATAATTAAAAAGTCAAGTGCAACTTTTTAGAATAATCAATAATAAACAATTAATGCGATTTTATGCCGAGAAAACTTTTGACATTTGGTGGTTTATGATAAAATGAAAAAGAAGTGAAAGAACGAAAAGAAGCGAAGCGAAATGCAGACGATTCAGCAATCGTTCTTTTTTCATAAAAACCGGAACCAAATATCAAAAGGAAATTGGAATAAAGAGCATTAAAAACAATTAATCTTTTCTTGTAATTTATAAATTTTATTAATTATATTTTTATCATTAAATTCTTCGATTAAAGCTTCAAGAGGTGTTTTATAATTAAGAATTTTCCTTGGATAATTTCATCCAATTTGCGATATCATTAATTTGTTTAAAAGAATAATTTTCAATTAAAGAACCTTTAGGAATAAAATAACGAATCATACTATTACTTTTTTCATTGGTACCTTTTTCACCAGAACAATAAGGATGACAAAAATAAATTTGTGTTTTAGTACCTTTAATAATATCTAAAAAATGAGAAAATTCTGAACCATTATCAGTAGTGAGAGATTTAAAAAAATTATTGTAATTGGATTTCATGAAATTTTTAATTTGATTAAATTTATTAACAACTTCATCAGCAGTCTTATATTTCAATTTAAATATAATTTCAAATCTGGTTTTTCTTTCGGTTAAAGTCATTAAACATTCATGTTTTCCTCTTTTTCTACCTAATACAGTATCAAGTTCAAAATTACCAAAAATAAGACGATTTTCAATCTCATCAGGCCTATTGTCAATAGAATATGGTAATTTATTTTCAGATATGTTTTTTTCTTCATGATATTCATATTTAGAGTTATATTTCATTCTTCTTGTATCTTCTAACTTAACATCAATAATATGATATCTAATCGCATTATAAATAGTAGGTACGGTAATATGAGTAAAGCCATCTCGATCAAAAATATTATGTTTTTCCATATAACCAACAATGACATCAGGAGACCATTTATCAATTTTAATTTTATTTTCAATATATTTAGCCATTTTAGGAAATTTTCTTAAAACATATTCACCTTTAGATAAACCACGTTTAAAAATATAGTCATTATGAGCATCAGTAGCATTATAAGGTTTATTTTTAATGTTACCTGTTCTAATCATAATTTTAGATTTAATACGAAATCTTAATTCTCTAGAAATAGTCGATTTATGAACACCAAGATAATTGGCGATGTAAGTGTTATTAAATTTTCTTTTACCAGATTCATCTTTTTGATTAACTAAGGCATCAATTTTACATCAATCCTCCTTTGTTAAGTGCTTGTATTGATTTTCTTTCAATTTTATAGTATTATTTGCTTTAGACATATGAATTTTCCTTTCTTTTTCAGCGAAAAGATATTATAGATTATTCATATGTCTTTTTCAATGTTGTTTTGTTGCACTTCATTTTTAAATTAACAAAAATAAAAATAGTTGATTTTATTAATTTATTTGTATATAATACTTATGAAAGTTATTTCTTGGTTTTGACTTTCTCCAAATCAATACTAGGTTATAACGGATAAAAAAGTTAGGAGGATTTTTATGGCTGTTACAAAAGAAAGAAAAGCAGAATTAGTTAAAACATATGGTAAAAATGAACATGATAGCGGGGCTACAGAAGTTCAAATTGCAATTTTAACTGATGAAATAAATGATTTAACTGAACATTTAAAAGTTCATAAACATGATTTTCATTCTAAACGTGGACTTTTAAAAAAAGTTGGTAAGAGACGTAGTTTACTAGATTATTTAAAAGAAACTAATGTTGTATCTTATCGTGAATTAATAAAAAAATTAAATATAAGAAAGTAGGCACTTTATTTTTAGTGTCTTTTTTTATGGAGTGTGTAAAATGAATAAAGAAGTATTTGAATTAGATTTTTTAGGTAGAAAGTTAACTGTTGAACATGGAGAACTTGCAAAACAAAGTAATGGAGCAGTATTAGTTAGATATGGTGATACCGTTATTCTATCAACAGCAGTTATGAGTAATACTGTAATAGATGCAGATTTTTTTCCACTAACAGTTGTATATAATGAAAAATTATATTCTGTTGGTAAAATACCTGGAGGTTTTATTAAAAGAGAAGGCCGTCCAAGTGAAAATGCAACATTAGCAGCACGTTTAATTGATAGACCAATTAGACCTATGTTTGATGAAAATTTTAGAAATGAAGTACAAGTCATAAATACAGTTCTATCAGTTGATCCTGATAATAGTCCAGAGATGACTGCATTATTTGGCTCAAGTTTAGCTTTAGGAATATCAAATATTCCGTTTGATGGTCCTGTCGCTGGTGTTATAGTAGGAAAAATAGGGAAGAAATTTATTATTAATCCAACAAGTGAAGAAATAGAAGAGTGTGAATTAACATTAACTGTCGCAGGTACAGAAGATGATATATGTATGATTGAAGCCGGCGCAAAACAAGTTAGTGAAGAAGTAATGTTAGATGCATTAGAATATGGACAAAAAGCAATTAAGAAATTATGTAAATTTCAAAAAAAAATAATAAAAGCTATAGGTGCTGAAAAAGTTCAAGTTGAATTAGCTCATATTAGTGAAGAATTAACTGAGGCTGTATCAGAATATGCAACTAAAGATATGCTAGCTGCTATTCAAATAAAAGATAAGTTAGAAAAATATGCAAAAATTGATGAAGTAAAAGAAAATACAGTAAGCCATTTTGAAGAAATATATAAAGATGATGAAAATAAAGAATCTATATTAAAAGATGTAAAAAAACTTACTGATATGATAGAAGCTAACGAAGTTAGAAGATTAATAACTGAAGAAAAAATAAGACCAGATGGTAGAAA
The DNA here is from genome assembly GCA_947632375.1 of uncultured Bacilli bacterium. Classification (GTDB taxonomy): domain Bacteria; phylum Bacillota_I; class Bacilli_A; order RF39; family UBA660; genus UMGS1124. The sequence goes on from CANRPF010000003.1 coordinate 31,196, forward strand.
AATGGATGAAATTAGACCATTAAGTGCAAGTATAGATTTATTGCCTCGTTGTCATGGTTCAGCTTTATTTACTCGTGGACAAACACAAGCTTTATCAACAACAACACTTGGTGCAATAGGAGAACATCAAATTTTAGATGGTTTAGGTATAGAAGATACTAAAAGGTTTATGCTACATTATAATTTCCCTGCATTTAGTGTAGGAGAAACAGGAAGATATGGAAGTCCTGGTAGAAGAGAAATCGGACATGGAGCATTAGGTGAAAGAGCTTTATTACAAGTAATACCAAGTGAAGAGGAATTTCCTTATACAATTCGTGTAGTAAGTGAAATTCTTGAAAGTAATGGTAGTAGTAGTCAAGCAAGTATTTGTGCTGGATGTTTAAGTTTGATGGCTGCAGGAGTACCAATTAAAGCACCTGTCGCTGGTATAGCTATGGGACTTATTACAAAAGATGATAAATATACAATTTTGACTGATATTCAAGGATTAGAAGATCATATGGGAGATATGGATTTTAAAGTAGCAGGTACTAAAGATGGAATAACAGCACTACAAATGGATATAAAAATTAAAGGAGTTACAAGAGAAATTCTAAAAGAAGCTCTTAGTCAAGCTAAAAAAGCAAGATTACAAATTTTAGATTTAATGACAGGTATAATAAGCGAACCTCGTAAAGAACTTAGTCCTTATGCTCCAAAAATAAAAATGATTAATATTGATCCAGAAAAAATTAAAGATGTAATTGGCCGTGGTGGCGAAATGATTACAAAGATAATACTTGAAGCTAGCCATGTTAAAACAGTTAATGATAAAGATGCTGTTAAAGTTGATTTAGAAGATGATGGTAGAGTTATAGTTTATCATACTGATCAAGCAATTATTGATAAAACTATTGAAATGATAGAGAATGTAGTTAAAGTTGTAGAAACAGGAAAAGTTTATAATGGTAAAGTTGTCAAAATTGAAGATTTTGGATGCTTTGTAGAGTTATGGCCTGGTTGTGAAGGATTAGTACATGTATCTCAATTAGATTATAAAAGAGTTGAAAAACCAAGCGATATGCTTAAAGTTGGAGATTCAATTGTTGTAAAAGCTTTGGGTTATGACAATCGTGGAAGACTTAACTTATCTAGAAAAGAAGCTTTACCTAAACCAAAAAAGAATGAAGATAAAAAAGATGAATAGAGAAGTAAAAGCAGGAGAAATATATAGACATTTTAAAGGATTTAAAGCATTTGTAATAACAATAGCAAAGCATAGTGAAACAAATGAAGATTTAGTAATATATCGTTGTACAAACGATAATTGTGATAATAATTCTAATCATGAAGAAGGCATATATGCAAGACCTTTAAATATGTTCTTAAGTGAAGTAGATCATGAAAAATATCCTGATGTTAAACAAAAATATAGATTTGAAAAAATTAAATGAGTTTATAATAAACTTTTTCACGAGAATTTAAAAAGAGTAAAACGAAGTAATAGTTATTAAACTCTTTTTTTTTCATAAAATTTAATATGAATAATTACGTAATTAATATAATGAATAAATATGGTTATATAGGTATACTATTTTTAATTACTATAGAAAACATATTTCCTCCTATACCTAGTGAAGTAATATTAACATTAGGTGGCTTTATGACTAGTCAAAATGGTGTTAATATGAATATATTTGGAGTAGTACTTTATTCTACATTAGGTTCTATGATAGGTGCAATTATTTTATACTTTATAGGTTATATTTTTAATAAAGATAGATTAATAAAAATAGTAAGAAGTAAATTAGGAAAAGTATTACATTTAAAAGAAGAAAATATTATTAAATCATATAATAATTTTAATAATAATGGATATATTACTGTATTATATTCTAGATTTATACCTATAGTTAGAAGTTTAATATCTATACCAGCAGGTATGAATAAAATGAAATTTTCAATATTTTTAATTTATACTTTAATAGGTTCTGTAATATGGAATATAGTATTAGTTACTTTAGGTAAAATAGTTGGAGAAAACTATATGTTAGTCGCTAAAATATTTAGCAAATATTCTAAATTAATATTAATTCTTATAATAATATGTATAATATATAAGTTAATAAAAAGACATTTTAATAAATTTATGTGATAGACTAATATAGGTGAATTAATATGGATTTTAATAAGAAATGGAATAAAAAAACGTATGAAGAATATATAAATTATTTAAAATCATTAGAAGATATAAAGTATAAAAAATTTAATAGTGGAATAGTTAAAACTAAATTAAATATGATAGGTATAAAGATACCTATATTAAGAAAAATTTCTAAAAAAATTATAAAAGGAGATATAGATAATTATTTTAAATTTAATAATTTTAAATATTATGAAGAAGTTATTATATATGCATTAGTTTTATCATATTCAGAAAAAAACTTTAAATATATAAATATTTTAATTGATAATATAGATAATTGGGCAGTATGTGATATTTTGTGCTCTAGTTTAAAATTTATAAATAATAATAAAAGATTTTATTTTAATTATTTTAAAAAATTAATAGACTTAAAAAAAGAATATCAAACAAGAATAAGTATAGTAGTAATGTTAAACTACTATTTATGTGATGAATATATAGATGATGTTTTAAATATAGTATCATCTATAGATACTGAATATTATTATATAAATATGGCAATAAGTTGGCTTTTATGTACCGCTACTTATAAATATAAAACAAAAGTAATAAATATATTATCAACTAAAAAATTAAATAAATTTGTACAAAACCAAACTATTTCTAAAATACAAGATTCATATAGAATTGAAAAACAAATAAAAGAAAAAGTAAAACTTTATAGAATAACTAACTAAATTAAAAAAATAACTTTAAATTAATTATTTAATTTTGTATAATTAAAAATAGGTGGTAATAAAATGATATATTTAGATTATTCTGCAACGACACCTGTATTGCCAGAAGTATTAGATAGTTATAATAAAGTTACAACTGATTTCTTTGGAAATCCAAATAGTTTACATTCGCTTGGTATTAAATCTAATGATTTATTAAATAATGCAATTAACCAAGTAAGTGAATTATTAAACGTTAATAATGAAGAGATAACTTTTACAAGTGGTGCAACTGAAAGCAATAATATAGCTTTAATAGGTACAGCAATTGCTAATAAAAATAAAGGTAACCATATAATAGTTTCTAAATTAGAACATCCAAGTATATATAATATTTGTGATTATTTAAAAACAATAGGTTTTGATATAAGTTATGTTGATAATACAGAAGAAGGAGTAATTGACTTTGAAGATTTAAAAAAGAAAATAAAAGATACAACTATATTAATAAGTATTTGTGCTGTAAATAGTGAAACAGGTATAAGACAACCCTTAAGAACTATAAGACAAGTAATAAATAAATGTAATAATAAAATTATTCTTCATTCAGATATAACTCAAGCTTTAGGTAAAGTTCAAATAAATTTTAATGATTTTGATTTAGCAAGTGCAAGTGGTCATAAAATTTATGCACCTAAAGGTATAGGATTATTTTATAAAAAGAAGGGAATAAAATGTACTCCTCTTTTATATGGAAGTGGAAATATATATCATCCTGGAACTCCATCTTTAGCACTTATAGTTAGTTTCTCTAAAGCCTTGAGAATTTCTTTACATGAACTTAGCAAAAAAACAGATATTGTAACAAAATGGAATGAAAAAATATTAAATAATTTTAAAAAAATAGAAGGAATAAAAATTAATCATAGTAAATATTCTATTCCTCATATAATTAATATAAGTTTAATGGATATAAAACCAGAAACATTTATACATGCAATGGAAAGACATGAAATATATATATCTAGCAATACAGCTTGTAGTAGCAATAAATTATCTACAAGTGTAATGGCTTTATATAATGATAAAAAAAGAGCTGAAACTACAATAAGAATAAGTTTATCTTGTCTAACTAAATTAGAAGAAATAAATGTATTTATTAATGCCTTTAATGGTGTATATGAAAAACTACATTCTTTAAATGATTAGAATGTAGTTTCTAAATAAACAAATTTTCATAATATTTAATATCATATTCACTTTGTATGATGCATAAATCATTTTTTTGTTTAAAACTATGAAATATTTTATTTGAATTTAATATGAATGGTTGGGAATATCCATTTGAAAAATTAATTATAATACTTTCAATATTTTTTTCATTTTTTATTAAATTAAATGCATTTTCACTTAATAAATTATTAGCTAAATTATATTCTATTATTTTATTTTTAAGTTTAATCATAAAGAAATTACCAATTAAAGAATTATCATATATTTTATTATATGGTATTTCATCACCATTATCATCTATATTTGAAATATATAAATTACTAAACATATTTTTATCTGCTAATATTGTTTTATTATTTTCTAAATTTATAATTATATTTTTTATTCCCCCATTGTTCATATCATCACCTTAATATAATTATAAAACAAATAATGTTTTTTTGTCTATAAATTTATAGAATTATTATAAAAAAATAGGGCTTTATTTTTTTTTATATTATGATATAATATGATAGTATTTTAATTATGCACCCATAGCTCAATTGGATAGAGCGCTAGACTACGGATCTAGAGGTTAGGGGTTCGACTCCCTTTGGGCGCACCATTGACGTTTCTATTCGAACTTTTTCGAATTCTATATAGAGAACTTGCAAAAAGTTCTTTTTTATGTTATTATGAATATGCCAAGGAAACTTGCATAAAATAAAAAAGGATACATTTGATTGGGCTAATCAAATGCAATCCCTTATTTAGGATAGCATCTGAAATCAACGAATGTTGAAATCAGATGCTTTTGCTATTTTAGAAATAAAATAATTACGACTAAGAATAGGAGTAATATTATAATAAATTGAGAAAATTCTCTTTTTGTCATTAATACCACCACCTTTCTTTTATCATTTGATAAATAGAAAGGGAAAGCATCTGATATATTCCAAATGTATCCACTAATATCGTATCGAACAAATGTTCTTTATACAATAAAAATTTTGAAAATAAAATATTTTTAGAAAAGGTATTGAGAAAGTAATTAATTAGAATTGCTAAATTTCATTAGAAAAGTTGTCGTATTTCTTCCTTTATGGCACTATATAGATATAAACTCGAACTTTTATAGCACGAGTATTTATAATAGCAATTGGCTAATGTAAAAATAGTACTAACTAAATGCTAGCACTATTTTTCTTTTATAAAAATATTGATATAATTATATTTATGAGAGGGTAGTTATGAAGAAAATAAAATATAATGGTGAATTTGATTTAGATAATACAATAACATGTGGTCAAATATTTAGATTTAATGAAGAACTTGATGGCAGCTATACTATTATAATTACTGATAGAGTAATTAATTTAAAAATATTAGACAATATATTATATGTAGAATCAAATAATGAACAAAATATAGAAGAGATTGTTAGAACTTTTTTAGATTTAGATAGAGATTATAATAAAATAATTGAAGATATAAAAAAGAAAGATAGTAAAATATCTAAATATTTAGATGAATCAATAGGTTTAAAAATTATAAAACAAGAACCTATAGAATGTATTATAGAATATATAATAAGTCAAAATAATAGTGTTAGAAATATCGCTAGAAGTTTAAATTTATTAAGTGAAAAATATGGTGAAAAAGTAATATTTAAAGATAAAGTTTATTATTTATTTCCAACATTAGAAACACTTTATAAACTAGAAAAAGAAGATTTTAGAAAATGTGGAGTAGGTTTTAGAGATAAATATTTATATGATATAATAAAGTCTATAAAAGAAAAAAAGCTAGATATAGATATAATTAATAATATGTCAACTAATGAAGCATTAGAATATTTAAAATCATTTAAAGGAATAGGTAATAAAGTAGCAAGTTGTATTTTATTATTTGCATATTTAAAATTTGATGTATTTCCTATAGATACATGGGTAAAAAAATTTATGCTTGATAATTATAATATTTCTTCAGAAGAAAAGATAAAAGAATATTGTAAAAATACTTATAAAGAATATAGTGGTTTAGCTATACAATATATGTTTAATAGCAAAAGAAATAAAAATTAATGTATATTTATGTAAAAATTAAATAAATAAATGAAATTATATTTGCTTTTTTAAAAGTTTTATATTATTATTTACTTATAAAGTAGAATAAAGGAGATTTATATGAAAAAATTAGATAATAAAGGTTTTACATTAGTAGAATTATTGGCCGTTATGGTAGTTTTGGCACTATTAATGGTTATAGCTGCAAATGTTGCATTGCCAGCATTAGACAAATCAAGAAGAACAGGATTAGTTACTTATGCAGGTAGATTAACTGAAAAGGCACAAGAATTATTTATGTTAGGTACTGCTGGAGCTGCTAGTGGTGCATATAGTGTTGAACAATTAATGGGATCATCAGCAACAGAAAGTTATAAAGGTTCTATTACAGTTGCAGAAGACAATGGTAACTATACCTTCACTGTTAAAGATGTTTTATTTGACGTTAATAATGGTATTTGCATTCCGACAAATACAAAAATTACACCTAATACTAAACAAGAAGATGTAGTAAAAAATTGTTCTAGTTTTACAAAAGGCGCAACAAGTTGTACTTGTCCAAGTTAAAAAATAAGTTTTATAGTTTAAAAACATTTGCATAAATTTGTGATGTATGCTATATTATTAAGTAGTTAATTAATTAACTGCTTTTTTATCGAGAAGTAGCACAACTTGGTAGTGCACTTGGTTTGGGACCAAGGGGTTGCAGGTTCAAATCCTGTCTTCTCGACCATGTTGATTTTTAAAGCTATTTAGGTAGCTTTTTTTATTTAACTTTTTATTTACAATATATTTTTTTTTTGCTATAATCTTTTATAGAATAGGAAGGTTATTGTTATGGATAGTATGATAAGAGAAACTAATGAGAATTTAAGAGCGATTGTTGATAATTTAAAAAGTACTTTAGATACTTCTGTAAATACTTTAGAAAATATTCAATTGCAAATGGATAAAAAGGTTGATGAAGCTAAAAAATATAAAGTTCAAGTAGATAATGCTAAAGAACAGATAAAGTTATTAGAGGAAGAAAATGATAATTTAGATCAATCTTTAAGAGAGTTAAGTGAAAAATATAGTAAAATGAATTTAGTTTCTGTTATTGAAGCTGGAAATAAAGAAATTAAAGCTAAAATTAATAATAACTTGACTGAGATTAATAAATTAAGAGCTCATATAGCTGATTTAACTAATAAAGCAAGAACTATTAAAGATTTATTAATTAGTTTGAAAAAAGATAAAACTGTTAAAGAAGAAAAATTAGAAAATCTTAGTGCTGCTTATGAATATTATAATGATAAGATTTCTGAAGTAATCGAATATGCTTTAAGTCATGAAAATAATTTGATGGATTATAAAGAAGTTGCTAAGAAAGTTAATTATGAAGAAAAAGAATCTGAAGTTCCTGAAATTGATGAAATAGAAAACACTATGATTTTTGATGAAATAGCTAATATTGATAATAATAAGAACTTCAAAGATGAGATGTCTTTTATTGATGATCAAATTAATTCTAGTATTCAAAATGATGAAGATGAAATATCTGATGATGATATTAATAAATTAGTAGAACAATCTTTTAATAAATATGATATAGGTACAAATGAAACTGATTCTTATGAAGAAGATAATTCAAGTGATGATGAAACAAGTGATGAAGTAGATGATAGTACAGCAGTATTTGATACAATTTTAGGTACTGTTGAAGATAAAGAACCAAAAGAAGATTTAAAACAAGATAAACCTTTTATTGAACCAACTATAGATAATACAGTAGAACCTATTAGTGTAGTTGAACCTGTTATTGAAGAAACTAATGTTGAATCAAATGATAATGTTTCAAATAATAATGATGAATCTGTTAATACTACTACTATTCAACCCGTTAATGATATAGAACCAATTGAAGAAGAAAGTTTAGATAATGAAAGTGCTGATAGGATAAATAAGATTAATGATTTATTTTCTTCAATAAATAATGATGAAGGAATAAATATTAATTCTAATAATGCTAATGATATTGAAAGTAAAATAGATAATGCTTATCAAGATGTTTTTGGTCAACCTTTAGAGGAAGAAAAGAAAGATCCTACTTTAACTGATATATTTGGTAATCCTATTAAAGAAGAGAATTTAAATGAAACTAAATCACAATCTTTAGAGGAATTATTTACTGAGAATGGTATAGATTTTAAGAAGTTTAAAGATGATGAACAAAATTATTTAAGAGAAATATATGATTATAATAAGTTTTTAAATATTTTAAATACTTTAAAGAGAAATAAGATAAATTTAGATAATATTTATTATGCATTCAATATATTTGGTGAAATTAGTGCTAATGAAATGGAAGGTATTATTTCTAAGTTAATTAATGCTGGACAAAGTGTTGAAGCGATAGGATTAATATTAGAGAAATTACCTAAAATTAAAAAGTATAATTTAGATGAAGCTATTATTAGTTTTGGTGATTATATTAAAGATATTGATATAACAGAACTTATTACTAAAGCGAAAGAATTGTATAACAATGGAGGTAATCAATAATGGAATATTTATTTGATTTTGGATTTTCATTAGACGAAATAAATAGTTTGAAAAGTAAATATGATAAAGTAGATATTGAAAAGTTAGAATCTTTTCCTAGATTAATAAAGAATAATTATCAATATTTAAATTCTTATGGAATTAATAATATGAAAGTTTGTTTTATGAATCATGTAAGAATGTTTTTTATGAATCCAGATAAATTTAGAAATATATTTACTAAATATGATAGAGCTGATTTAGTAAGATGTATTGAAAAAAATGATGCTGTATTAGAGAAGTTATAAACTATTATTTTAAATAATAGTTTTTTTGTTAAATGATGTAAAAAACAACAACATATTTCGACATCAATTTACATAGATATAGAATAGTGATATAATTATATTAATATAAGGAGGTGCTAAATGATTAAATATAAAAATAAATTTATTTTAATTTTTGTTTTATTATTTATATTTGCTTTAACTGCAAATGCTCAATCTGGTTATACTACAGATAAAACAGGGTTGAGTTTGAGAGATGCACCTTCTACTAAAAATAGTAAAGTTATTCTAACTATTCCATATAATGAAGAATTTTATATAAGTAATACAGAAGCTGGTACAGGTGGTGGTTGTAGCAATAATTGGTATTATGTATATTATAAAGGCAATTATGGGTATGTGTGTTCTTCATTGGTAGGAATAGTAGGAGAGTTAAAAACATCTTATGAAAGACCTTGGACAACTCCTAAAAAAGCTATTGTCGGTGGAGCAGAGTATATAAGTAATGGTTATATAGCTAAAGGACAATATACTTCATATTTAAAAAAATTTAATGTTAATCCAGAAGGTTATTATAGTTTACATAATCATCAATACATGGCAAATTTAAGAGCACCAGCTAGTGAGGCAGCATCAACATATAAATCTTTAAATGAAAATAATTTTTTAAGTTATGCATTTGAATTTACAATACCTGTATTTAATGATATGCCTGAATCTACTTATAACGCAAATATATATGATACAGGAAGAAAAGAAGCTGGAGTTCAAGATGAAGCTTTTGAAACTTCAATTAAAGATTTCCCAGAAAGTTATAAACCTTATTTAAGATATTTACATACTATACATTCTAATTGGATATTTAAACCAATGAAAACAAATACTACTTTTGATGAAAGTTATTTGGCAGAAAAACCTGTTTGTAGTATAGAAATATCATCAGGACAATGTGATCAAAATAATTATACAGTAACAGAATCAGGTTGGTGTATCGCTAATGAAGCATCTACAAAATTATTTTTAGATCCACGAAACTTTTTATCAGAAAAATATATATTTATGTTTGAAAATTTATCTTTTTCAGAAAGATATAATGAAGAAATTGTACAAAGTGTATTAAATGGAACATTTATGTCTGATATTTCTGTATTAGATAATCAAAGTTATAAATCAATTTTTGTTGAAGCAGGAAAAATAGCAAATGTTTCTCCATTATATTTAGCAAGTTTAGCAAGACAGGAAAGTGGTACGAAAGTATCTAAAACTACAAGTGGTGCAGAATTTACATATGAAGGATATACTTATTCAGGTTTATATAATTTCTTTAATATAGGAGCATCCTCTGGAGAGGAAAATCCTGCACTTGCAGGGCTAGTATGGGCAAATGGCGGAAAAGGTGTAAATGCAAGTACTGCCCAACCTAGTACAGATAATGTAGGTGATACAGCATCTTCAAATAATTTCTTATCACTTTTACAATTAAGTAAAACATCTAACTATGTTAAAGGATATGGAATTGGAACAACAATTGGAAGAATGAAAGAAATAGCAGGTGCAAGTGTTACTATCGTTGTAAAAGATAAAAATGGAAAAGTATTATCTGATACTGATGTCTTGGGTACAGGTTATACTATTGATATAACGGATGGAACAAATCAATCAACATTTAAATATGTAATGTATGGTGATTTAAATGGAGATGGAGAAGTTAATTCTGCTGATTTATTAAGTATGAGACAACACTTATTAGGTACTAATAGTTTAAAAAATGAATTCTTAGAAAGTGCTTATGTAAATAAGAAAAATGAAGTTAATTCGTCAAACTTATTAAAGTTAAGACAATATTTATTAGGTACATCTAATATAATTCAATAGGAGGATAAATGAAAAAAATTAGAGTTTTATTAATATCGTTTTTTGCATTTTTTGCATTTTCTTCTGTTACTTTAGCAGCGGGTAGTGCAAGTTTATCAGTAAGTAGTACAAAAATAGAAAATGGTGCAAGTGTAAAAGCTTCTGTTACAGTAAAAAATGCTGCTGCTTGGAATGTAAAAATTTCAAGTAGTGGAAATACAAATGGTTGTACACAAATATTTGCAGATGCATCTAGTGATGGAAATAATGTAACAAAAACTTTTACTGTAACTTGTAAAGCTACATCAGTAGGTGTAATTAATTTTGTATTAAGTGGTGATATAACAAGTAGTGATGGAGTTAATACAAAAGTAAGTGGTAGCAAAGCAGTTACTGTAACTGCTCCAAGAGCAAAATCTAAAAATAATAAATTAAAATCTTTATCAGTAGAAGGCTTTACTATAAGCCCAGAATTTAATAAAGATGTAAATGAATATTCTGTTACTGTACCTTCTACTACACAAACAATTAAAATTAATGCAACAAAGGAAGACAGCTATTCAAAAATAGAAGGAATTGGCGAAAAAAATGTTGAAGAAGGTACAAATGTTTTTGAAATAATAGTAACTAGTGAAACCGGAGTTAGCAATGTATATAAACTTACAGTAGATGTATTAGATCAAAATCCTATTGAAGTCGTAGTAAATGGCGAAAAGTATACTGTAGTTAAAGTAGCTAAAAACTTAGAAAAACCTGAATTATTTGAAGAAACTACTATAAATATAAATGAATTTGAAATTCCAGCATTTATTAATACTGTAACTAACTATACTTTAGTTGGTTTAAAAAATGAAAATGGTGATATAAGTTTATTTATTTATGATAATGGAAACTATACTAAATATAATGAGTTTGTAAGTGCTAGATTAAATATTATATTTCTTGATATGAAAGACGTACCTAAAAATTATATTAAAGAAACTATAAAAATTAATGATCAAGAAGTAGTTGCATATAAAATAGAAGATAGTAGTAATTATTTAGTATATGGTATTAATTTAGAAACAGGTAAAAAGAATTATTATTCTTATGATCCAAATGAAAATACTTTGCAAATATTTGAACTTAAAAATTATGAAGATAAAGAAAAAGATATGAATAATAATAAATATTTAGTTTATATCTTATCAGTATGTATATTATTTTTAATTATTATTTTAGTTTTAGTTAATGCTAAATCAAGAAAATTAAAAAAACTTTTAAAATTAAAAAGTGTTGAGTTAGAAACTAAAGAAAAAGAAATTTCACTTGAAAAAGAAAAAAGAGAAACTAAACCTAAAAATAAAAAGAAAAAATAATTTAAGTAAATACAAATTATGTGTTTACTTTTTCTTTTACTTTATTAAACAACTTGGTATAATTTAAATGAAAGAGTGTGTTTTACATGAAGATAGTAAAATTTAAAAAAGATAGAACTAGTAAATATAAAATATATTTAGATGATGATAATATTCTTCTTTTATATGATGATGTTATTATTAAATATAATTTATTAGTAAAGAAAGATTTATCTTCTGAATTATTAAAAGAAATTATTAAATATAATGATTTTATAGAGTCATATTATAAATCTATTAAATATATTAATAAAAAAATGAGAACAGAACTTGAAGTAAGAAAATTTTTAAAAAAAGAAGAATTAGATGAAACTAATATAGATGAAATTATAAAAAGACTTTATAAAGATGGATATTTAAATAAAATAAATTATATTTGTGCATATATAAACGATCAATATAATTTAACTAATAATGGTCCTTTAAAAGTAAATAAAAGCTTAATTAGTTTAGGATATAAAGAGGAAGATATAATAGAATATATTAATAATTATGAATGGGATTCTCGTATAGAAAAGATAATTTTAAAGAAAATAAAAACTAATCATAAATTAAGTAATAATAATTTAAAAATTAAAATTAATCATGATTTAATTAATTTAGGTTATTCTAAAGATAGTATAAATGAAGTTATAAATAATGTTACATTTAAAGATGATTATGACATATTATCTAATGAATTAAGAAAAGTAAAAAATAAATATAAACTTAAATATAGTGAAGAAAAGTTAGAATATAAAGTTATAAATTATTTTTTAAAATTAGGTTTTGATTTAAGTGATATAAAGAGGTGTTATAATGAAAATTAAATATGATAATTTACCTAAAAAGACAAAAAAGAAAGTTTATGAAGAATATAGCAAAAAGAATCCAGATTTATCAAAAAAATTAAATAGGTTAATGATTATAACAATAATAGGTATAGCATATGGAATATTTATGTTTATATATGACTTATTTAGCAAAAATGGAACATTTAGTATAGTATTAGATATAATAGTTTTTGTATTCTGTATTCTTTCTATTATAAAATTATTTAGTATAAAAAAGAATTTATTAGAAAAATTTTTAAAAAATAAAAAATAAATCGATTGATTTATTTTTTTAATTTGCTGAAGTAGTACTAGTATTATAGTAGTTATATAATGTATTAATATATTTATTATAATCACTTTCTAATTTACTATCTTCAATTTTCATTCCTTTATTTTTTCTTAGTTCAGTTAATGCTGTTATTGAAATTGTATTATCATCTGAAATTTTTTCATCAGCTAATTTTTCTATAATAGAATCTTTAGAATCTTCTAAAGAAGCTTTATCATATTCCTTAGTTTTTAAAATTATTTGATATCCATTTGAAGTTTTAATAGGTTCTTTTGTATATTCATTTACTTTTAACTTATAAGCTGCATCTGTAAATGCTTTTTCAAATGAATCCTTGTTAAATTTACCTAAAGCACCACCATTTGATTTAGTAGCATCATCACTAGAATATTCTTTAGCTAGTTCACTAAAATCTTCTTTAGCATCTAACTTTTTAATTACTTCTTTAGCTTTTTCTAATGCTGCATCTTCAGCTTTAGTTTTTTCTTCATCACTCATATCATCAGTTACATCTGGTGTTATTAATATACGACTAGCTTCGATATCGCCAACTACTTCATCTTCATAATATTTTTCTATTTCATCATCAGTTATTTTTGATTTTGCATAATCTGTAGTAGCTAAATCTCTATAATAATTTAATTTAATATATTCTTTAAATTCTTTTATAGTACTATATCCATAATAACTTTGAATAGCAGCTAATAATTCATCATCGCTTTCATAATTTTGTTTTAATGATGTAATAGATTGATCTGCATAATCATCAGCTTCATCTTCTTTACTTTCGTATTCTTTAAATAGTATCTCTTTATCAATCATATCGATTAATATACTTACAGCATATCTATCTTTTAATTGCTCATAAAGACTATCAACACTAATCATTTCATTTTCTTCAAAACTAACAACAGCATCATTACCATTACTTAATTTAGGTACTTTACCACAACCACATAGTAATAATGTTAACATACTAATTAATAATATTTTCTTTTTCATCTTATCCTCCCAAATACATCTTATATTATAACTTGTTATTTTTAAAATTACAATAAAATACTCACAAAAATACTAATTTAACCATAAAATAAAGTGAGTAATGAAAAGGAGGGTTTTTATGAACGGAACTTGTGGAAATAGTTGTGGAAATAGTGGAATTAGTGCAGCAGCATTTATATTAGTATTATTTATTTTATTAATAATCATTGTAGGTGCGTTTATTTAAGGAGGTAAATTATGTCTAAATTAACGTGCAATAACAATAATAATAACAGCAATAATAGTAACTATAGCAATTTTTTTATAATACTAGTTTTATTTATATTATTAGCTATTATTGTTAGTGCTGTATTTAATTATTAAGAGGTATAAACCTCTTTTTTTTTAAAACTTAATATGATAAAATTAGTATAATAGAAGGTGATTCATTTGTTTGGACAATTATTAGATGTATACGATAATTACGTTATAATAGAAAATAAAACAGGTGTAATAGATTCTAACTATTTAAACTTACATGTTGTTTTTAGCGATAATTTTAGAAAGATAGTTGGTGAAATAGTTTCTATTGATAAAAAAGAAATAAAAATCTTAATAGTAGGCGAAATAACTGAAAATGGTTTTATAAATGGAGTAGTTAGAAAACCTAATTTAAGTGGTGGATGTAGAATAATATATAAAAGTGAAGTAGAATCTTTTTTAGGAAGCCAAGATATTGATAATAAAGAATCGTTTTATATTGGTAAATCACTTATATATGATGGATTTAATGTAACAGGAGACTTTAATGATTTCTTTTCAAATCACTTTGCAATATTAGGTAATACCGGTAGTGGAAAAAGTTGTGCAGTTGCACGTATACTACAAAATATTTTTTATAAGAGTAGTAGCAATATGCCAAAACAAGCTCATATAGTTTTATTTGATGTTTATGGTGAATATAATAGAGCTTTTGAATCTTTAAATAGTATAAATGATATGGGATTTAAAAATTACTCTACTAAAATTGATTTATCTGAAGGAGCTTTAGTTAATATACCAGCTTATTTTTTAGGAGTAGATGATTTAGCTTTACTTTTAAATGTAACTTCTACAAATCAATTACCAATTATAGAAAAAACATTAAAGTTAGTATATATATTTAAAAATACTGATGAAAATATTAGTCAATATAAAGATAACATTATAGCAGAGTGTGTTCTTGATATATTAACAAGTGGTAGAACAAGTACTCAAATAAGAGATCAAGTAATAGCAGTTTTATCTAGATATAATACACCATCTTTAAATCTTGATACAGAAATTGTTCAACCGGGTTATACTAGAACTATAAGACATTGTTTAAATATTGATCAACAAGGTAAAATGAATTCTGTTCAATATGTAGTAGATTTATTAAATGAATATCAAAAATTAGATTTAGGACAAATTAAAGCTGCACCACATTTTGTTTATAATTTAGACGATATTTATTATGCTTTAGAATTTGCATTAATTAGTGAAGGTGTTTTAAAAAGTGATAAATTATTTGATGAATATAATCAATTAAAAGTAAGATTACAACAAATAATAAATAGTGATGATAAACAAATATTTAATGTAACAGATTATGTTTCTAAAAATGATTTTGTTAGAAATTTATTTAGTTTAGGAAAAAATTATCAAGTAATAAATTTTAATCTTAATCATATAGATGAAAGACTTGCTAAAAAGATAACAAAGATATATTCAAAATTATTTTTTGATTTTGCAACTTCATTAAATGATAGAGGCAGCTATCCAATTAATATTATTTTAGAAGAAGCACATAGATATGTTCAAAAAGATACAGATATAGATATATTAGGATATAATATATTCGATAGAATCACAAAAGAAGGAAGAAAATATGGAGTAATATTAGGTATGATTACACAACGACCTAGTGAATTGTCTATTACTGCATTAAGTCAATGTTCTAATTTTGTTGTTTTAAGAATGTTTTATCCTGATGATTTAGATATTATAAAATCTATAACTAGTAATTTAGGAGATTCTATATTTGAAAGAGTTAAAAACTTTTCACCAGGTAATGCTTTAGTATTTGGTGTTGCATTTAAGTTACCTTTATTAGTTAAGTTAGAGTTACCTAATCCAATGCCGGAAAGTACTAGTGTAAATATTAGTAGTGTTTGGTATAAATAAAAAAACTTCAGTTAGCTGAAGCTTTTTTTATAGTCTTATATTCTCTAGCAGTTAATTTAACTTTTTGTCCATTAATAGTATAAGTTTGTAAATTTGTATTTTGATGCATTTTAGTTGCATTTAAAGCATGAGAACGTTTATTTCCAAATAAAGGTTTTTTTGTTGATATTTTTTTTGCCATAATATATTCCCTCCTTAAATAGAATTCTAGTTGAGTTTATCATAAAAAAAATTAAAAGTCAATCTAAAATAGCTATATATGTTTTTTATATATTTTAATTATTTCTTCAGCTTCTAATACTGAGTCATTTGTATGAAAATTTTCAAATATTATTTTTTGTTTTAAAAATATAAGAATTTTTTTTAAATCTTTTAAAGACATATTATCTATTGAATTAATATCTATTATAGAATCTTTATCTATTATTTTTTTATTTATTATTTTTTTAGTTTTATTAGATATTTTTAAATTTTTATTAATTTCTTTATTTTCATCTAATATTTTATTTTTATCTAATTCTTCTATATTAAAATATATTATATTTTTATTTATATCTTGTTTTAATATATGTATATTATATATATTTTTCAAAGTATTTATTGTTAATAAACTAGAAATTATTAACATGATTTTTGTTAGAATAATATTACATGTTAAAGATAAAATAAATATTATTAAGTATAATAATAAGTAATGTTTTTCTATTTTTAAATTATTATTTAAAATTTTTATTATATTTTTATCTAATTTATAAAAATTATCTAACATAATATTATTTAATTTAATTTTAATATCTTTAGTTAATCTTAATTTTTGTTTAGTTTTATTAGCATACTTAATAATTATATTATAATCTTTAATTTTATAATTTAATATAAAAGTATCTTTATCTATATTTGATACATATTTGCTATAATCTTTCATATGTTCCTTTCTTAAAACATATTAAAAATTATGCTATTTTATTATATAATATTCTTGAGGTGACTAATATGGATTATATTAATTTAGGTATAGTAACTGATTATTCGCTTTTAAAAAGTTTAATAACTGTTGATACGTTAATTAATTATGCAATAGATAATAATATATCTGTATTAGGAATGTTAAACGATAATTTATATGGTACTATGGATTTTTATACAAAATGTAAAAAAAATAAAATAAAGCCTATAATTGGATTAATACATAACATTGATGAATTAAAGTATTATATATATCCTAAAAATTATAATGGATTAATAGATTTATTTAATGAATTGTATTTAACAGATAATTTAATTATAGTTATTCCTTATGAAAGTAAAGAATTATATCAAAAGATAGAATCTAAAAATAAATATATATCATATAAAAATAAAGATGAATTAAAAAATGCTTTATTAATTACTAATAATGTAGTTTCATTAAATTTAGTATATAGTTTAAGTGAACAAGATGTAAAATATGTTAATTATTTACATATGATTGATTCTGGGTTAACAATTAGCAATTTTAATTTTATAGATTATAAAGAAAATATATTTACTAAAAGTAAAGATAACTTTGATAATTCAACAGCTAAAACTTTTTCTGAATTAATAGATATTAATTATGAAAATGAAAAAAAATATATTCCTACTTATTGTAATAATTCATTTGATTTTTTAAAGAATTTAAGTATAAAAGGATTAAAGAAACGTTTAAATGGATTAGTAGATGAAGTTTATAAAAAAAGATTAATATATGAATTAGATGTTATTAATAAAATGGGGTATGTAGATTATTTTTTAATAGTTTATGATTATGTAAAGTTTAGCAAAATGAATGATATAATGGTTGGACCAGGAAGAGGTAGTGCAGCTGGTTCATTAGTATCTTATTCTTTAGGTATAACAGAAATAGACCCTATAAAATATAATTTATTATTTGAAAGATTTCTTAATCCTGAAAGAATTACTATGCCTGATATAGATATAGATTTCGATGCTCTTAAAAGATATAAAGTTATAGATTATGTTGTAAATAAATATGGAAGAGAAAATGTTTCTAATATAATGACGTATTCTACTTTATCAAGTAAACAAGTTATTAGAGATGTATCTAAATGTTTAGAAGTTGATCCTAAAATAACTGATAGATTATGTTCTTTAATTGATGCTAAAAGTAATTTAAAAAGTAATTTAAATGATGAAGTAAAAAAGATGTTAGATCAATTTAGTAATTTAAAAAATGTATATTTAATATCAATGAAAATAGAAGGATTAAAAAGACAAATAGGAACTCATGCTGCAGGTATAGTGATAAGTAGTGAAAAGTTAACTAATGTTATTCCTGTTATTAAATCTAAAGATTCTTATTTAACAGGTTATACTATGGAATATTTAGAAAATTTAGGCCTTTTAAAGATGGATTTTTTAGCGATAAAAGATTTAAGTATATTAGATAGTATAATAAAAGCAGTTGAAAATAGAATTGGTAAAAAAATCAATATTAATTCTTTAAAGTTAGATGATAAGAGAACATATAATGCATTTAGTACTGCAAATACTAGTGGAGTATTTCAATTTGAAAGTAGTGGAATGAAAAACTTTTTAGAAAAGTTAAAACCTGATTGTTTTGAAGATTTAATTGCAGCACTTGCATTATTTAGACCTGGACCTATGGGAAATATTGATCATTATATAGATAGGAAGAATGGTAAAGAATTAGTAGTATATCCTCATGAATCATTAGAACCTATTTTAAAAAGTACTTATGGAATAATAATATATCAAGAGCAAATTATGCAAATATTAAATAAAATGGCTAATTATTCTTATGCTGAAAGCGATTTAATAAGACGTGCTATAAGTAAAAAAAAGTTAGATGTTATTAATAGTGAAAAAGATAAATTTCTTAATAATTGTGTAAAAAATGGATATAATTTAAATGTTTCTGAAGAAGTTTTTGAATTAATTGTTAAATTTGCTAATTATGGTTTTAATAAATCACATTCCGTAGCTTATGCATTAATTGGTTATCAAATGTGTTTTTTAAAAGTACATTATCCTATATATTTTTATACAGCATTATTAAATTTTAATATAGGTAGTGAAAGTAAAACAAAGGAATATATAGATTGTTTAAAAGAATTACATATTGAAGTTTTAAAACCCGATATAAATTTAAGTACAGATAAATATCAAGTAATAGATAATAAATTATTATTGCCATTTAATATTATAAAAAATATTGGATCGAATGTTAGTTTAGCTATTACACAAGAAAGAAATGAAAAATTTTTAAATTATTTTGATTTTGTAAAAAGAATAATTGGAACTAATATAGGTGAAAAAACAATAGAATTATTAATATTAGCAGGATGTTTAGATTCATTTAATTTAACAAGAAGAACTATGATTGAAAATATGAAAGATGCTATAACGTATTCTGAGTTATTAAGTGGTATAGATGATTTTTTAGTAAGTATTCCTAATATTAAAGAATATGATGAATATAGTGAAGATGAATTAATTAAAAAAGAACAAGAATTATATGGTTTTTATATTTCAAATCATCCAATAAGTAAATATAATAATTCTGTAAAATTAAATAACATAACATCTTATTTTGATAAGGTGATAGATATTGTTGTTTATATTGAAGAAATAAAAACTATAAAAACTAAAAAGGATGAAAATATGGCATTTATTGTAGGTAGTGATGAATATGCTAAAAAAGACTTTATAGTTTTTCCTAATAAATATAATTTAGTTGTTCAATTAAAAAGAAAAGATATTGTAAGAATTGTAGGTAAAGTAGAAAGAAGAGTAAATAAATATCAAATAGTTGTAGATAAAATAAAAAAGGTTGATTAAATTTAATCAACTTTTTATCTATTATAGAATTCAACGATAAGTGATTCGTTAATTTCAGCATTTAATTCATTTCTTTCAGGTAATCTTAAATAAGTACCTGTTAATTTTTTATTATCAAATTCAACAAAAGCAGGAGTTTTAATATTTAACTCTAATGTATTCTTTATAGCTTTATGTTCTAATGAATTTTCTTTAACACTGATAACATCACCAGGTTTGCAAGTGTAGCTAGGTATATTTACTTTTTTACCATTTACTAAAATGTGTCCATGATTAACAATTTGTCTTGCACCACGTCTAGTAGTAGATAAACCCATTCTATAAACTAAATTATCTAGTCTACTTTCAAGTAATCTTAAGAAATTTTCACCTTGAATACCCTTCATTTTAGAAGCTTTTTCAAAAGTTCTTCTAAATTGTTTTTCATTTAATCCATACATAAATCTAACTTTTTGTTTTTCTTGTAATTGGATTCCATATTCACTTGTCTTTTTTCTTCTACTTGTTCCATGAATTCCTGGAGCATATGGTTTACGAGCTAACTCTTTACCATTTTCTAATGTTGAAAAACCTAATCTACGAGATTTTTTGTATGAAGGTCCTGTATATCTTGACATATTTATCTCCTTTCTTTAATTTTACGTTTGTTGGTTTAAATTATTAATAGGGTGTTATTTATTCTTTCACTTTGGCAGCAAGCTACTAGATTCAAGAAATAAACACAATTACTAATATTTAAATCTCTGCCACAAATACGCAATTAAAATTATACAATAAATATTTAATTTGTCAATAAAATAAGTATTGCAAAAATATAATAAATATTTATAATAATACATCAAGAAGGTGTCTTATGCAAAAAAGTAGTAGTATAACGTATACTAAAATAGCAGGCAATACAAAAAGTTTATTAAATAGCGGTAATGATTTATTTGTTAAAGTAAAAAACTCAAATTTAAAAAAAGAATTTTATGATTATTTAGTTTCTTTAGCTAATTTAGAAATTTCAATATTTGAAAATCCTAAATTAAATACTATATTAAGTAATAGAAGTTTGTTTTATGAAATTGCAAAATATAATATTTTTGAAAGACTTTTAAAATTATATAAAGAATCATTAGAATTTAATCAAAGTAAATTAGTATTTGTTTTAAAAGGAGAATTAAAAAATATATTAGAATTAATATATCATATTGATAGCTATCATTCTTTAAAATTATTACAAGCTAATATGGCTATATTTGCAAAATCAGAAATATATTATAAAGGTTTAGAAGATAAAGCAGTAGATTATTATAATGAATTTGTAGAGCAATATGAAGCTTGTAATGATTTTAATGCTAAATATTTAATAGGTTTAAAAATTGATGATTATAAAAAAATTAAAGTTTCTGAAAAAATTTTAGAAAAAGAATTTTGTATTAAAAGAGAAGAGTTAGTTCAAAAAAATTATGTAAAAGCTAAAGTATTATCTTGGATAAATTTATATAAAGAATGATTATTTACTTTACAAATTATAATTAATAATGTTATAATATCTTTGACAGATTTAAGTGGGCAGAATCCCACTTTTATTTATGGAGGGAATATGGATAAGATTTTAGAACGTATTAAAGAATTAATTACAGAGCCAATTAGTAAATTAGATATGGTAGTTGATTCTATTGAATATGTTAAGGTTGGCAAAACTAATTCACTAAATATAGTATTGGATAGAGTAAATGGTATAGATTTAGATTCTATAGTAGAAGCTACTAATATAATTAATCCAATATTAGATGAATATGATTTAATTGATGAATCTTATGTTGTTGATATTTCTAGTAAGGAAAGAGGTTAATTATGGACGGAAAAGAATTTATAAAAGCAGTAAAAAATATTACAGAAGAAAAAGGAATTAGCGAAGAAATTGTATATGATGCTATGGAACAAGCATTGATAACAGCTTATAAGAAAAATTTTAAATCAAAAACTAATGTAAAAGTAAATATTGATAAAGTAACAGGAGACATTAAAGTATATTCATATTATGTTGTTGTAGATGAATATATTGAAGGTGAAGAATATACTGATGAAGAAGGTAATGTTCAATATAAAGAAGCTGAAATCAATGAAGATGCTCAAGTTCTTTTAGAAGATATAAAAGAAAAGTATCCAGATGCTAAAGTTGGGGATGTTATTCAAGAGGAAGTTACTCCAAAAGATTTTGGTAGAATAGCTGCAAGTACTGCAAAACAAGTTTTAACACAAAAAGTAAGAGAAGCTGAAAAAAATAGTATTATAGAAGAATTTAGTGATAAACAAGATGAAATAATGATTGGTGCTCTTGCAATGGAAGATGCAAAAAATTATTATGTGGACTTAGGAAGAACTAGAGGAATATTACCTAAAAATGAAATTATTCCTGGCGAAAATTTAAAAATGGGAAGCAGTGTAAGAGTTTATATAAGTAAAATTGAAGCAACTACAAAAGGACCATTAATATTATGTACAAGAAAACATTTTGGTTTTGTTAAGAGATTGTTTGAAAGTGTTATTCCTGAATTTAAAGAAGGAATCTTAGTTTTACATGGAGTAGCTAGAGAAGCTGGTGTAAGAAGCAAAGTAGCAGTTTCAAGTCTAAATCCTAATGTAGATCCAATTGGTGCTTGTATTGGTGAAAAAGGTAGTAGAATAGCATCTATACTTGCTGAATTAAATGGAGAAAAAGTAGATTTGGTATTATATAGTGATGATGAAGCAGAATATATAAAAAATGCATTGAGTCCTGCAAAAGATGTAATAGTAAGCATAGTAGATAATACTAAAGAAAGAATTGCTTTAGCTGTTGTAAATGATGAAAATCAACGTTTAGCTATTGGTAAAGGTGGAATAAATATTAAACTTGCTTCTAAATTAACTAAATATAGAATAAATGTTAAAACTATGGAAGAGATACAAGAAGAAGGAAATAAAAATTAAATTGCTAAGAAGGTGAAACTATGAAAAATGTAAAAATTCCTATGAGAACTTGCATTGTTACAAAAGAAAAATATCCGAAAAAGGAATTAATTAGAATTGTTAAAAATAAAGAAGGAATGGTATTCATAGATTTAAGTGGTAAGCAAAATGGTAAAGGGGTATATTTAAAAAAAGATAAAGAAGTTTTTATGAAAGCTTATAAAAATAGAGTTTTAGATAAAGCATTAGAAACTAATGTTGACGATTCAATATACCTTGAATTAAATAAATTAATATAGAAAGAAGGGATATTTATGACGGTAAAAGATTATGCGTTAGAATCAGGTTTTTCTGTTCAAGAAGTTTTAGAAACTTGTAAAGAATTAGGCATCAAATGTAGTGAAGCAAGTGATTATTTAGATGATGATGCTATTGTAACCTTAGATATTTATTTAGAAGCTAGTGAATCTAGTGATAGAGAAGGTGATTTTCTTGAACGTGATGAGTTAGATGAAGCTGTTGAAAATATAATGTTAGATTCAAAAATAAGTGCTAAAGAAAACAGTGTAAAGAAACAAAAATTAAAGAAAAAAAGTTCTCAAGAAAATGCAAATAAGAATGAATATTTGAAAAATAAAAAAGCAATGTATAAAAATAAAGAAAAACTTCAAGAAAATGAAAGTAATGATAATATTATAGTTTTTAAAGAAGGAATGACTTTAAATGATTTAGCAACTCTTTTAAATGTAGATGGTACTAAATTAGTTCAAAAATTATTTACAATGGGTATGATGATTACTTTAAATCAAGCTATAGATTTTGAAAATGCCGAAATAATTGCTTTAGAATATGATAAAGTTTTAAAAAGAGAAGAAACTCAAGATATCTCAAATTTTGAAGAGTATGAAATAGTTGATAAAGAAGAAGATTTAATAAATCGTCCACCTGTAATTACTATTATGGGCCATGTAGACCATGGAAAAACTTCTCTTTTAGATTATATTAGAAATACGCATGTAGTAGATAAAGAATTTGGTGGAATAACACAACATATAGGTGCTTATCAAATAGATTATAATGGAAATAAGATTACGTTTATAGATACTCCAGGACATGCAGCATTTACTGAAATGAGAGCTAGAGGAGCAAGTATTACAGATATAGTTATAATTATAGTAGCTGCTGATGATGGTGTTATGCCACAGACAAAAGAAGCAATAGATCATGCTTTAGCAGCAAATGTTCCAATAGTTGTCGCTGTTAATAAAATAGATAAACCAGGAGCAAATCCTGAAAAAATCTTACAAGAAATGGCTGAAAATAATATAACTCCAGAAGTTTGGGGTGGAAATGTACCTTTTGTAAATATATCTGCAAAGACAGGTGAAGGTGTTGATAAATTATTAGAAACTCTTCTTGCAATAAGTGAAATGGAAAATCTTAAGGCTAATCCAAATAGATATGCTATAGGTACAGTTATAGAATCACGTGTTGATAAAGCAATAGGCGGTGTTGCAACATTATTGATTCAAAATGGAACTTTAAGATTAGGAGATCCTATTGTAGTTGGAACAGCTCATGGTAGAGTAAGAACTTTTAAAAATGATTTAGGAGAAAATATCGTAGAAGCAGGACCTAGTACACCTGTTGAAATAACAGGCTTATCTGATAATCCATCAGCTGGCGATAAATTTATGGCTTTTGCTTCTGAAAAGGTTGCACGTGAAATCGCAGAGAAACGTTTAATTCAATCTAAGTCAAATATAAAAAAGGAAGTTGTAACTTTTGATAGTTTATTTGAAAAATTACAATCTGGTATTAAAGAGATAAATGTTGTTTTAAAATGTGATGTTCGTGGTAGTGAAGAAGCTGTTAAGAATGCCTTAGAAAAAATAGATGTAGAAGGTGTAAGAGTTAAAGTCATAAGAAGTGGTATTGGTACTATAACAGAATCTGATATAGTACTTGCTAATGCTAGTGATGCTATAGTTATAGGCTTTAATGTAGTTCCAAATTCAATAACTAAAGAAATAGCTAAAGAATATAATGTTGAAATGAGACTTTATACAATTATATATAAATTAGTTGAAGAAATGGAACTAGCAATGAAAGGGATGTTAGAACCAATATATGAAGAAAAAGTTATAGGTTCTTGCCAAGTAAAAAAGATATTTACTTATTCTAAAATAGGAAAAATAGCAGGAGTAATGGTAACTGATGGTGTTATAAAAAATAATGCTAAAGTTAGAATTATAAGAGATGGAGTAATTATTTTCGATGGTAAAATAGGTAGTTTACAACGTGAAAAAGACTCTGTTAAAGAAGTTAAAGCTGGATATGAATGTGGTCTTACAATTGATAATTATAATGACATAAAAGAAAATGATATATTTGAAGCTTATGAAGAAGTAGAAATAAAAAGATAGTAGGGATATTTATGAATCAAATCAAACTAAAAAGAATAGCATCTTCAATAGTTAAAGAAGTAAGTGATATTTTAAATAACGTTGCAAGAGATCGTTTAATGCATACTATTACTATAACTGATTGTGAAGTAACAAATGATTTGAGTTTTGCAAAAGTTTATTTCACTTGTGCTTTAGATATTGATAAAGAAAGTATAGAAAAAGAATTAGAAGAAGCATCTTCTTTTATAAGACATGAGTTATCTGAAAGAATAGATATAAGACATACTCCAAAGTTAATTTTTAAATTTGATGAATCAATTGAATATGGAAATCATATAGAAGAGAAAATAAAAGAAATACATGAAAAGGAAAATGTTTAGAAATAAACATTTTTTTGGTAATAATATGAACGGATTATTAATTATAAATAAAGAAAAAAATTATACTTCTAGAGATGTTGTAAATATAGTATCCAAATATATAAATGAAAAAAAAGTAGGACATACAGGAACGCTAGATCCAATAGCAGAAGGAGTATTAGTTTTAACAATAGGTAAATGTACTAAATTATCTAATTTAATTACTCATGAATATAAAGAATATATTGCAGAATTTGAATTAGGATTTGTTACTGATACATTAGATATTACAGGAAAAGTTTTAAAAACTAGCCAAAAATCAGTTGATATATCTGATATTAAAAAAGTTATATTAAGTTTTATAGGAAAATATAAAACAACTGTCCCAAAATATAGTGCTATTAAAATAAATGGCAAAAAATTATACGAATATGCAAGAAATAATATAGAAGTAGAATTACCCACTAGAGAATTTGAAATAAAAGATATAAAGATTTTAGAAATAAAAAATAATAAAGTAATTATAAAATGTTTAGTATCTAAAGGAACTTATATAAGAAGTTTAATAAGAGATATAGGAGAAAAATTAGGTGTATATGCAACTATGACTAATTTAAAAAGAACTAAACTAGGTAATTTTAAAATAGAAGATAGCTATAAATTAGAAGATATAAAAAAAGGTAATTATAAATTAATTACAGTAGAAGAATTATATAAAGATTATCCTATAATTAATATAGATGATAATTTATATAAAATAATAAAAAATGGAAATGTTTTAGATAATATTTATAATAGTAAATATATACTTTTTTATTATAATAATAAATTAATTTCATTATATTATGAATATGAAAAAAGTAGGATTAAGCCTCTGATTCAGTTTTAGATCCTACTTTTTTTATTATTGTATAAATTATAGATAATAATAATGTCGATATAATTATTATTACAAAATTACTTGTTAAATCTATTATTAATTTATTAAACTCAACACTTTTAGAAATATCATTTATAACTGTATAACAAATTGTATCTAATGTATATGGAATAAAAAGTGATAATGAAAATGCTATAAATGTATTAGTATATGGTGTCATTGCTTCGTATAAAATCATTATTATTGTATGACTTATATAGAAAAGTAAAATAAGTGATATTACATTTAATATATTAGGATAATATATTGAAAAGTTAAAAATACTTATATAATTTGGTGTTAATGTTTGTTTTAAAGCTACGTCTAATTCTAAAGTTTCATAGTTGCTAGGTATAGAAGCCATTATTGACAAAAGTAAATTAAATACTAAAAATAATATAGATGTTATTATTACTATTTTATGTGCTTCTTTAAAACTTGTTTTATTTCTAATTAATATAATTAAAAGAAATGTTATTGGATATATAAATGAAGTAGTACTAACTTCTAATATATTTTTAGGTTCTATAAAAATTTTTTTAATACTAAATATACTACATATTATTAAAAGAATAATTAATAGCATTTTTTCTATAGTTAAATATTTCCCCGTTTTATTCATACTATCACCTATAATAAAATATTATCATAATATGTTTTTTAAGTCTAGAAAAAGAATATTATTTTTGATATTATATATTTGTTTTTGGAGGCTTTATGGAAAAAATTATTATAATAAAGTATGCTGAACTAAATACAAAAAAAGATAATATTAATTATTTTTTATCTAGTTTAAAAGAAAATATAAAAAACTCTATAGGCGAATATTCTATAAAGTATGATAGAGGAAGAATGTTTATAAGTGATAAATCTGATAATTATGATTTAATATTAGAAAAATTAAAAAATATATTTGGAATACATGAAATAAATTTAGGATATAAAATAGATACTAATGATATAAAAGAAATTGAGTCAAATTTAGTAAGTTTATTAAAAGAAAAAACATTTAAAACATTTAAAGTAGAAACAAAAAGAAGCTATAAAGGATATAATATGACTTCTATGGAAGTAAGTCGTTATTTAGGAGGAGTAATATTAAAAAATATTAAAGGAATAAGTGTAGATGTACATAATCCTGAAATATTAGTTAATATTGAAATTCGTTTGAATGAATCTTATATATATTTTGAAAAAATAAATGGTTTAGGAGGTTATCCTGTTGGTACGTTAGGTAAAGGATTACTTATGCTAAGTGGTGGAATAGATTCTCCTGTCGCTGGTTATTTAGCTTTAAAAAGGGGAATTAGAATTGAAGGAGTATATTTTGAAAGTCCACCACATACTAGTGAAGCTGCTAAAAATAAAGTAATTAATTTATGTAAAATATTAACTAAGTATTCAGGGTATATTAAACTTCATGTAATTAATTTTACTAATATACAAGAAAGTATTTATAAAAATATTCCACATGATTATTTGATAACTATTATGAGAAGAATGATGTATAGAATATCAACTAGATTAGCAAATAAATTTAACTCTAAAGTAATTATTAATGGAGAAAGCGTTGGTCAAGTAGCAAGTCAAACTTTAACTAGTATGAAGGCTATTAATGCTGTTACTAATATGCCTATTATTAGACCTGTTGCGTGTTTAGATAAATTGGAAATTATTGACATTGCTAAAAAGATAGGTACTTATGATACTAGTATTTTACCTTATGAAGATTGTTGTACTATATTTGTTCCTGAGCATCCTGTTATTAATCCTGATGAAAAAAAGTGTGAAGAATATGAATCATTAATTGATTATGAAACTTTGATAAATGAAGCTTTAAAAAATTGTGTAATTATAAAAATAAGTGATAAAAATAAAGAATATGAAGATGTATTATAATAATTAAAATTGCCATAATAATAATGGTGATTTTTTATGGAATTTGAAAGAAAAAGTAATTGGAAATCTAGTACATTAAATCCTACTTCTATTAAAGAGAATAATTTTAATTGTGCAAATATATTTGATACTAATTTAAGTAGCAAAAAGAATAATAAAAATTCATTTAAAGAAGCTATTAAATTAACTAGAAATTTTAAATAGTTTAATTTGTAATTTCAGGCAAACTACTGTATAATTATTTTTGGAAAGGTGATTAAATTGAAAATTTTAAGTGTAAATGCAGGATCATCTTCTTTAAAGTTTACTTTATTTGAAATGCCTGAAGGAAAAGAATTAATTAATGGATATTTTGAAAAAATTGGATTTGAAGATAGTTTTTATTCTATAAAATTAAATGGACTTAAAGAAAAAAAACAAAAGAGTATAAAAAATCATGATGATGCTGTAAAAGTTTTAATAGAAGAAATGATATCTAATAAGGTTATAGATACATTAGATGAAATTGATGCAGTTGGACATAGAGTTGTTCATGGAGGAGAAAAATATTCTGAATCAGTTATAATAGATCAAGAAGTTGTAGATTCTATTAATGATTTATCTCCATTAGCGCCATTACATAACCCAGCTAATTTAATAGGAGTAAAAGCTTTTATTAATGCGTTAAAAGATAAACCAAATGTAGCAGTTTTTGATACAGCTTTTCATCAAACATTAAATGAGTTACATTATCTTTATGCTATTCCTTATGAATTATATGAGAATAACAAGATTAGAAAATATGGTTTCCATGGAACTAGTCATAAATATATAACACAATATATGAAAAAAGAATTAAATAAAGATGATGTTAATTTAATAATTTGCCATGTTGGTTCAGGTGGATCATTATGTGCAGTTAAAGATGGAAAAAGCTATGATACTACAATGGGATTTACACCTAATGCAGGAATAATGATGGGAACTCGTTCAGGAGATATTGATTATTCAATTATACCTTATATTATTAAAGAAACTAATACTACTTTAGAAGAAGTAGATAATATGCTTAATAAAAAAAGTGGTCTTATTGGTATAAGTGGTGTATCTAGTGATCATAGAGATATAGAAGAAGAAATGGCTAAAGG
The DNA here is from genome assembly GCA_947632375.1 of uncultured Bacilli bacterium. Classification (GTDB taxonomy): domain Bacteria; phylum Bacillota_I; class Bacilli_A; order RF39; family UBA660; genus UMGS1124. Next base: position 61,161 of record CANRPF010000003.1, read on the forward strand.
AAATAAATTAGCTATCTTAGCTAATGATATGTATGTAAATAAAATCGCTAATTATATTGCAACTTATTATCTTGAATTAGATGGAGTAGTTGATGCATTAGTATTTACTGCAGGTTTAGGAGAAAATGCTATAGGATTTAGAAAAGATGTATTAAATAAATTAACTTCTTTAGGAATATATCTTGATAGTGAAAAAAATGATTCTATTGCAGGATTTAAAGATAAAAAAAGTGGTATTATAACTACTGATGATTCTAAAATTTCTGCTTATGTTGTACCAACAAATGAAGAATTAATGATAGCATTAGATACTTATAATTTAGTAAAGTAGAAGAGGTTATATAGTGAGCATAATATTTAAAAAGATAATAAAATCTATAAAGCAATATGAAAATATTGTTATTGCAAGACATATTGGACCAGATCCAGATGCAGTAGCGAGTCAAATTGCATTACGTGATTCCATTAGAAAAACGTTTCCAAAAAAGAATGTTTATGCAGTAGGAACACAAGTAGCTAAATTTAAATATTATGGTATTCTAGATAAAATTGATGAATCTTCTTTAAATGATGCATTATTAATTATTTTGGATGTTCCAAATAAAGCTAGGATTGATGGAGTAAATTATAATCATTATAAATATGTAATTAGAATAGATCATCATCCTAATGTAGAAGAAATAGCAAATTTAGAATTTGTCGATGAAAAAAGTACTAGTACTTGTGAAATGATATCAGAACTTTTACTTAGTTCTAATTTAAAAATAGATAATTCTATAGCTTCTAATTTATTTTTGGGAATAGTAGCTGATAGTGATAGATTTTTATTATCTTCTACAACTCCTAAAACTTTTAAAATAATTACTACATTAATAGAAAATTATAATTTAGATATAAATAAATTATATTATAAATTATATGAACGTCCTATAAATGAAGTTAAATTTCAATCTTATATTGCATTAAATATGATAGTTACTTCTAATAATTTTGGATATATAAAATTAGATAAAAAAGTAATGGAAGAATTTAAAGTTGATGCATCTGCTGCTTCAAATATGATAAATAATTTTAATTTTATAAAAGAACTATATTGTTGGGCATTCTCTAGCTATGATGAAAAAAATTCAATATATAAGATAAATATAAGAAGTAGAGGGCCTATTATAAATGAAATCGCTAGCAAATATAATGGCGGTGGACATAAATATGCAAGCGGTGCAAGAATTAAAGAAGAACAAGAAGTAGATAATTTATTTAATGATTTAGATAATGCTTGTTTAGAATATAAAAATAATAATAAAAGCGCGTGAGCGTTTTTTTAGTTTACAAAAATCTTTTTTTGCAATAAAAAATATAATATAATAATAACAAGGTGGTAGTATGAAAAAAATAATACTTGTTGATGGTAATAATTTGCTATTTAGGAGTTATTATGCAACAGCATATACAGGAAAAATGATGAAAAATAGTAAAGGTTTTTGTACTAATGCATTATATGGATTTGTCTCTATGATTAATAAAATAATTGAAGAAGAAGATCCTAAATATATGGCAGTTGCTTTTGATATAGGAACAAATTTTAGAAAATCTTTATATAAAGATTACAAAGCAGGAAGACAACAAACGCCAGAAGAATTAAAAATGCAAATGCCTGTTGCAAGAAAAATACTTAAAGCTATGGGAATAAAATATTATGAAATAGATGGTTATGAAGCTGATGATATAATAGGTACTTTTTCTAAAAGAGCAAGTGAAGATAAAGATTTTGATGCTACAATAGTTTCTAGTGATAAAGATTTATTACAATTAATATCTGATCAAGTTGATGTAAAATTATTAAAGACAAAAGATTTTATAAGATATAATACTCATACATTTATGAAAGATTATGGTTTTAAACCAATAAGAATAATTGATTTAAAAGCTTTAATGGGAGATGCAAGTGATAATATACCTGGAGTTAAAGGTATTGGAGAAAAAGGTGCTATTAAGTTAATACAGGAATATGATACTATAGAAAATTTATATGATAATATAGATAATATTAGTGGAAAATTAAAAGAAAAATTAATAGAAGGAAAAGAAGATGCATTTTTTTCAAAAAAACTAGCTACTATTGTACTAGATGTTCCAATAGAAGATAATTTTTTAGAAATGGAATATGTTGGAGAAAATGAAACTGAATTAACTAATATATTTGAAGAATTAGAATTTTATTCTTTTATTAAAAATTTTAAAACTAAAAAGAAAAAAATAGAAATAGAATATAAATTATTAAATTCAGTAACTGAAATAAAAAAAGAAAATATAATAAGTTATTATATAGAATGTGATAATTCTAACTATCATATGGCTTCTATAATAGGTATGTCTTTATATGATGGAGTTAATTTATTTTATATAGAACCAAATTTAATAAATGATGTTTTATATTATATTAATGATAGTATTAAATATACGTTTGATTTAAAAAAGAATAATTGTTTAATAAATGGTATTATTAATAATACTATATATGATCAAGATATTGCAGCTAATATGCTTAATTATAATTTTAAAGATGATTTAGCTATATTGATGATGAATGATGGAATAAGTACTATATTATATGATGAATTTATAAAGAAAAAAGAAAATAAAGAATATTATATCTGTCTTAAAGCTAAATATATATATGATTATAGAGATGAATATATAAAGAAATTAAAAATGGAAGATATGTATGATTTATTTAATAATGTTGAAATGCCTTTAATTAATACATTAACTCGTATGGAATTAAATGGTATTAAAGTAGATAGATTAATACTTGATGAAATGGGTGTAGAATTAGAAAAAAAGATAGAAGAAATGAAAAATCAAATATATGAACTAGCTAATGAAAAATTTAATATTTCTTCACCTAAACAATTAGGACATATTTTATTTGAAAAATTAGGATTAAAACATGGAAGAAAAAATAGTAGTGGTTATAGTACAGATGCAAAAGTTTTAGAAAAATTAATTGATGAACATCCTATAGTTCCTCTTGTAATAATTTATAGAAACTTATCTAAATTATATAGTACTTATATAGAAGGATTAAATAATTATATATTAAGTGATGGAAAAATTCATACTATATATAAACAAGTATTAACAAGAACAGGAAGACTTTCAAGTATAGAACCTAATTTACAAAATATACCTACTAGAGATGATATAGGAAAATTAATAAGAAAAGCATTTTTACCTATAAATGATTATTTTTTATCAGCAGATTATAGTCAAATTGAATTAAGAATTTTAGCTCATTTATCTAATGATGAAAAATTAATTAATGCATTTAAAAATGATGAAGATATTCATACTACAGTAGCAAGTGATATTTTTGGCATCGAGAAAGATGAAGTAACTAAAGATCAAAGAAGAGCTGCTAAAGCTGTAATATTTGGTATAGTTTATGGAATAAGTGGATTTGGTTTAAGTGAAAATATAGGTATAAATCCTAAAGAAGCTAAAACTTTTATAAATAAGTATTATGAATTATATCCTGGAGTAAAAAAATATATGGATAAAATAGTAGAAGAAGCTTATGATGATGGATTTGTAAGAACTATCTTTAATAGAAAAAGAGTTATTGATGAATTAACAAGCAATATATATAGTGTTAGAAGTAGTGGAGAAAGAATGGCTTTAAATACACCAATTCAAGGTACTAGTGCTGATATTATAAAAATGGCTATGATTAAGATAGATAACGAGTTGAAAAAAAATAATTTTAAGAGTAAAATGTTATTACAGATACATGATGAATTAGTATTTGATGTTTGTAAAGATGAATTAGAAGATTTAACAAAATTAGTAAAAGATATTATGGAAAATATAGTTTCATTAAAAGTACCACTAAAAGTAAGTACAAGTTTTGGTACAGATTTATATGAAACAAAGTAGGTGAAAATATGAAATATAAGATAAACGTTGATGTAATAGTTCCTGCAATAAATGAAACATATAATTTATTAATTCCTGTTAATAAAAAAGTAGGAGAAGTAATAAAATTATTAAATCAAGCTATTAATGATTTAACAGATAAAGAATTTCCTATAAAGAATAATTTATCACTAATTAATTTAATTAATGGGGATGTTTATGATACAAACTTATCTATTAAAGATAATAAAGTTTTAAATGGAAGTAGATTAGTATTAATATAATATTAATCTTTTTATTTTTAATTGAAAAAAAATAATAGATAAAGTATAATTTTAGTATGATAGGAAGTGCATCTTTATGAAAGTAATTCTACAAGATAACAAGAAACTATTAAAAACAAAATTACCTAAAGAAATAAATGGTAATTATTGGTTAACAGATGCTAATAATAAAAATCTTGTTAATATAGAATCAGATAATAATAGATGGATTTTAAAAAGTAATAACGATATTAAAATTATAGATGATAATGAAAATTTAGATAATGAAGGTCTATTTGCAGGTCAAGTAAATGAATTAGAATTATCTAATTTTGTAAGTGGTCGATTATATGATATTGGAAATGGGAACGAATATAAATTTTTTTGCCTTCCTACTTATGATGATACTATAAGACAAATAGAAATTAATAAATTAACTTTAAATAATATAACTATTGGTAAAAATCCTACTTCTACAATCGTAGTAAATTTTCCTGTTTTTGCTGATAAACAAATAGAAATTGTTTGTGAAAATGGAATATTTAAAATAATAAATTATAATGTTAATGTTCCTATGTTTATAAATGATAAAATGGTTGTATCATCTATTTTAAGACCTGGAGATTATGTATTTATTTTAGGATTTTCTATAGCTATATATGGAAATATATTAATATTTAATAATCCTAATAATTTAGTAACTTTTAATGAAGAAATATTAAAATATAGAAATATACCTGTTAATGATGATGTTGATTATAAAAATGAAATAGAATTAAATGTTCCTTTATATACAAAAAAAGATTTTTTTCAAAGAATACCTAGAATAAGAAGAGTAATTGAAAATAAAGAATTAAGAATAGATGCTCCTCCACAAATGCAAACAAATGAAGATATGCCATTAATTTTAACAATTGGTCCAATGATGGTTATGGGATTAACTTCTTTAGTTAGTGGTGTAATAGCTATTATAAAAATAAGAAGTGGAGAAGCTACTATAAAAAATAGTATTACAACTTTAGTTATGAGTGGTAGTATGCTTATCGGTATGATAGTATTTCCACTTATTCAAAGATTTTATATAAAACATAGAACTAAGAAAAAAGAAAAAATAAGAATAAAAAAATATACTGAATATATAAATAAAAAACAAGAAGAAATACAAAAAGAATTAGAAATAGAAAGACAAATACTTTTAGAAAATTTTGTTCCATTAAATGAAATAAAAAATATAATTATGGAAAAGAAACCTAATTTATGGGAAAGAAAAATAGATCATCAAGATTTCTTATCAGTTAGATTAGGTACAGGTAGAGTAAATTCTTCTTTACAAATAGAATTTCAAGATGAAAAATTTAGTATTGTAGAAGATAAATTACTAAGTTTAGGTAAAGCTTTAAAAGATAATTCTAAATATTTAAATGATGCTCCTGTTTCTATTAATTTAATAGAAAATAGATTTACTGCTATAGTTGGCAATATAGATTATTTAAAAAAATATTTCGAATGCTTTTTATTACAATTATTAACATTTCATTCTTATGATATGTTAAATGTAGTTGTTTTAACTACTGATGATAATAAAGATTATTGGACTAAGTATGATAATATTCCTCATTTTTGGAATAGAGATGGAAGTATAAGATTTATAAGTAAAAACGTAGATGAAGCTGATACATTATCAAATTTCTTAATGGAAGAGTTAAATAATAGAATATTAAGTATTGAAGAAAGTGAAAATAATTCAGAACTTGAAAAAGTATTTTTGAAATTTCCTCCTTATTATTTAATAATTACTGACTGTATTTCAAAAGTTAAGAATATACCGATAATTAATACATTATTAGATTCTACTGTTAATTATGGTTTTAGTTTATTAATGTTATCAGAACGATTAGATAATTTACCTAATGAAACTACAACATTTATAAATATCGTTCCTGAAAAAAGTACTATTTTTGAAAATGAATTAGTAAGTAATTCTCAAAAAGAATTTATGCCAGAAATGTTAAATATTGATTTTACAGATTGTTATATACAACTTTCTAATATTCCTGTAGATGTTGCTGATGGTAAATTTGATTTGCCAACGTCTTATTCATTTTTAGAAATGTATGATGTTGGTAATGTAAATCAATTAAATATAGTTAATAGATGGAAAGAAAGTAATGTTACTAGTTCTTTAGCAGCTCCTGTTGGTATAAATGAACAAGGTGAACAATTTAAAATAGATTTACATGAAAAAGCACATGGACCTCATGGATTAGTAGCTGGTATGACAGGTTCAGGAAAATCTGAATGGATTATTACTTATATACTTTCTATGTGTATAAATTATCATCCATATGAAGTACAATTTGTACTAATAGATTATAAAGGTGGAGGACTAGCAGGTACATTTGAAAATAAAGAAACAGGTTTTAAACTTCCTCATTTAGCAGGGACTATAACTAACTTGGATGTAGCTGAAATTAATAGAAGTTTAGCTAGTATACAAAGTGAATTAAAAAGAAGACAAAAGAAATTTAATGAAGCTCGTGATAAATTAGGAGAAAGTAGTATAGATATTTATAAATATCAAAGACTTTATAGAGAAGGTAAAATTGAAGAACCAATAAGTCATTTATTTATAATATGTGATGAATTTGCAGAGTTAAAAGCAGATCAACCAGAATTTATGCAACAATTAATATCTACAGCAAGAATCGGTAGATCTTTAGGAGTACACTTGATACTAGCTACTCAAAAACCTAGTGGTGTAGTAGATGATCAAATATGGTCTAACTCCAAATTTAGAGTATGTTTAAAAGTACAAGATAAAGGCGATTCAAATGACATGATAAGAGTTCCTGATGCAGCATATTTAAAAGAAGCTGGTAGATTTTACTTACAAGTTGGTTATAATGAATTCTTTGCATTAGGACAAGCTGCTTATGCTGGAAGTCCTTATTATGAAAGTGATAAACATAAAACTGTAGCAAATACTGATATAGAATTTTTAACTGATACAGGTCAAAGTTATAAAACTATCAATACCGAAAAAGAAAAAACTGAACTAATTTATAAAGGAGAAGAATTACCATTTATATTAAAAAGTATAGATAATGTTGCAAAAGAATTAAATATTAATATAAGACAATTATGGTTAGATGCTATACCTAAAGATATTTATATATTGGATTTAATAAAAAAATATGGTTATAAAAAAGAAAATTTCATACTAAACCCTGTAATTGGTGAATATGATGCTCCTGCTTATCAAAAACAAGGACTACTAACACTTCCTCTTTCTAAAAAGGGAAATACTTTAATATATGGTATGGCTAATAGTGGTAAAGAAGATTTATTAACTACTATTATGTATTCTATGATGATTAATTATGTAGCTGATGAAGTAAATATATATGCAATAGATTGTGGAGCTGAAACATTAAATTCATTTAGAAATAGTCCAATAGTTGGTGATGTTATTAGTTCATCTGATCCAGGTAAATTAACTAATTTAATAAAAAAGATATTAAAAGAATTAGAAGAAAGAAAAGATAAATTCAAAGATTATAATGGTGATTATTACTATTATATAACCCATCAAAAAGAAAAAATTCCTAATATAGTTATTATAATAAATAATTATGATGCATTTACTGAAGTATTTGAAGGCTTGGATGATGTTTTAATTAAAATGACAAGAGAAGGCGAAAAGTTAGGTATTTATTTTATAATTACAGCTCTAGCATCTAATTCAGTTAAATATAAATTATCACAAAACTTCAAACAATCATTAGTAATGCAAATGACTGATGCAATGGATTATAGAACTATTCTTAATAATGTTAATAAAGTTGTACCATCTAGTATTAAAGGAAGAGGTATTGTTGATATAGGAGAAGTTTTTGAATTTCAAAGTGCTAAACCTAGCAATGCGGAAAATATGACTGAATTTATAAATGAAGTATCTCTTAAATTACATAGTACAGCTAAAAGTTTTGCACCTAGTGTGCCTGTACTTCCAAAAATTGTTAATTATGACTTTATTTCAACTTCTATAACTGATTTAACTCAAGTACCTATAGGAGTAGAAAGAGAAACTTTAGAAATTTCAAAGATGAATTTTGTAAACAAAAATTTTGTAATTTCTACTAATGATGAAGAAGCTTTATATTCTTTTACAGGATTATTGTTTAAAGTAATTGATTCTTCTAAAGATGCTACTAAGAAAATAATAATAAACTCATTGGAACAAAATATAGATGGATTAACTCAAACAACATTGTTTAAAGAAAACTTTGAAATGGTATTTAAACAATTATATGAATTTGCAAGTAAGAAACCAGAATTAAAAATATTAGTTTTAATAAATGGTGTATCAATACTAACGGAAACTACAATAGGTAATTTACTTAATAGTATTATGAATTTAAAAAATATAAATGTAGTTTTAATAGATTTATTAGAAAAATTAAAAGAAATTAAAATATTAGAATTATATAGAAATGTTGATAATAAAGCAGGTATTTGGATATCAAATGGTATTCAAGATCAAAGTATTATTGCTTTAAGAGATCAATATAATAAAGATTTAAGAGAAGAGATGCCATTCTTTGCTGGATATGCAATTAATAATGGTAAATATTCTAAGATAAAATTATTACAATCAAAAACGAATGTTGATGAGTAACGTAAAAAAATAATATTTATTATTGCAATTATTAAATTGCTGTTTTATAATTAATATATAAAAAATAGAGAAAGAAGGTATAATTATGGCTGGAAATGCTTTAGATAAAAGAACCGCTATTAAATACTTACAAAGTGCAGAAAACGAATTAAACACAATTCAACAACAAGCTAATGCTCTTATAGAAGGAGTACATCAACTTAATTTAGGGTTTACAGGTGAAGTGGGATCTAAATTAAATCAATTATTTAATTCAACATATGCAAGTATAGATTCTGCTTTTTCAAAATTCTTTGATACAGGTGTAGGGATTCCTCATTTACATATAGAAATGGCAGATTTAATTAATACAAGTGAAGATAGCTTAGTTGCAACTCCAATTAGAATAACTATCGATCCTAGAAGTTGGGATTCAGGAAGATATAAAGCTTTAGAATTAACTATATTTGGTTTCTTTAATCTTAATGCAACGCAAAGTGCTATTGATGAAATGAGAGCAAAAATTTCATCTTTAGTAAAAAGTTTTGATGGTATTGTTGAAAACTATAAGCATATTTGGTCTTTAGCATCTGAAACTGAATTTGAAGACTTAGCTAATAATGCTCATTCAGCAGCAGATCAAGTAAGAACTTTAGCTCAAAGTTTGGAAATATGTTTTACTTCATTTGCTCAAAAATTTTATGATGAAGTATCAACTCAAAGAGTTAAGAGTGTAGGACAAGCTACTAAATTAGCAAATTCAATTAATGCATTGAAGAGTCAAAGTCTTTTCGATGTTACAGCTGCTAATGAAGGTCCAACAACGGCATTTAGTAGACAACATATTGATAATTGGGAAAGATTATAAAAGTAGACAATGTCTACTTTTTTTGTAAATATAATGTATATATTTTTTAAATAAATTTGAAATTAATTTTAAGTATGATATCCTTAAAATAAGGAGGAGATAAGTAAATGGGTGAAGGTTTAAGAATTGATACTGATGCTGTTCAAAGCAGAATTAAAATATTGGAATCTGATATAGATAATTATGCCAATCAACTTCCAAAAATAAAAGGACAATTTGAAACAATTTTTAATGAATTTAAGCCTGCAAATAACAGTGAAGTTAGAAGAATTATGCAAACACAAGGAGAACGCTTAAATAAAGTATTTTTAATACCACAAGATTCATCATCAATGTTAAATGGTGCTATAGAGCTTATTAATTCAGCACTAAGTACTTTAGCTATTACAATTAGTAAATATAGTGGTCCTTCTGTAAGTGGTGTTGTTTATGATGAACTACCTGCAGCAGGAAGCGAAGTAGGTATTGCATCATTTTCAAACGCAATTAGTTGTTCTGAGCAATTTCTTTCTTATGTAACTGAATTATTTTCAACTTATGCTAACGCAATAATTAATGACTGTAAGATTCTTTGGGAACTATTTAATAATGCAAATGCAGAAGTTCAAAATAGTTTTCATGAATTAGCTGAATTAGTTAGAAATTATGGATATGAATCAAGTAGTGTTTTCAATGCTCTTTGTAATTCGTTAATTGCAGAGGTTGAAGATCAGTTAGCTGCTGGAGAACATAGTGCTGCTTACATGCAAAATGAATTAAATAGTTTAAAAAGTAAATTATCTGATTTTAATGCAACATCAGTTTTATCAGCTGATAAAGATAGTTATGTATTAGGAGAAGGCTCAACATTTGGAGATTATAGATTCAAAAGATCAGATTGGAATGCTTAAAAAGAAATTTTAAATTTCTTTTTTTATTTTGTTATTTTTACTATTTATGATATAATGTTTATGCGTTTATAACTTTATTATTAATTTTTAGAAAGAGTGATTTTAATGAGTAAAATAAAAATAATGAGCTTAGGCGGATTAAATGAAAATGGAAAAAATACATATATAGTAGAAATAGATGAAAAAATATTTGTTTTAGATGCTGGGTTAAAATATGCAACTGATTCAATGTATGGAATAGATTATATTATTCCTGATTATTCTTATTTAGCTAATAACAAAAACAGAATAGTTGGTGTATTTTTAACACATGCTCATCCAGAGAATATGGGTGGAATTCATGATTTGATTGCATTGATACCAAATATTAAAGTTTATTGTACAAAATATACAAAAAAATACTTAGAACTTGAAGGAATAAAAGGTAATATTCACGAAATTCAAGCTCATAAGAAAATAAATTTTAATGATGTATCTGTTTTTCCTATTAGTGTTAGTCATTCAGTACCAGATGCAGTAATGTATATTATTAATACAAAAGATGGTGCAATTGCGTATACAGGAGATTTTATAATAGATCCTTCTATGAAAAGTAAATATAGTATGGATATTGGAAAAGTTGCTTATATTGGTAAACAAGGTGTACTTTGTTTATTAAGTGATTCTGTATTTTCAGAAAGAACAGGTCATACTAGTCCTAATCATAGATTACAAGGATTTTTTAGAGATTTAATAAATAGAACTGAAGATCGTATGATATTTACAGTTTTACCAATACATTTATTTACTATTGAAGAAATTTTTGAGGCTGCTAAAAATACACATAGAAAAGTTGTTATTATGGGTAAAAAACTACAAAGTGTAGTAAATATGGCAATTAAAGAAAAATATATAAATATTGATGAAAATTTCTTGGGTGATTTATCTAATATAAATGATAAAAACGTTATCTTATTAGTTTGTGATGATAAAGAAAAACCATATATAGCAATAGATCGTATTGTAGGTGGTTATGATAAATTTATAAAATTAAATAAAACTGATACGATTGTATTTGCAGAACCTAGGTATGATGAAAATGAAAAAATAATAGTTCGTTTAGAAAATGAAATTGCAATAATGGGAGCAGAAACTATTTCCATACCTAAAGATAAAGTTATAACACATCATGCTTCTAAAGAAGATTTAATGTTAATGATAGATTTATTAAAACCAAAATATTATATGCCTGTTGAAGGTGAATATAGATATATGGTTAATAATGCTAATATAGCGTCTTCATTAGGAATACCAAATGAAAATATTATTTTAAAAACAAATGGTGAATTTGTACTTATAGAAGATAAAGAATTAAAAGAATGTTATGATAGAATTGATGTAAATGATGTTTTAATTGATGGTAATAGCAATGATGATATTGGAGAATTAGTTATTAAAGATAGAGAGATGCTTAGTGAAAATGGAATAGTTTTAATAAGTGCTACTTTATCTAAAGAAGATAAGAAAGTACTAGTTGGTCCTGAAATTACTACAAGAGGATTTATTTATATTAAAGATTCAAAAGATATGATGGAAAATGTTAAAAAAATATCTTTAGATATAATAGAAAAAAATACTAGCAACAATTATGTTGATTATAATAATATAAAACTTGAAATTAGAGAACAATTAAGTAAATATTTCTATTCTGAAACAGAATGTAAACCTATGATTATCGCTGTAATACAAGAGGTTTGATGAAAAAAATAATTTTTCTTAGTATGATTTTTCTTTTCATAACAGCTTGTAGTAGTAACAGAATTACAAATAATAATAATTTTTATACAATGTATTGTAATAAAAGTTATAATAAATACGAAGAATACCTTGATATTACTTATGAAAATAATATAGTTAATACATTATCTTATTCATATATTTTTAATAATAATATTAAAGCACAAGAAAAACTAGAAAATTTTTTAATTGACTATAACAATATAGAATATGATATAACCGATAATGAAATAGATATAATTTTTAAACAAATTAATATTGATGATTATAAAAATATAAAACAATATTTGATTAAAAATTATAAAATTAATGAAGATGATTTTTCTTATATTGAGGAAAATGAAATATTATACAATTTATTTAGTAATTATATTAAAGATTATTCATGTGATTAATCTTTTTTTGTAAAATTGACTTGAATTAATTATCTTTTTTTAGTATTATTAAAATGTATAAAATAAAGAGAGGTCTAAGGTATGAAAAAAAGAAAAATTTTTAATACTGTTTGTTATGTTTTATTAGCTTTATCTTTTATTGTATTCTCTTTAAAAGCTGATGCAAGTACTGATATAATAAATGGTATAAGGTATTCAGCGGAGATTGGCTCAAAATGTGGTAAAGCTGTACATATAACAACTTGTGCAGGCCAAGGAGCTAAGGCATTATGTAAATATGATATGATTGATAATGTTGCTCAATCTGGAACAGTTTATAGAGGACAATTAACTATAGATCAAAATGAAGCTTTAAAAGCTTGTAATATAGATTATTATAGTGAATCAGCTACAAAATATAGGGTAACATTTACTCCAAGCGGAAATGATAACGTTAGATGTGGTGGTAAATTTTCTAATAAAGCAGATGCTTATTGCTATAATGTTTTTGACACAAATTCTGAACAATATATTGATTTTTCAAATGATTTAGGGTCAATAAATGATACATTGGATTCTTATGGTCGACCTTTATATGGATGGACTACTGTATTAAATTATGATAATCCTGATAATCCTGTTCCATATTGTACTGAAAATACTATTATTAGTAAAAATGATCCAAGTGTAAGAATTACAGGAAATATGGATTTTTATGGATGCTATACTAGAATCGTTGCCACTAAAGGTGGAATTGCTACTAGATATTCTATCGCTAATTGTGATTCTGATTTAACTCCTGTAACTTTAGGTGTAACTGAATGTTTCTTACAATTAGTAAATGGCGAAGAAGAAGAATATTGTTATTATCAATCTAGTGATCCTAGTGGATTCTCAACTATAAATTCATCTTATTTAAAAGTAGATTGGGATGATGCTGTTAAAGCATGTAATAAGAAAAATACTTCTGAAAATGGTGGTACATATTATGTTAAATTAGGTGCTCCAGCATCAATGAGTCTTGCTTGTGGTGCAAAATTAAAAATAACTACTTGTGAAGGCGATAATTGTAGATTTACAAAAGTTGATGGAAAAAGTATTGCTGGTGAAGGCACAATAAATAAAAATTATATAACTACAGATAAAAAAGAAGCAGAAGCAACTTGTAAAACTTATTCAGATGGTAATGTAGGAAGTGATAACCCTTCTATAGATGAAGAACAACAAGAATTACAATCTTGTGATAATGAAGTTCATAAAAATGTAAAAGATGATTATTCATTTAAAGTTTGTTATGACAGAAAACTTTCTAGTGATGAAGTCGAAGATATGATTTATGAAAAGCTTGTAACTTGTAAGAGAGGTTATGCTATAGATACTACTAAGACAACTTCATCTAAACCGGCTTGTAATAGTGAAAATTGTACTAGAACATATACTGTAACTTGTACAAAATTTAATAGAGTAAAACCAACTTTAGATGTTACATCAGGTATTGTTGGTGCAAATGGTATTGGAACTATAAGAATAAAGGCTCAAGCTACAGAAGCAGAAGTAACTGCTTATTATGTTAGTGAACAATATATCGTTCCAACTAGTAGAAGTGAATGGAAAACTTTACATAGTAATGAATTTACAATTGATTCAACACCAGGTGTTAAATATATTTGGGTAATGGATAGCAATGGTACTATTAGTAATGCTTATAGAGGCACAGTAATAGATACTGTAAATATGAACAATACTGTTAAACAATTACAATTATATGATAATAGAGGAAAATTAACTTCTCCAAGTAGAGTAGCTTATGATTATAATGGAATTACTTCAAGTAATTATGTAAGATTATCAAATAATTTAGCTAATGATAGTAATGCATTAGCAGATGCATTTAATCCATTTGATAATGAATATGAATTAGAAGTTAGTGGTCCAACTGTAACTGTATACGCAACTTTAACAAGTAGTGACGCAAAATATGTTGAAGGATATGAACCAAGAACAGTTAATTTACAATATGGTATGAATACTGTATTAATTAAAATTCAAGATAAAGAAGGAAAAGTAAGAACATATACTATATTAGTAAATAGAACTGATGATAGAACATCAGACAACACATTAAATTCATTGGCTGTTGGTATAGGTGATTTGAAATTTAATGCAAATGTTACAAATTATAACGTAACTATACCTGTTGATACTAAAGAAGTTGCTGTTTCAGCAAAATTAAATAGTGATGTTGCAAGTTTTGTATCAGGATATGAACCAGGTGTAGTACAAATTACAGGTGATACTACAACTAAGTTAGTTAAAGTAAAAAGTCAAACAGGTAGTACTAGAACTTATGTAATTAACTTTATTAAAAAAGGTACAGATATAATTGAAGACGAAACATTACAATTATTTGATTTAAATATTCCAAATGTATATATACCTTTTGAAGAAAGCATTACAAATTATAGTTTAAGTGTAGATTATGAAACTGATAGAATAGATTTATTAGCATCTACTAAAATAGATTCAAGTAAATTCTTTGTTAAAGTAAAAGATAAGAATTCTGATAAATATGAAATTGTATCTAATAAAGGAATAACTTTAGATGTCGGTGAAAACTATATTGAAATTGAAGTAAGAAATGCTAAAGATGAAAAAGCTTATTATAGATTTACTATAATTAGAAAAGAATTTGGATTAGATGTTTCTAGTGATAAAACTTTAAAAGAATTGAATGTTTTAGGATATAATATAGGATTTACACCTGAGAAAAAAGATTATAAAGTAAAAATAAAGACAGAAAAATCATTAGTTATTACTGCAGTACCTGCAAATAATAGAGCAGAAGTATTTATTCTAGGTAATGATAATTTGACAGGATTTAGTACTGTAAGAGTTAAAGTGGTAGCTGAAAATGGTGAATATGAAACATATTCTATAGATATTGGAAAAGATGCATTTAATAAAGAAATAGAGTTTTTAGCTATTATTGCTGGTGCTGTAATAATTTTATTAAGTAGTTGCATAATAATAATAAAGAAGAAAGTTAAGTCAAGAAGAGACTATTATAGAGAATAGGAAGTGTGTTATGAAAAAAAGATATTATTTATTAATAGCAAGTTTGTTGGTGTTACCTTTGATTAACGCAAATGCTTCTTCTGAAGCTTTACCAGGTACTGCCAATTATGATGCTTTTAAAAATGCATATACAAAACATGAACAAATAACTGTTAATTCATCAGCAACTGTTACTATTTATGCAGAAGCAACTTGTACATTAAGTCCAAAGACTTGTTCACTATTATATCAAGGTGGATATGAGACAATTGACGATGCTTTAATACATAACATTGTTTGTGCAAATGGAGAAAAAAACATAGTTGCACAAGATATGGGTTCAGCTTGTGATTCATATAATGATACTAATGACGCAAATTACGATAATGAAGAACCTGCTTATTGTTCATCTGATTTCTATATAACATGTACAAGTAGTTCTTCTGGTAATAATACATTAGGACTTGATTCAAGTTCTTCATCAGAAAAAACTACTCAAAAGCCATCTTCAAGTGGTGGTTCTTCTGGAGGCTCTTCTAGTGGAAGCAGTTCTTCTGGAAGTACATCTAGTGGTGGAAGTTCTTCAAGCGGAAGTAGTAGCTCATCTAGTGGATCAGGCTCTAAATATGAAGGATCATCAGCAGAAAAAAGTCCTCAAACAGGAGTAGGAACTTATTATATTGTATTAGGTGTAGTTGCTATATTAGCTTATAGCTTAATGCTAGTAGTAAAGAAATTTAATTTATTTAAAAAACTATAATTATGAACCTTTAATGGTTCTTTTTTTGATAAAAAAAGTACGGGCTTATAGTACTGATAATTTGTGTTTTTATTGTTTTAATAAAATTTGTATGTTATATTTTGATTAGGAGTTAGTATGAAAAAATACAAGAAGATATTATTTTATTGCAGTTTATTAATTATTTCATTTTTTATATGTTATCAATGTGATACGAATCCATTTGTTGAACGAAGATTAAATGCAGACTCTAGCGTTTAAATATATATTGGTGAGATGATTAAAAAAGGTTTTTTACCATATAGAGATATTTTTGATAATAAAGGCCCACTTTTATATTTGATTAATTTTCTAGGTATTCTATTAACGAATCATGGGTATATGGGTATTTGGTTAATAGAAGTAATTTTTATGTTCTTTGATTTGGTTTTTATTGATAAAATATGTAGACTTTTTTTTAACAATAGAATATTTTCAATTTTTATAATATCATTTTTGGCAATTCCAATTGCTACTTTTTTAGAAGGCGGTAATTATTCAGAAGAATATGCAATGCCATTTATATTAATGTCATTGTATTATTTTATAAAGTATATACTTTATCCAGATAAATATAAATATTATGAAAGTTTAATTACGGGTATTTCAATGGCGTTTGTATTATTGTTACGTCCAAATATGATTACTTTATGGTTAGTTTATGCTTTGTTCTTTCTTTTTGATTTTATAAAAAAGAAGAAATTCGTAGAACTAAGTGAAACCATCTTTTATTTCTTTGTTGGATTGCTCAGTGTGCTATCGATTTTTTATTAATTCTTAGCTATAAAGGAATACTAATTGATTGTATAAAAGAATATATAATTTTTAATTTTAAATATACAACAGTGCATAATGTTACACCTCTTTATTCATTATCAACTTTTTTAGAAAAAACATCATTTTTATTCTTTTCTTTTTGTATGCCATTTGTATATTTATTTTTTAGAAGAAAAAATAATATTAATATGACTATTGCAAGTATTATCTATTTGTTGTTAACTCTTTTATTAATTATATTACCAGGAAGAATTTATGGACATTATATGTTGTTTATAATTCCTGCATTTATAATACCTATTTTAATGTATTTTGATCTTATTAATAGTTTTAAAAATATTTATGTATTGATTATAGGAATATTATTTATTATGTTTTTATGTAAAGATAATATGAGCACTGTTTTCGATATATATAATAATTTAAATACAAATACTATTACAGCAGATGTGTTAAAAACAGTAATAAATAAAAATACTGAAAAAGATGATAAAATAATAGTATTCGGTAATGAAAGTAGAATTTATTTAGAAACAAAACATTTAGCAGCTAGCAAACATATAATTCAGCTTCCTGCTGTATATGTTGATAGCTATTTAATGGATAATTTTGTTCATGATTTAGATTCTTGTTCGGCCAAATTAATTTTATATACTAAATTTAAGCTTTATTCACCTAAGAATGTTATTATAAAAAATAAAATAGATACTCTTTTAAAAGAAAAAAAGTATAAAGAATTAACTGAAGTGGCTAATTATGTAATATTGAAGAGAAATGATTGAAATTTAGTATATTGATTTTATTTCAAAAATATTATATTATGTTAATAGAGACTACAAGCTAATAGGAGTTGGTAAAATTGAAAAAAAAGTTACTATTAATATTAAGTTGCTTATTGCTAGTTCCTCTTGGAACTAAAGCTGCAACTCAAAGTACAGAGGTTGGGTATGATTTAACACAATATCAGTGTTCGAAATTGCAAGATAGAAGTATAACTACTAGTGATAGTGTATATTTTTCACAATGTATGAAAGCTACTTGTAATAATTTAGAATATAAATTAAATTATTATTCAAATAATACTGTAAAATGTTCAAATGGAAATACTAAACCTTATTATAATTTATATAAAAATGGTTGTGCAAATTATCAAACTTCAGTATGTAATGATAATACAGTAAAATATTGTTCTATAGTTATGTATTATGATTGTAATAAAAAGCAAGATGGATCAGATTATACTACTACAACAACAAAAACTAAAAAGCCTACAAATACAAAAACAACAACAACTAAAGCACCTGTTAAAAGCAATACTAAACTAAGTAGTTTAACTTTATCTAGTGGAAGTATAGCATTTAATAGTGATACTTATGTTTATAATATGATTGTTGGTCAAAATATTAATAGTATTGTTGTCAATGCAGTTCCAGAGGATTCGAATAGTAAAGTTGCAGTTAGTGGAAACGATAACATTTCTAATGGTAGTGTTATTTCAATAGTAGTA
The DNA here is from genome assembly GCA_947632375.1 of uncultured Bacilli bacterium. Lineage (GTDB taxonomy): Bacteria > Bacillota_I > Bacilli_A > RF39 > UBA660 > UMGS1124. Next base: position 80,020 of record CANRPF010000003.1, read on the forward strand.
ACAGGTACTGATGGTTCCACTAGTGAATATAAAATTAATATTTTAAAAGAGTCAGCACAGAATTTATCAAATAATACAAGATTAAAATCATTGAATGTAGAAGATTATAATATCAATTTTAGTCCTAATATAAATGAATACTCTGTAACTATAGATGAAGATATTAAAGAATTATCATTGGATTATGAAACTGAAGATTCTACTTCAACTGTTACAGTAAGTGGTAACAATAATTTATCTAATGGTAGTAAAGTAGTTTTAAATGTAACTGCTCAAGATGGAACAACAGGACATTATACATTAAATATTTTTGTTAGAAAAAAATCTAATATAATAAAAATATTATTTATTATAGTATTGTTATTGGCATTAGCAGCTGGTGGCTATTATATGTACAATAAATTTATGGCGAATAGAAAGGGAGATAAATATGAATATGAATAAAATATCAAAATGTGCTTTGATATTCATCTTCTCCTTTTTTCTTTTTAGTTTAAATTCTTTCGCTGCAACAACAACTACTTCTGTGAATTGTAATGCATTAGGTAAAAAAGCCTGCCAAGCTTATGGTGGAAAATGCAGATGGATGAGTGGTACTTGCCAAGAACAATATGTTGCTCAATCTCCATGTAGCGATAAGAATATCAGAACTGTTTTAAGATTGGCTGGTTATGCTCTTAAACTTGCAACAATTGCAATTCCTATAATATTAATAGTTTTAGGAACTATTGATTTATATAAAGCAGTTGTTGATAAAGATGAAAAAATGTTTTCAAAACAAATAAAGGTATTTTTAATAAGAGTAGCGATTGGTATATTTGTATTTTTTATACCAACCATTACGAAAGCATTGTTTAGCTTAGATGATAATATAAATGTTACTGAAGATAATGAATATAAACTATGTGAGATTTGTTTATTAGAACCATCTAAATGTGATATTTCGAATTGAACTCATAATTAATTGAGTTCTTTAATTTTATATCGTATAATTATTATGGGGTTGTTTATTTGCTTATCATTGATGGCAGGTGACGAGATGATTTATTTTTTACTATTGATATTAATTTTGCTACTATATAAATTAGGCAAGGAAAAAAAGAATGTACTTTTTTATTTTAATGTAGCTTGTATAATGCTTATTTTAGTTTCTGCATTAAGATATGATACAGGGTGTGATTATTCTTATACTTATTTAAGAATTTTCAATAAATTAAAACTTGGATATTATTATCATTATGAAATTTTATTTAAATTATTAAATGAATTATTTATTTTTTTTCATTGCAATGCAATGATGCTAATATCTTTTTGTGGTATAGTCACTTTATTATTTATTTTTTCATTTTTAAAGGATAATATAGACCAACAGTATTTAATAATTTCACTTTTATTTTTATTGATTTTTGGTATATATTTTGAAACTTTAGTTTGTATAAGGCAGTGGCTTGCTGTATCATTATTCCTATTTGGAGTGAAATATTTAAAGCAAAATAAATATTTACAATATTTTATTTTTAATATTATTGCAGTAGGCATTCATACGACTAGTATATTAGGATTTGTATATTTTTTTGCATATTGCTTTTTAAAAAATAAAAAGAAATTAATTTTTGTAATATATTTAGTTTCTGTATTTCTAATTTTTATTGATTGGAGATTAATTTTAAAATGTTTAATTTTTTTAGTACCTAAAAGGTATAATTATTTATTAGTTGGAATATTAGGAGTTCCCAAAATGTATAATATAAGCATATTAAACATTATTTTTCCGAATGTTTTATTTGTTATATCATCATTAAAAAGAGATGTTTTGATTCGTGATAATAAACATTTTGACTTACACTATGTAGGTTTATTTATATATACTTTTATTTATAATTTGACATTTTGGATTCCTGGTATAGTTAGAATTATAATGTTATTTAATATATTTCAAATTACTATTTTAATTTATTGGATTAAAAATATGATTACCAAAAAAGAGAAAGTAATATATAATCTATTAATATTTTTAGTTGGAGGTTTAACAATTTATAAATATTTTATTGTGGCAACCTATGGTATAGTGCCATACAAATCAATTTTTTCTTTATTATAATGTTGTAAGGGAGTATTTTATGAAAAAATCAAATAAATATTATTTATTATCATTTTTAATACCTATAATAATTGCAAGTGTTGTATTAGTTCCTTATATTATTAAGGGAAAAGGGATACTAATTTTGTGGGGAGATTTTTATCAACAACAAATACCTTTTGGAATGTATGTAAATAAAGCTTTGAAAAGTGGAAATTTTTATTTTAATTGGAATAACCATTTAGGTAATTCATTTTTAGCATCATTTTCGTTTTATAATTTAGGAAGTATATTTTATTTAATTAGTTTGTTATTTAGTTATAAAATATATCCATATTTAATAGGGCCAATATTAATATTAAAATATGGGGTAGCAGGATTAACAAGTTATGCATATATAAAGACATTTGTTAAAAATAAAAAATATGCATTGTTAGGATCAATATTATATTCTTTTTGTGGATTTCAAATAACGAATAATTTTTTTAATCATTTTCATGATGTTGTAGCACTATTTCCTTTATTATTGTTAACTTTGGATAAATTTGTTATAGAGAATAAAAAAGGATACTTTCCAATTGTACTTGCAATATGTGCATTAACAAACTATTTCTTTTTTATAGGGGAATGTGTATTTTTATTAATTTATTTTATATGTAATATTATAGGAAAAAGATATAAAATAACAAAAGAAAAATTTGCATTATTAGCTTTTGAAACAGTTTTAGGAGTATTATTATCAAGTGTATTATTTTTGCCATCTATAATAAATGTTTTAAATAATCCTCGTGCAGAATTTTCATGGGCTTTAAAAGATATGTTTATTTATGATTATAAATGTATTTATCCTACTATAATAAAAAGTTTTATAATACCTCCAGATAATATGTTTAATAAAAGTATGTTTGTAAATATGGAATTTTCTTCATGCGAGCAATATTTACCTTTTATAGGTATTACTTTAGCAATTCCATATATTATAAAAAATAAAAAATCTCCATTAACTTATATAATTTTAACATCTTTAATTATCATGTTTATTCCAATATTAAATAGTGTATTTTTTGGTTTTTCTTCGCAATATTATGCTAGATGGTTTTATATGCCAATATTGATTTACATTATTTGTTCTATGAAAACATTAGATGAAAATTATAATATTAAAAGTGGTGCTATAGGCACGGTAATACTATGGATTATTTTTATAGTATTTACTGTACTTGTAATGCTTTTATCAACTAGAGATTTTAAGTTTATAAATGCAGGTTTATTTATATTTAATGTAACTATATCTTTATTATCTTTTATTGTATTAATAGTGATATATAAATATAAAAATAAATTTTTGTATATATTTATATTTAGTTTGTTATCTATATATTTTATTTTTGATTCAAGTATTTATCAGCATTCTGAAAGAAATAATTCATTGAATGACGATTATACTTTTGAGGAGTATTATACTAAATATTATTTAAATAGTAATGATTATTTAAAATTTGAAAATGCTTCAAATTTTAGAATTAGTACTTCAGGTTATTCTAATATAGAATACATACTTGATAAAAATGCTACAATGGCTTTTATTAGTACTGCAAATGGTAATATATATAAATTTTATAAATCGTTAAATGAGAGCTATATTCCTAGCGCCGAATATAAATATAAATTACAAGATGGAGAACATATTGCAAAAACGTTTTTATCTAATAAATATTTAATTCAATGGAAGGTAAAATTAAATAAGGGTGAGAATTCAAAAAATGTGTCAATTAAAATTGATGCAGATGAAGTTGATAATGAATTCAATTTAATTGATAAATATTATAAAAAAAATTACGAAAATGATGCTTATACTTTGTATGAAAATAAAAATTTTTTAAGTTTTGGTTTATTGTATGATAGTTTTATAAAAACAAAAGATTTTAATAATCTTGATTATGAAGATAGGGCAAGAGCATACTTAAAAGGGGTAATATTAAGTGATGATCAAATAAAGAAATATGAAGATATATTAAATGAAGTAAATAGTGAAGAATTAAAAAAGAATAGTTACGAAGATTATGAAAAAGATGTAAACAAAATAAAAAGTAACGGAGAAGTAGATTTTAAAATAACCAAAAAAGGATTTAAAGTAAAAGTAGATGCTAAAAAAGAAAATTTAATGTTATTTACAATACCATTTGATAAAGGGTGGGAAGCATATATAAATGGGAAAAAAGCCGAAATAGAAGAAGTAAGTAATGGCTTTATGGCAATTAAAGTTAATAAAGGAACAAGTAATATTGAATTTAAGTATCATACAATAGGTGCTAAATTAGGCATATATATAAGTTTGATAAGCTTAATTATCTATTTTGTTTATTTGATTAAAAAAACAAAAATAAAAAAGTGTAAAAAAAGATTGAATTTTGAAAATAATATAGTATAATTATATTTGTAAATGATAGAGAGGAATGGTATATAAATGAAAGAAGCAAGTGGAGAATTAAGTGTAACAGCAATTACTGTAATAGCAATCGCTGCAATTGCAACATTATTCATGGTATTAATTTATCCAAGAATTAAAAATCAAATAGTAAGTGGAGCAAATTGTTCGGCAGCATTTGCTTGTAAAGATATTTCAGGAACAAATACTAGAAGTTGTTTATATTATACTAATGAAAATGGTAGTACTGCTAGTGTTGTTTGTCCAAAACAAGATGATGTTTAGTATTATTTAAAAAATTAATTAAGAAGGAAAGGAAGACATAAATGAGAGAATCTATAGGAGCAACTTGGTTGTTAGGTTTAGTTATCGCATTTATAATATTCTTTTCTTCTTTTTTAGCTTTATCAGTAAATTATAGTAAAGCATTCAATGTTAAGAATAATATTGTAGACTTTGTGGAAAAATATGAAGGTAATACTTGTGAAACTAGAAAGGCTATAGGAGAATATTTATATGATGTCGGCTATCTTGTAGCAGGAAATTGTCCTACTGAAAAAGACGATGATGGTAACGTTATTAGGACATATAAAGGATATGGAACTGATGGAAACGAGACTAGTGGCAAAGCATATTATTGTATTTCTGAAGAAGCACATGAAGATGATAATGGCCTTAAAAAAACTTGGTTTAGTGTCATAGTATTTTTTAAAGTTGATTTACCAATTATAGGTGATTTAACTACATTTAGAATAAAAGGGGAAACTGAATCAATATATTTCCCTGGTGAGGATGCTCATCCAGGTGCATGTTAATAGGAGATAAAGTATGAATGTAATAATTGCAAATGAAAGAAATCAAGAGTTAAGTTCATTAACAATTGATGTAATAAAAAAAGTTGAAGGTGTTTACCCTGTTAATGAATTAGTTGCAATGTTCACTAATTTTTTCTTTAATAAGATGATTTTGGACATTACTTCTATAAAAGACTATAATGATTATAGAAATTTAAAACAGTTTTTTCAAACAATAGATGTAAGTAAAGTAATTCTATATTTAGCTGATAATAGTGCATGTAATTCTAAAGAATTTATTTCAAATTTAATAACTCTTGGTGTTTATAATTTTACTAATAATTTTTCAGAGATAATGACTTTATATGAACATCCAAGAACTTACTCTGAAGTTAGTCATTTACAAATTACTAAGAGTTCTTATGAAATAAATGCTCAAATAGATGCATCAGAACAAAAAGAAGAAAAAGAATTTGTTTTTGCAGAGGCTGAGGCACCAGCTAATTATGCAGGTGATAAAAGAGTTATTGGTGTTATTAATTTAACAGAGCATGCTGGAGCAACTACTTTAGTTGTACAAATGGTTAAACAATTAAATTTATATTATAATGCGATTGGTATTGAAATGAATAAACAGGACTTTGTTTTTTTTGATACAGAGAATATTTATTCTTGTACTTCAAAAGATGACGCTATAAAGAAAATTAATAGCTCTGGTGATATAGATGCTGTAATAATTGATTTGAATAATATGGATCCTGAAGGATTTTGTTCTGATGTAATATATTTAATGGAACCAGGTACTATAAAGATGACAAAATTAATTAAAAAGAATGGAAAGATATTTGAAGAATTATCTGGACAGAAATTAATTTTGAATAGAGCTAATTTAGATGATAATGAAGTAAGTGAATTTGAGGTGGAAAGCCATACTAAGATATTCTGTGTTGTTTCTAATTTTAGAGATAATTTAGAAAGAGTTATAAGTGTTGATAAATTGCTTTCTAAACTAGGATATCGTAAATGTGGCAGAAGCGGAGCTGATGCTTCAATTAAAAAGCATGGTTTTTTTAAAAAATAATTATAGTGATAATCAATTTTCACTTTTTTTATAAACTTTTTACATATAGTTTAAAATTGTATTGACATTATTTTATATTTTTTTTAAAATAATAGTAGAAAGAAGAGGTTTTTTATGAATATATTAACTTTAGGATCAGGAATAACAGATTTTTGTCAAAAGATGGCTAATGTTGTTCAATTGATAGGATATATTTTGTTAGTATTTAAAATAGCAATACCATTAATTATTATTGCATTAGGTATGTTTGATTTTGGTAAAGCTGTTGTTGCAGAAAAAGAAGATGAAGTTAAGAAACAAACTAAGAGATTAATTTATAGAATTGTAGCAGGAATTGTTATATTCTTTATTCCTACTATTGTTATGTTTTTATTTGATATAGCAGTAAGTTATGATACTGAAAAAGAAGAAGCTGGATTTGATGTTTGTCAACAATGTATTTTGTCTCCAGGTTCTGCTGAATGCAAGACTAAAGTATCTGCATCAAAAAATTAATAGAAAACAACCTTTACAGGTTTTTTTTTTTTTGGTATACTTGTGTATGTATACTATACAAATTCTTAGAAGAGGTAATTTATGAAAGGCAAAAAGGTTATTAAATATTTGGCTTGTGCTTACTTAGTTATTTTTAGTTTTAATAATTTAGTATTAGCTGATAGTATAGATTGTAAAAGTATGGGTGATTTTAGAACTGACATACAAAATTTATTTAATTTTTTAAAGATAATATTGCCACTATTAGTTATTGTTTTAAGTACTTATGATTTTATTAGAGCAATTACTGCTAAAGATGAAAAGGATGTAAAAAAGGCATTTCAAAAATTGTTAAAGAGATTTGCGTGTGCTGTTATTTTGTTTATTTTGCCGACAATTTTAAATTTACTTTTAGATCTTCTTGGTATAGGCAGTAGTGTATGTATAGAGTAGGAGGACAAAAATGAACTTATTAAGTTTAGGTGGAGTAATAGAAGAATTATTAAACACTTTAGTTTTAGCGATTTGTCAGCCTATTTATATATTGATTAGTTGGCTTTATCAGCTATATGAAAGAATATGTAGTATTAATTTATTTAGTTCTGAAGTTTTTGAAGAAATAACGGGAAGAATTTATGTAATAATGGGAATAGCAATGCTATTTATTTTTGCGTATAATTTGATTTTGATGGTTATTAATCCTGATGATAAAAAGGGTACAGGAGAAACAGGTAAAGTTGTTAAAAATACTGTTATTTCGTTAATAGTAGTTGTGTTATTGCCTACGATATTTAATTATTTATATATAATTCAAAGTCATGTTTTGGAATCAAACATAATATCTCAGATTATTTTAGGTACTACAGGTAGTACTTCTGGCACTGATGATTGTGATGCAAATGATTATGAATGTAAGTGTGATTATTCTAATTATGATAATTTGGATAAATATAATAATCAGATTAGGTTAAAGTTGTTTGGTATAATTAAGATATTTGATTTTAATTGGGGTACTGATAAAACAGACAATTTGAATAAAGCATGTAAAGCTTATAAAAATGATTTGACACCATCGCAAAGAGGAGCTTATTCTGTAGCGCCTACTGTATTTGCTGCTTTTTATCATCCTAATGAATTTGATTATGATGATTGTGCAGAGTATATTGTAAATAATGATACTTCTATTATTAATGATTCTACTAAAGAACAAATTTGTGTTAATTATTACTATGATGTTAACTTTTCTAGATATTCAGGAAATGTAATACCTATGTTAACGGATACTTATTTAAATAATCAGGTTACTGATAATGATGGAGGAATGACGTTCTCTTGGTTCCCAGCAATTATAGCTGGTGGACTTGCGGCATGGATGTTCTGGTGTTATGCATGGGAAGTAGGAGTTCGTGTAGCTAAATTAGGATTTTTACAAATGATATCTCCAATAACAGTAATGTTAAGAATTGTGCCAAAACAAGGTGAAAAAATATTTGATGAGTGGTTTAAGAATGTAAAAAGTGCATATTTAGATGTATTTATTAGATTGTTTATTATAAATTTTGCATTGTTTGGTATTAGTTTGATTCCAAGCGTTCTTAAAACCATTTGGTCAAGTACAATTAATGGCGATGGAGGATTTGTAATAAAATCATTAGCAGCGGCAATATTGATTTTAGGTATAATGAAATTTGCTCAAGAAGCGCCTAAGTTGTTAAAAGATATATTTCAATTATCTGGTAATTTCCCTCTTAGAAGTGTTAAAAAACAAGTTCAAGATAACAAGATGGCAATGGGTATTATTGGAGGAGCAACATCCGCAGTAAAAACTAGCGTAGGTAATGTAATTCGTACTTATAATGTTGATGATGATAAGGCAAAACCATCTACAGGTGAAGTTATTAGAAGCGGTTTAGGAGGATTTGGAGCTGGTGCATATAGAGGATTTAAAGAAGGTTATAAATCAAAGGATTTTGATGAATTAGATACTGCAGTAACTAGAGCAAAAGCTACTAATGATGAACATTATGCTGCGAGAGCTAGAAGAAGAGAAACTAATAGAGAAATATTTGATGAAAATGGTACTTTAGGTGGAATTGTAGAAATCGCTAAAAACAAGTTTGATGATGGAAAAGAGACTGTTGTTTCTTGGGGAGCTCCAGCTACTGATAACGCTAAAAGAAAAGCTAATTCAGAAGTTGAAAGCTATGATAAAACTACTCAAGAGTATGTTGATAAAAAATCTAAAGCTACAGACTATGAAAGCATGCGTGATAGAATGATTTCTCAATTGAATGATCCAAATGTTGAGTTTGAAAACTTCCCTTTATTAAAAAGGAATGGATTTACGAATAGTTCAGATATCGCTGATGTTAAAAAGTTCATAAGAGATTATTTTGGACAATTGGCTGATGATACTAGAGCAGAAACGATTAGAGATTTTGTAAAAGATAAAGATGAAACATTTATTGCAACTGTAGAAAATCTTACTAGAAGTATGGAAAGCAATAAGGATTTCTTAGAAGGTATTTCTGGAGATAAAGGTATGATTCAAAGACTTGTTGATAAAAATGAAAATAATGTCTTTGATATGAGTGCATTAAGTGAAAGTTGTAGACAAGCATTTAGTGGCAATTTAGATGATTTTGTTAAAGGATTAAATGATTTTGTTAAATCTGGTGATAAAGTTACTATGGAAGATGCTAAGGCGTTCCAAAAAGCTTTATATGAAATATCTAAAGTTACAGGAAGTAATCAACAAAGATTATCTCTTGAACAAAAGAAAAAATAGGAGGAATATAAATGAACAACAATCAATATTTAATACCTGCTAACTCGAAGAAGTCTATGTTGATTTTAGGCTTCTTCAATGTAACAGATTTGATTATATTTATTACAGGTTGCATAATAACGTTTATACTATTAATGTTAATAAAGACGAATTCTTTGAAAGAAGCATTCTTCATTATTACCCCTGCATTAATTAGTGCGTTTCTAGTAATGCCTGTACCAAATCATCATAATATAAGGACTTTTATAAAAAACGTTTATCAATATTTTAGTAATGAAAGAGTATATAAGTGGAAAGGTTGGTGTATAAGAAATGGCGAAAAACAAAAGTAATACAAAATATACTGAAGATTGGGTTCCAATAAAAGGTATAAAAAATGGTATGATTCAATTAGAAAGTAATTATTTTGTTACAGGTATTCGTGTAGAACCAAAAAATATTTTTATTCTAGATTATCAAGAACAAAATAATATAATATTTAGTTTTAGAAATTTTTATAATGTAATTGACTATGAATTTTGGTTAGTTGTTTGTGATAGACCTGTAGATATAAATATGTATTTAGCACAATTGCAATTAATGTATTCTAATGCATCTACTCAACAAATAAGAAAGGTTATAAAGCAAGATATTGATAAAGGAGAAGCATTTAGAAGTACTGCAGTTAATGCCGTTGATACAGAATATTACATTTTGTTTAGAGATAAAAAAACAGAAGTATTACAGAAAAGAGTTCATACATTAATAAGTAATTTAGCAACATGTGGTTTAAACTCTAGACAAGTTACTGATGATGATTTAAGAGTAATTTTAGATAGTTTCTTTAATGGAAATGTAAAAACTGAGTTTGGGACGGTGATGAGTAGTGTCTAGTACATTTAAAAGTGAAATAGCCCCTAAGGGAATAGATTTTGATTTAAATCAATTTGTAATAAGTGATAAATTTTGTACTATTTTTACTGTAATTAATTATCCTAAATTAATAGGTCCAGGATTTTTATCTAATATTACTAATTTACCAGGAGTAAAAGTCGTTGTTAAACATATACCTATTGAATTTTCTACAATGAGTAAGATGATTAATAAAGAAATAGCTGATTTAAAAGAACGTTATCAACATGAAAGAGATAGAACAATGCAAGAAAGTATTCGTCAAGATTATGAATCTTTGGAAAGTTTTGTTTCTATGCTTGCAGCTACTCAATCTAGAATATTTGATTTTCAAATGCACATTATGTTATCTGCAGATACTAAAGAAGAATTAGAAATGAAAAAGATTCAAACTAGAAATTATTTGGATGCTTTAGGATTAAGAGGTATTCCAATGATGTTTGAACAAGAAAAAGTTTTGAAATCAATGATACCTATTTTCCCTAAACAAGATATTGAAGAAAGAGTAGGTATTCCAATTCCAAGTCCTACTATAGCAGCAATGTATCCATTTGTATTTGATAGTATAAAAGATCCAGGAGGAGAATTTACTGCACCTACATTATTAGGAGTTGATTTCTCTGGTGGTGTTGTTTTATTTAATCAATTTTTATATCAAACTAAAAAAGAATTTAATAGAAATAATGCCAATATGATAATTTTGGGTACATCAGGTAGTGGTAAATCAACTGCCGCTAAATTAATGTTAAGAACACATATAAGAAATGGTTGTCAATTAATATGTATTGATCCTGAAGGTGAACTTGAGGAAATGACAAAAAACTTTGGTGGAGATTTTATTGATTTAGGTAAAGGTGGAAAATTCGGTATAATAAATCCATTAGAAGTTATAGTAGATGCTGATGAAGATGAATTAAAACAAGGATTAGGTTATACAGTATTAACTAGAACGTTACAATCATTAAAAGCTTTCTTAAAATATTATAGTCCAGATATTGAAGAAGATGTACTTGCTATGTTTAGTGAAGTAGTTCAAGATACATATAAAAGATTTAATATTGATTTTAATACAGACTTTAGTAATTTTACTTCAAAAGATTATCCTACATTTGATGACGTTTATAGTACTATTAAAGGTAGACTTTTATCTATGCCTGAAGCAACAAGAGAAAAAGATGTTATGGAACGTCTTGAATTAAAAATAAGACCATTTGTTAAAGAATTAAGATATTATTTTAATGGTCATACTACTATTACACAAGATAGTGACTTTATGGTATTTAATATAAAAGAATTAATGAATAGTGATGAATCTATAAGAAATGCTTTATTCTTTAATATTTTAAAATATGCTTGGGGCTTATGTTTAGATCCTTCTGTAAATACAGTATTAATGGTTGATGAAGCTCACGTATTATTAGGTGGAAGAAATGAATTAGGTGCTGAATTCTTAGCACAAATGCAAAGAAGAAGTAGAAAATATAATACAGGTACTATTATAATTACTCAACAACCTACTGACTTTGCAGCTGAAAATGTTATAGTTCATGGAAAAGCAATATTTGACAATGCATCATATTACTTAATAATGGGTTTAAAAAAGCAAGCAGTTGAAGATTTAGCTAAGTTAATAGATTTAAATGATAATGAAAAAGAAAGTATTAAAAGTTATAGTCAGGGAGAAGCATTATTTGTTTGTGGAAGTCGTCGTATGAGAATTAATGTTATTTTAACTCAAGAAGAACTTGATTCATTTGGTAGCGGCGGCGGATTGTAATAGGATGTGATTGTATGAAAAAGATATATGTTTTTAAAAGATGGGCGATAGTCGCTTGTCTTTTGATAACATTTTTTTGTATTAGTATAACTGCTAATGCATCTAGTTTTGCATATTCTGACTTTAATTGGGAAGAATTTTTAGAACAAAATAAAAATTATTGGGTTCAAGTATGTGAAACCGATGATAAAGAATGTCAAGATGAAATTTTAAAAACTAAAGAAAAATTTTATAAAAGACTTTATAGTTTATTAACTAAGTTTGAAAATAAAGGTTATAAAATTAATGATAATATTATTATTGAAACAGTATTTTATGGATTAACACCAGATACTTTTAGAGATGAAGGTACTTTAAAAGATGAATACGTTGGTCAAATTCATAAATATGGATATAAAGTAGATGAAGGTAATAAAAAAGAAAGTTATATAGCAAGTACTGATAATGATATTGAAGGAGCTAGAGAATACTTTAAAAATGAAACCGATAGTTTAAAGACATTAATGAATGCCATGATTGGTTATTCTCAAGTTTGTTATGGAGTTTCTGCATCAGCTCCAAGAGCAGTACAAAATGAAAATGGTACTACTTCTTATGTTTGTGATGGCGAAGAGTTTGTGCCAATGAATGGTCAATGTGTAGCGAAAGTAGACATTTTAGAAGCTTCATTCTTTGATGCTATAGGATTATCTATATTTAGTAGTGAAAATAATGATGATAAATGTAAAGCTTTAACTACTATGTATCCAAGTTATAAATTAGGTGAAGTAACTGATAATGGTGTAAATGAAGATTTATATTGGAAATTTTTAGAGAATAATATATATTTTGATAATAAGCCTCAATTACAAGATTATTTTGATTTAGTTTTAAAAAAGACAAATCATAAAAAAATGGAAGAGCTTACTTTAGATGAATATAAAGCTAATAAAGATGATATTATCGACGCCAGAAAAAGAATAATAACATATATAAAAGAAGTATTAGATAATTATGGTGATTTTGCTGAAACACCTTCAAGTACTTTCGCAAGTTATGTAGCTGGTAATAACGACTTATATTGGTGGCCTGTTGGTGGTTCTGAAATTACTAATAATGGTAATATTGCAATGGCAATAGGAACTCCAACTAGTACAAGAATAACTAGTAAGTTTGGTGTAAGAGTTCACCCTGTCACAGGAAAAGCTGGTTCAATGCATTATGGTGTTGATATAGGTGCTACAGAAGGTGTTGCAAGTGTTATAGCAGCTAAGAGTGGAGTTGTTGTATATCCACCACAAGGAAATAAAGGAAATTGTGTTAAAGGTGACCAATCTTGTGGAGGTTCTTATGGAAATTATGTAATAATTCAACATAGTGATGGAAATTATACATTATATGCGCATATGGCTACTAATTCTTTAAGAGTTGCAGCTGGTGATAGTGTTGTTCAAGGTCAAGTAATTGGTACTGTAGGAAGTACAGGACGTTCTACAGGAGGACACGTTCACTTTGAAGTTAGAGTAGGAGGAAATAGTGGCTCTGCTGCTCAAGAACCTTTAAATTTTATTTCTGCTGATAATCCAAGACCTGTTTCAGCAAGTTCTGTAACAGAAGGTGGAGCTTCTAGTGGATCAAGTAATTTAATTGAATTTATACATAGTTGGGAAGGTACTCCAAAACAAAGTGGATCAGATTATATTGCATTTGACGATGGATATGGTAATGTAACAATTGGATGGGGAGTTGTTCCTAAATATAATAAAGATAGATTTTTATCATTAGGTGTTGATCCAAATAGTATTACAGTTGGTTCAAAAGTTTCAAAAAGTGTTGTAGATAGAGTAGAACAAATGGAATTAGATTCTGCACTAAATTCAATTAAATCTATGTTATCTAAAGAAGGAATTACTTTACAAGGATATCAGATTGATGCTTTAGTAAGTAGAAAATATAATTATAATGTTAATGGTTTTGCTGATGCTTATAAAAAGTATGGAACATCTCAAGCATTATATGATAACTATATGTCTAAGCCAATAACTGCAAGTGGAGTTAGATCTCAAGGTCTTGTTCGTAGAAGAGAAGCTGAATGGGAATTATTCTCAAAAGGTATCTATAAAATGAATAGTTAGGTGGTTGTATGAAATTAAAACAAAGTGATTATAAATTAATTGGAATTTGTGTTGTTTTAGTTATAATAAGTTTAGTAATTTTTAGTTTGAAAAATGAAAAAGAAGATAATAAAGATACAAATGATTATTCAAAATATAAATTAGTAACTGATTATTCTAGATTTTTTACTGTAAATTCTTGTATATATAAATATATTGTATTTTTAGAAACAGAGGATTTTGATAATTTATTTAAAGTACTTGATAAAGATTATGTTGAAAATAATAATTTAAATTCTAATAATATATATAATTATATATCTAAATTAGAAGGTAATAATTCATTTGTTTCTAAAAAAATGTATTCAGAAGAAATAAGTAGTGACTATATTAGATATTATGTATATGGATATTTATACTTAGATGATTTAGATAGTCCTAAAAAAAGTGGTGAAAATTACTATATAGTAGATTTAGATTTAAAAAATGAATTATTTAGTATAACACCTTCTAATGAACAATCATTTAGGGAGGTACAAAATGGATAATATACTTTATAATAAAAAAGTAATACTTTTATGTTTTATATTAGTAATAATTGTTTTTGTAATATTTTATTTAATAAGTAATGGTGTTTTTTCTAAATATGAAGAAACTGAAGATAATATAAATTATTTAAGAAATTATGAAGCAAATGAATTTATGCCTGTTTATGTAACTGAACAAGATATGGCATCAAAATATTTGATTGATTATAAAAATAATATGTTAGTAGATGAAAATGCTGCATATCAAAGTTTAAATGAAGAATATAGAAATAAAAAATTTGGAAATAAAGAAAACTATATTAAATATATTAATGAGAATTTGAGTTTATCAACAATCAGTATGGAAGTTGATAGATACTCAGTAGCTACTATAAATGGTTATAAGTTCTTTAAAGTTTATGATAAAAGTGATAGATATTATATTTTCAAAGAAAAATCAATAATGGATTATGAAGTTTATTTAGATGATTATACTGTAGAATTAAAATAAAGGTGGTGAAGTCGAATGGGTACTTATAAGGCAAATAGAAATAATGAAAATCCCGAAAATGCTGAAAAATCTGAAAAACAACAAAAAGAGGAATCTACTGAAAAATTAGTTGATGAAGGTTTAGGTGTTGCTGCGGAAGCTGTAGGTACTTATTTTGGTATCCCAGGAGGCGGAGCCATTTATGATAGTGCCAAAAATATGCCTGTAGTAGGAGATGCAATTAATGGTACAGTTCATAATATTGGTAAGACTTTAGCTAAAACTCCTGTTGGAGATATAGCTGAAAAAGCCGATGAGGCTGGATTAACAGATGCTTTAGGGACTGCAAGACAGATGTTTTCATCTGTCTCTTCTGCTGGTGCCGGAGCACCTACACAAGGTGCTGGAGCTGCTGCTGGTGCTGCGGGTGCTGTAGGTGCAACTGCTCCTATGGGAGCTGGAGGTAGTCAAGCTAATATAGTAAGTACACCAAAGCTGAATAATTCAACACCAGGTGTAAATGGAAATAATAGTGCACTTTCACAATCAGCAAATAAAACTAACATGGCAGAAGATAGAGCCAACAAAGAAAAAGGATTAACCGTAGATGACATTTCTGATTTAGATTTATTAGACGGCGGTTATAATGAAGAAGAGGAAACGGAAGAAAAAGAGAAAAAAGATAGAAGACCTTCTATTATTTTGTTGTTAATTTTATCTCCAACTGCTTTTATATTTTTATTCTTAATTTTATTCTTAGCTTATGATGATTATGCAAATTTAAAATTAACTAATAATACTATCTTAGCTTCATCAAGTGTAGGAAAAACTACTTGTACTACGCAAGAGATTGCAACTAAAATGTTATATTTTGGTGATAAAACTGTTGAAGATATTAAGAAAGTTGTAAATAATAGTGATATTAAATATATAAGTGATAATAATGCCGATTATGACAAATTAGCTGATTCTTTCTCTATTATTGAATCTCAATTATCTAATGATGTTTCTATAGTAGTTTTTGCTTTAGGAAGAAATGATTTAAATAATATAGATAGTTATGTAACTTATTATAAAAATTTTATAAATACACATGATGGTATTAATGTATATTTTTTATCTGTTGTTCCTTCAAATGATGCTAATGAAAATATAGCTATTGACAGTTTTAATCAAAGATTAAAAGCAGAATTTTCATCAAAATATATAGATGTTTATAGCAATGTTATCTATAACTACGATGTTTTTGGTAATATTGATAGTAATGCTATAAATGCAATACATAGTGAAGTTTTATCAACTGTTGGCTCATCATCAAACGTTACTTGTTCTTCTGGAACTATTAACCAAATAAGTTCAAGTGTAACAAGTGGTGGTGGAAAGGCAATTTTAAAAAACGGAGAAAGTATTGTATCAAAAATTGGTCAAGCAGAATTAGATAAATGGAATGCTAATATTAAAAATGATGTTAATAAAGCTGGTAAAGGGACCGGTGATGCAATTGCGATAGCTGCTTATGATTTAGTTACAGGAGCTTATAATTACGGTTTTGTAATTCCGTATTTTTGGGGCGGAGGACACGGAAACATTAGTGATGGAATTGATCCTTCATGGGGTTCATCAGCTAAAATAACAGCCTCTGGATCAAGTGCCCAA
>CANRPF010000004.1 GCA_947632375.1 uncultured Bacilli bacterium
AGTATCGTATTGCTGGTTACAGATAGTGCTATTTAAATTAGCAAAACCTACACTAACAGCATCAGAGATTGCTCCAGTTTCACGCATTAGGTTCTGGAAGCTGTTATCAATACAAGCTTGCTCACGAGTTAAAGCACCCTGAGCAGCTGCTGTACTTCCACTTCCTCCGCGGTTGCCAAAGCCTCCGAAATTACCATCGCCCCATCCGCAGAATACAAACAAGAATAGAATGATAATCCACCAGGCTCCCATTCCACCCCAGTCTCCACCATTGGAGTTGCGATTACCGCCTGTAGCAGCGGCAATATCGGCTAAACTATAGCCACAATTTGAAGTGTTAAACATTTTGTTGTCCTCCTATTATTTGTTGTATTTATTAAAAATTTACAGACCGAATTGATTTCTAAAATCTGCAAATTCTTTATCAAAATCTAAACCTCTCTCTTTTAATATGTTTCTTGCAATTTGCTCTATACTTTGTGTATCGTTATTTTTAGCAAGAGTAATAAGATTAGCAAACATTGGATTACCTCCACTTTGCTGTTCTAACATATTGATTAAAAATTGTTGCGGATTTCCGCTTCTTCGCATCATTCCTATTAGCTGCAAAGGATTCATACCATTAGAAGCCATTATTCTTTACCTCCTTGCGCGGTTGCTGGGTCTGTGGCGCTAATAAGGTATCTATTTTCGCTTCTAATATACCTACTTGGTCTATCAAGCGAGCTATCTCGCTGCCATCACCCTGCGTTTCCGCGTTTTGTATTACAGGTTGGAACTTAACAATACTTGTTGTACCATTATTATTCCATGTCTTTAAGTATATCTCACTTAAATCAGCTTTAGGAAAAATACCATATCCTCCTATTGGTACTTCAGTTGCTTTTACAACATCTTCGCCATCAACAATTTTTCCATTCAACGCTGGCGTTGGCTGGGAATTAGGTAGGTTTGGTAATTGTTGAATTGATGGCTGAGCAATTTGTTGCTGTTGTGGCATCTGTGTATAAGGATATTGATTATTATATGGATAATTCATATAGTAATTTGGATTATAATAATTCATATAAATATCTCCTTTACTTGTTCTTTTGACATTACTATATAAAATTTTAATTAAAACTTCTTTCAGAACTTGTCCTAAATTTTTATTAAAATTTTAAAATTTAGCACATAACTAAAGTTTAAGTAAAGGGATTAACATTTTTACATTTTGGGAATTGTTTAGATTTTAGAGTTAAAATAATAGCAGAACTGCTTAACAAAATAAAAAAATAGGGAATCTTTCGATTCCCTATTCTAATATACATTCAACTAAAGTCTTTTCATCTTCATTCTGTGAAAATTTAATTGAAGTAATATGAGTATCTTGAAATTGTAACATACCAGTTTTGCCAATTTCAAAATTTTCTCCGTCTAATGAGACATAATGTCTAGTTTTTGTACTAATACCTATTTCTTTAATATATAAAAAATCAGAGCTACTTATACGATTAACTATCTCTTCATTCGCAGCAAAAGGACCTTTTATTTGAATCATTTTTTCATTCATGATTGTGGGTCGTCCTCCACTTGTCCGTCTATTTCAGCAGTAGCGTTAATTTTTTGTTCTACTTCCTTAATCTGCGCTTCAATTTTCGTATAGTCATCTCCGCTTGAAGTATATACTCTACCCATAATTGTTCCTCCTTATGCGGCATATTGTAGCTTTTCTATTTCTTCTCTCATTCTATCTATTGAAAACAAATCAGAATATTGTCGCTCTAGTTTCCATTGAGTTTTTCTACTTTGTTTGCCTTTAAAATAACCTCGCATAGATTGATGAGATTGTTCAATCATATCTAAAGTAATTTCACCCATAATATATAACTTATACATCTTTTTCATTCTTCTTCTTGTACGAGTTACATATTTTCTACTTACGTTTCTTACGACTTTGCCAGTTGATGTTAGATAATATTGTGTTTTTAAGAATGTAAAACTATGTGTTAATTTAACAATATGAATTTTATCTTCATTTAAAATTATTCCTACTTCTGCACATTTCTTTCTAATTTCTTCTAAGCAATATAGTAAATATTCTTTACTTTCGTGTATTAAATAACTATCATCCATATATCTAGCATAATATTTAATGTTTAAGACTTCAGTAATAAAATGGTCTACTTTATTAGGATAGTTAATTGCAAATGTTTGATTTGTCTCACTTCCTAAGCCTAAACTTTTTTCTCCATATGGTTCAACTGACTGTTTAATTAAATTTAATATTCTTTTATCATAAATCTTCTGTTCCATATCTTCATAGATAGGCTCATGAAGAATATTATCAAAATAACCTTTATAATCTATTAGAACTATATATCCATCTCTACCATGTTCTCTATAAAATTTACTTAAATGTTTTACTAAAGCCTTGTGATGGAAATCAGTTCCTTTATGTTTTAAGCTAGCTCCATTATAATAAATAAGAGAGTTAGTAATTATTGGTATTAAACAATTTGTATTTAATGATTTTAATACAACTCGTTCACTAATATGAACGCTTCTAATTCTACGTACCTTACCTCTCTCACACAGTGTAAATTCATAAAAGCCTTTAGATATACTTTGGCCATTTCTTAATAGTCTGCGTGCTTTGTATATCTTCTCAAATATATCTACATCATATCTTTGTGTACTTGCCTTCCAACTTACACTTTTCTTACATTGTTGAAATGAATTATATAAATTTTCAAAAGAAATTACATCATCAAAATTTCCATATTGCTCATTTAATTTCTTCTTTTTCTCTAATCTTTTAGCTTCGCGTCTTTGACGCCTAGCAGCATGTCGTTCCTCACTAGTCACAATGACGCTCCTCTCTAATATAAAAAAATAATGTGTACTACGAGCCTTATTCAGGTGTGGTAGTACACTATATTCTGTCTCACGGTACTTATGTATTTTACCTTCTTTGTGCCAAAGGGTATGGGCATGAAAATAAGGATAATACATGAACCTTATCCATGCAAGCAGCGTCCGCCCACCCCATCAGAATACTCATTCGCGAGATATGCATCCCGACCCGTCACTTTCTCATATGGTAATATTAAAATATGTTATATTATATTATTTACGCTTGTACTGCGTTGGAGTCTCAATAAACTCTTGATGGTTTGATAATAAATCTATCAAACTTGATTTCAGCTTGTATCTTACTGGTAAAAAGACCTTAAATAGCCTACTTTGACTATACATACCGGGCCGCGCGAAGCGCGTCCCTTGTTACCATATCCACACAGGAACCCCATTCGAGTTGGTAGCCGTGTTGTTGTTGGCATTCCCGTTGTTGTTGACATTACAGCAGTTAGTAGAGTTACCCGAGTTCACAGAACACAACCACCAGTTGTAGCTTTTTTTATACAACTGCTCAACTCACAACAAGGCATCCACCACGAAAAGAATGGGTGACCCCGAGAACATAGAAAGTAACGTATATATAAAACTAAGAAATGTTAGCTAATCTATTAGCACGCTTCTTAGCAATAATATCTAATTCACGTTTAATTAACCCTTGTTCGTCAACAATCATTCCTACAACTCTTTCATAAGGGTTAATCTTAAAGAAGTATTGACCTCTAGCTGAAGCCAATTCAGATAAAATTTGCTTACACGCATCTAGCATATTAAGCAAAGCCTCTTTCTTGCGGTAATATATGAAATCAGTTTCATCTGACTGATTTTTACAATTATCATATACATAACCATTGTCTATTAGTGTTCTACACTTATCTATCATTGGTATTGCATATACATACCTATATTTCTTAGGTATAATTTTTTCATTCATAACCATTTTGGTTACTTCTGTTCTAATTTTAAAAGCTGTATTTAAAAACTCAATTTCAGAAGTTTCTCTGTCCTTTACTAAAACATTACTCATTTTCTGCTAACTGAGCCTCTAATTCATTGATTCTGTCTCTCCAGCTCTGTCTTTCAGCTTTAATAGAAGCATATTCCTCTTCAGGAATTAATCCTTCAGAATGCTTGGTTGCTTGATAATCTGTCTGGTTCAACAAAATTTTATACATGTTAATGTCGTTCATAATATTATCAATTTCAAGTGGTGTTAATTTCATAATTTTGTCCTAACCTTTCAAAATTTTTTAACCGCCTATTTTAGTTGTTGCAGCAGTTCTGAAGCACACAGGAACCCCAAGCGAGCCGGCAGCCGTGGCGTCGTTGGCATGCCCGTGGTAGTCGACATAACAGCAGCAAGTAGAGTTACCCGAGTCCACAGAACACAACCACCAGCTGCAGCGACTGCCACCATTTCCTTTACCTTTAATTCTATGTTTCCAGCTATTTGCGAACAATGGATATTGAACAGCCTGTGTTGAACCATAACCTTTTTGTCCCCAAACATTAGTACCAAATACTTCATATTCACTTGGAAGCCATAATCTACCCATTGGATACCAGTGCCAACCAGTTGATTCAGTTAAATCTTGTCCTACCCCTTGCTGATGTCCACGTCTTTCCAAAATATTGATTTTATTTATAATTACATCTTTTACTTCTTGTGGTAGTTTTTCATAAATAGTTTCAAGGTCTTGATAAATGTGAGACTGTAACCACGGAACATCAGTTCCTTTATCTGGATTTTGTGCTTCTTCAAAAAAAGCGTTATTAGTAGCTGTTAAGTTCCATTGATGTAAGTCATTTAAGCAATCTCTACTAATCCAATCAATATGATGTGGAACTGGATTTAAAGCAGTTGTATCATAATCACCATGAACTTCTGTCCAACCAGTATTATAATGAGTATCAATACCAGCAATTTCCATGATAACTTTTTCTTCGCCGACTTGAATTTCCTTAAAGTCTCCAACTCTAATATCACTATAGTCACCATCTCTACTCATATTTTTCAGGTCATCCCATGTATAAGCAGATAAATCTCTGCCTTCATACATCTGAGGGCCTTCCATGCCAATATTATACTCCTTGCCATTTAATGCCAATTTTGTAATTGCCATAGTTTTCTCCTTTACTCTTTATATCCATTTTTTACTATCAATTTCTGACCTGCTTCATCTATTTCAAACAGCTCAGGAACTAAAGTCAATACATTAGGTTTTAAAGAAGAATGATATGCAGTATTGATAAAAGAAAATAACAATGTATCTTTATCTCTCAACTTAAATATATTCTTCTGTAAATATTCAATAGTTACTAAATCTTTGCCCTCTTGAGGCTCTCCTCCACCTTGTACAATCTTAGTCTCATCATCAGGTAAAATATGCGTTTCATCAGCATCTAATTTCCATAAAGGTATATCTGCTGGAATTGGCATAGAACCTAATACTATACCAACAGTAATATCAGAAGTGGGTTGACTGTAGGCAGTAAATATTACTTCTCCATTACCAGTCTCAATATAACCATGAGATAAAATAGCAAAATTTTTAGTATACTCTGCTTCCTCTTGTGCTGTTGCATCTTGTTTCATTAAACCAACTAAAAGACCATTTCTATCAGAAATTTGTTCAGATTCAACGGTTTGAGTATATGTACCATTTTCTCCTTGGCTAACCCAACTTTCTTTTTTAACCTCAATAGGAACTAAAATACTACCTTTATCTATTTCAACAATAATATTATCTAATTTTGTTTCAAGGTCAATGCCCTCTTTTAAAAGAACAAATTCACCTTTTGCTCCTAAAGGATAAGTAACAAAAGAGCCATCTGCCTTTTTTAAATTAAGAGTTCTTACGACCTTATCTTTTGGTATATCATATTTTGGTGGCATAATTTACTCCTTTCTTATCCTTCAGGAGCGACAATCTTTTCTTCAACTCTAAACCATACACCATCTGGTTCTAGTTTTTCATATTTTTCGCTCTCAGTTTCTTCACCAACTGCAATTATATGACCTATTTCTAATTGTAAAGTACCTAAATAATACCAACCTTTATATTTTCCATTCAATAAACTATAATCAAAACCGTAAAACAATTTTCCATGTTTGTCCAATCCAACTGTTACAACTTTACCTGCTAAATTAGTAGTATATTCTTCATCAACATATAAAGTTTGTCCATTTATTTCAAGTATTGCTTTACCCTGTTCATCAACAGTATATCCAAGTCCATTTGGATAATGTTCATTTAAATATTCAATAGTTTGTTCAATAGAATTTATTTTATCTCCAAGCTCAGCTTCAGTAAGATTTAGACCAATCAATATACCATCATAATCTTTAACTGAACCTAAATCTTGCCAATCTAATTCATTATGATAACCAGTTCCGCTTGGTCCTTTATAATTCTGTCCACTTTCTTGAATTTGCTTGCGCTTTTCAGGGTCACTATATTTAACAATTAAATGAAAGTCTTCTGTGACTTCTGCTTTTATTATATAATTTATAGGATTACCAATCTTTTCCTTTTCACCAGTGTTATAAGTAATTTCAAACTTCTGGTCACCAGTACCTTCGGTTTCCCCAGTATCAATAATTACTGAATCAATCCATTTAACTACTGGTTCTTCTAATACCTTATCTTCGCCATGAGCAAAGTGTAATGTAATCTTACCATCTTCACTTATATCAAGACCACTTAACCATTTTAAATTCAATGTTTCATCATCATTATGAGTATATGTTAAATGAATCAAACCTTCATCATCAATAAAAATACTCTCAATGACATTATAATCACCAACATATTGAGTAACTGGTTCACCAGTTTCATTCTTATCATAATGCTCATAATCAATGACCCATACAGAACGATGATTTTCTGCATCATCTTCTTGACCAGTGTATGTCTCAATAGTAATCTCTGTATCACCAGCATCAACTACTCTTAAATTCTTAAAAGTATCACCTTTAATACCTTTAGGAATCGCAATATGCCACTGTTCAAAGAAAGGATGCGCACCATCATCTTCTCTAGTAATTAAATCAGTATTAGTAAATCCAGCTTCCTCACTATCTCTATTATAATAAGGACTTTCTGATTTAGCTGTAAAATCAATTACTGGATATGGTAACTGGAAACCAACATAAGCTGTACAATCATCATTATTTGGAGTTCTAACAGAATAACAATTCCATTTAATTACATCATTAAATGTATCTTCCTCTTCTCCGCCATCTATCTTACCTGGCACCAATGCCTCATTATCTACTGACCAATCACCTTCAGAATATCTATATTGTACGCCTTCTTCTTTTGGCATATCTTTAATATTCTTATAAGTATCTAATTCTACATGAGGAGCCTTACCTGCTGGTCCTACAATAGTACCAACATATTGGGCACCACCCATCTCATTAGTATAATCATAACCACGTCTAAATATTTTACCATTATCTTTGTCATTTTTATCTTCTGTGTTAATTAACACATATTCATTAAAGTGAACCGCCTCAAATTCAGGTCCTTTCTGAAAATCTTTGACCATCGCTGCGATAGACAAATAGGACTTGGATATTACAAAGGAAAATCCACTACGACCACCATAGAAGCTATCCATCTACTTTTACCTCCTTAATAATATTTAAAGTCCATAGTAAAATAATCTAAGCCATCTTGTGTAACAAGCGACTCTTTCAAGACAAAGCCAATAGTCTTGATTGTAATATCATCATAATATAACTCATAAATACCTGTTCTACCAACATGCATTTCTTCTCCATTAAGAACAAACAATAATCCAGGTGGACCTTGAATACCCACTTTTTTTAATCCATTCTTAATAGAATATTTACTTTTCAAGTATGAATCTATTATATTAGTCACAGAATCAAATCTCTCTATGTTAATTTTCATAAATCTACCATTTGTTTTATCTTCATTATACATTGTGAAATCCAACGCGTCTCTTCTTAATTCAAATACAACTCTGTCATAGATTGCATTAGGATTAAAAATTAACTCAAAATATGTTTCTCCTTCACCTTGAGGAACTATATATGTTCTTACAGATTGTACATCTTCTTGAGTCATTTCACTATGTTCTAGTTTAATAGTAAATTTTTGTTGAGAGTCTGGAAGTTGTGTAACACTAAAAGCTAGATAATAACTCTGTAGTGAACTAATAGGGCTTGATTCATCCAATTCTAATTCAGGGTCATAGAAGTCAATTATATCAGTTTCCTGTAACTTTTTACCTATCTTATAAGTTACTGGCGCTGTATAATTATCTACTTGCGTTCTTCTAAATTGACCTATATTGAACGTAGCCATTTTCCTTTTATCTCCTTCCTTACAATCTATCTAAAGCACGAGTGCAAGCTAATGTCATTGTGCTACTAATATCAAGAGGAATGGTAATTGTATTTATCATATAATCACCATGTATATCACTTTCAGAATCTTCCACCGAAATTCTTGTATTAGGTTCAAGATATAATACTGGTAAACTATTTACAGAAATACTTTCATTATAGCTAGTATACTGATATAGTAATTCTCTAACTAATACATATGCTGAATTAAAACTACCACCAATAGCAAGCAAACTATATATATTATCATTAACTTGTATATAATCTTGACCTTGTGCTTCACATTCGGCTCTTAAATCTCCAATCAATGGGTCGCTAGTATTTAATATAATTAAATCAGGGATTTCTGGTTCAAATACACAATTAATACTATCATCAACTACAATTTTCTGGCGACGACCAATATTTTGAATGCTTAATTCTCCAATGGCTGCGCTTGTATCAATAAAATCTAAATAATAATCTATATCACTCTGATATTTTAAAGTTTCATCAAAGAATTTACCATTTTGAACATCATACAATTTAGGCCATTCATTCTTTAATTCAGTATAATAATAATTACTTTTAGTGGCCAATGGGTCACTGGCGCAACCAGATAAATATAGTTCATCACGCCAATCTTTAGTAGTAACTTGCTGTAAGCCAATAGTCAACAAGTTATATTGTTTATTTTCATAATCCCACTCATATACTTTACCAGTTGAAGTATCCATATAAAATACTTCTTGTTGACCAACCGCAGGAAATTGATTCATTGACGCAAACTTTAATGGACATTTAGCTTTAGTCAATCCATCAAGAGGGTCAGTATAAAAGAAACAATCATAAGTATTACCAACAGTTGGTTTCTTATCAATAGCAAGATGATAACGAATAGGTACATTATTACCATTTGCATCTTCCTTCATTCCCCATACAATATAATCATTTTTAATCATATTATATTGTGGAGTATTATTATATGCAGTAATAAGTACACCATCATCAAATGTATATATTGCCTTACCTTTAGACATATCAATGACATAATCATCTTTAGTCATCTGGTCTAATACTACGGTAGCTTGACTAGTATTGATATAATTCTTTTTTTCTTGGAATATAAAATTCCCTTCAACATCATAAAAATACTCATAATTACCCAGTACTCCAAGAATCTGGTCTAATATATCACAAACTGAATTGCCTGCATCTCCAATCAACTCACCAGGATAAGTAAAATCAGTATATATATAACCAATATCATCACCATATTCATACATCTTATAAGTACCTGCGGAAGCCGCCTCACTGGCGTCAGTAGTCGGGGTATATTGTACAGTACCGCCGTCCGCGCGTTCAATAATATATAAAGGTGACGAACCAGTCCACTTCATAACTTGTTTTACTCTTGTATCAAGGTCATGAATAATAATCTTCGGTATTTGTTCTCCACCGAAGTGATTAACTAATTCATATATAATCTGATAAATAGTTGGTTTTAATGTAACATACTTACCATTCTCATCTATTGTATCGTACTCATGAAATACTGTTGAAGCAGGAATTGTTCCACCAACCTCTCCATTCAATAAACACATCTTATCTCTTAATTGTAATGCTATATTTACCCCATCAAGAGAATGAGAAATGGACGGCGAACCCATTACATAAATTCCCATTGGAAACCATAAAATGGAATATTGCGTATATTCATCAGTAGTATTAACATAACCAATTTCTACACTAACTTTTTTATTTATAGAAAACAAGTTATCTACATTTGTTAAATCATTATCACCATTATAAGCTACTAGCGATAAATTACAGGTTCTTCTAACAGATGAATTACCATCTAATGTAATACTACCGCCAGTAGCTCTTCCTTCTATTGATTGTATTGGTGTTTCATCATAATTCAAAACAGTTATTTTTACATACTGTTCTTTATTTTTCAATCTATCAATTTTTTGTAAGAAAGTAGAGTTTTTTAAGTAAGGATATGTTTTTTTCATACTTAATACTCTCCTTTCACAGTTTCACTTATATAATCAACTAGAGCATCTACTGGACATATTACATCGTGCGCATCAGAGAATATATACCATTTACTATTAAAATAAATATATTGATTCCCTTCATTTTCCAATATTGTTCTAATTCTTAATAAATAGCTATCCTTTATTGTATCAATCGGTTTACTAATTAGATTTTTTTGACTTTCAGTTAATATACCTTCAGCACCAGTAATTGTATATACACCATTCTTAACTGGGTCTTTAACAGCCTCAAATGAATTATATACTTCATTCATCATGATATACTCATCATCACGAGCTTCATCTCTACCTTCTGGAGACTCAGCTAAATGAATACCGTCAAGATAAGCACCCATAATAACAGTATCTTCATCAAAAAACTCTAACGAACCAGTTGGTCCAATTATATGACGATAATATCTATCATCATACATATCTTTTACATATACTACGGTACCAGGAGCTGCTTCAACTATCATTCTATCAATAGAAAGAAGTTTTTGATAGAATGCACTCACATTTACTCTATACTTTAAATATATATCATCTGATAAAGACTCTTCAACATTAAATTTACCATATAACTGCCCAGCGACAGTATTATAATAATATTTAGAGGCTAATACCTTTGGATTCTCCTTTGCTGTTAAAACTGCAACATAATCAAATTCCACCTCAGTTTCAACAGGAAAACGAATAGAGGTAACAGCAGTACCTTCATCAGATAATTCATAAAAACCTCTAGGACTAACAATAATTGGCTCACCATTTATATAAACAATATGACCATAAGCTAAATCTTCGGGGCGGGCTTGCGACCCACTGGCGTCTTCTAGCTTGGTCCATGGCTTCAATGACCCATCCGCCGCGGTTTCAATTAAGTATGGGTCATCTCTAAATTCCAACTTTAATGCTCTAAAATACTCTAATTCATTCACAAAATTTTCTTCAACCATTTCTGCGTATTTATCTCTAACAACATTAAATAAATCTTCATCCTTAGTATAAGTACCCATTAGTTGACCAACTTTATCATATGTATGCTCAACTATCTCTTGATAATGGCCTATATCCAAAATACCATATTTATTATAATTCTCTATCGAACATTCATCAATTTCATATGCCATCGCAGAGAAAGAATATAACATACGACTTAGTGTTTGATTAGGAGTAAAATTAACATCCATCAATCTAACTAATATATTACCTTCAGTCGTTGAGCGAAAAAGTTTAACAGTATTTTCATATAAAAAATCCATTACCTTTTCTCTAAATTCTCTTTCATAAATATAATCATACCACATATTTATGTTTTGCTCAGTGTTATAATCTTCATAAGCAACAACATTATTTTTATATATGTTTTCTTTATTTAAGAAAACTCCTTCTTCGTCACACCACCATGTAATTAAACCATTGATAGGAAACTGCTTATAATAAACACTTCCATTTCTTCTAAAGAAAGGATATTTTGAACCAATAGTTTCTGTAATAGAATCAGAAACAGTCCGCTTAAAAGAGCTAATATTAGGGTCATATCTTAATCTGACTTGCATGTTCCCTCTTGTTAAGAACATATCTTTTAATTCTATCATATCTGCATGGTTTGTAACAATAGCTAAACTTCTATCTCCATTACTATCTACTGTCTGTGCGGCATATTTGTAAAATACTCCACTTTTAACAGTATAGTCGCTCCATGTATAAGTCAAATTTTCATTTAACTCATTAGCAACTAAAGCATTATGAACGTCTTCCCATAAAGTAAAATCAGTCTCACTTGAGGCTCTTCTAATTACTATATTATTAACAAAAATTTCATTTCTTTTAGATTTAATAGTAACGTCAATACATCCTAAATCTACGTTTGTTTCTGTTGTTATTGTAGCATTAAAATCTCCTAAATTATGTAAAACAATAAAAAATTTTCTATGGAAAGTTGAATCTGTATATTCATTATCTGTAGTAAAAGAAAAATACACAGTATAAATTATGCTTTCTTCAAATAGATATGGTAATAAATAATTTATTTCATTAGGATGGTCATAATGATTAGCAATTATTTCACCAGAATCAAATACCAACTCTTTTGAAGATGTGTCATAAAAAGTGAACCGATAAGATTTCAATCTTTCTGACTCATTCTGTGCTATATTGCCATTTTCATCTAACCACACTATTCTACCAACAAAATTGATATTAAAAGCAGGAAATTCAATTAACTGCTCTTCATCTATGTCTGTAAAATCTCGTATATCCACCATTGGTCTTGAGATGCCTTTAATTAAGCATACTCTTGACCACTCAGAGAAATACTTTTGATTATCTATTAACCAACCAGCGATTTTACCATCCGCAGGAGGGGTAGATGCTTTCATACCAGTAAAACGTATTTGTACTTTATAAAATTGATTGATTTCAAACTTGCCACCATCAATATCTGATTGAGGAATAATTTCAATATAATACTTATCATCATCCACTCTTTCAGCATCAATTTTTAATTCAGTAATCATTACTCCAGTAGGATATTTAGTTCCATTTAATACTGAAGCATTTGTATTCTGATTATTAACAACTACTTGTACGTTTTTAATTTCTTGACTTGTATTATAAGCAGATAAAGAAAAATATACTCTACAAGGGTCAGTGTGTATGAATGCGGGCATCCACGTTGAAGTTTCTGGTGGATATAAATTATTTTCAATTCCAATCATACTGCATAACTCCTTTTATCTCTCTTATCTTCATTCTGTTGGAGGTTGCTTTGGCAAGGCTCTCAATTCTTCCATTAAAGTATGCACAAAACTATTACCGCCTTCTTCTTTATAATGCACATAACGTTTTTCTACAGACTCTAAACTGTAATCATCAATCCACTTTCTTGTATAACAAAAGAAGTGATGTTCCTTAACAATAAAAGCCTTAATATCATCTTTATCTGATTCAGTTAAAACTTGTATACGAGCCTGTAGATTATCTATATTTTGCTCCAATTTATCTTGAGCTTCCATTACCTGATTTAATTGTTCTCCAAGTTGATTTAATTTTTCATCAAGTTGATTTTTCTCACACTGTTCATCTGTTTCTTTTTGAAATATTTGCTTTAGTCTTGCATAAGCCCAATCATAAAAATTAACGCAACCTTTTATAGCAAAAGCTAGAACAATAGTAAAACCAAGAATTTGCTGTATTGAATAATTATCTAATAATTCCATCTTGCAAACATTTTCCTCCTTTACTATAAAATTATAAAATTATGGCAATAAGATAAAAAGGAGTTGCCCAATTACTTGGACAACTCACCTTCATCAGATTTATTTTCAGATACTCTCAAAGCATCTTCCTTTTCTTTAGCAAGCACGGTACTATTTACCTCACTTAATTCACCCATTAAATCTTTCATCATATAATAAACAAGAGAAATTGGTAAGCCGCTATCATTGATTTGCTTAACAATATTTTTTCTTAATTCTTCGCATTGTAAGTTAATACTACTCATCCTTTTATCTCCTTTATTCACAATTACATTCTGGTATACTGTCAATTTGGTCTTGTAAATCACTACATCTTCGACCAATAGCAGAAATTACTTCTTTAAGTTTTTGATAAGTTGAACCTTCAAATTCCATTCCACCGTCTAAAATTTCCAAATCTTTAACTCGTGTTAAACCTTGACCATTAACACCAAAAGCCATATCATCATCGCCTTCCCAACCGGCCCAAATCCAATATTGACCTGCATCAGCTAGCCTTGCAGAAATACCACTATAGCTATTAGTGAAACTTTCATCTGGATTTAATGAGTAAAATGCTGTACGACTACCACCAGATGAACCAGCAGCTCTAGCACTCTGAATAGTAAATTCACCCATTGTAACTTCACTATCATCACAATAAAAGCATCCAACACGTAATGAGCTATCTCTCTCTTCTTCACTATCATTATCTAGCTTTAGACGACTAAAATAAGCTACACCATCTGTAGTTATATGCCAAGTTGGTCCAGTAATAGAACCATCACTATTTAAAGAAATGCCGCCTCTGCTACCACTCTTAGAACGTAATCTATCTGCCTCAATAATCCATCCACCAATATCACCAGTAACAGAGTGTAAATTACCATCTTTATCAACACTAAAATTACCATTACCATATCTAATCTCTGGTAATGTTAAATCAATCATCAATCCAGAACCTTTTCCTGTACTTCCCCCATCTACATAATTACCGCTGTAAATTTGGGCGCGGTCCTGGGTTGGATCAATAATAATCTGGCCTTGTCCGCGTTTCCCGAACTCTGATTTACCAGTCTCCGCATCTAAGAAAATAGTTCTCTCGCCATGTTCATA
Source organism: uncultured Bacilli bacterium (assembly GCA_947632375.1). Classification (GTDB taxonomy): domain Bacteria; phylum Bacillota_I; class Bacilli_A; order RF39; family UBA660; genus UMGS1124. The sequence goes on from CANRPF010000004.1 coordinate 14,652, forward strand.
AGCAAACAAACCAATTTCTTTCTGGCCATAATTTTCTTTCACGACACCCATCAATAGACCAGTAAAACTATTATCACTTTCTTTTTCACCTGCACCAATTTGTGGAGCTAAAATAACTCCACCTTCAGGGTCTATTTCTACGGTATTTCCGTCCCAGCTGTTTAACGCTGCATTGCCGTGGGTATCTAGATACAAATGGATAGGTATGTGGATGCGTGCTACCTCGGTTCCCGCGTGTTTTAAAATACATTCAAGAGCATTAGATTTACATTCGCCATCATAATTATCTTCCAAACTGATAGCCTTCTGCGCTCTTGTTGTTACTATTGTTCTATTATCTACAATATAAACAGTTGTACCTAAATACTTCCAATCATAATCAATAGCATAAGTAGGATTAATTTCCTCACTAACATCTTGACTATTTCCGCCGATTGTAAGATTTCTCACGACAAGAGTAAAAGGATTAGTCTTATCATATGTTGGTCTACGACCATCATTCGCATAAATAGCAAATCTAAAACCTGTATAATCTTTTAAGTTCACGCGATAATTATTATTAGCTAGTTTAACTGAGATAATTGGAATTGTAGCTGTATATTCTACTTGTTCATAACGTAATGTACACTTAATAATATTTACTGGATTATCATCCCTAAATCCATTAAAGGTTATTTCTCCAGTAGAAGGATTCCGCACAGTAAATGCACTTACATCAGTTCTAGTTCTATTGGGTTGCCAATTTCCGTTATTATCTCTATATCTATATTTATTTAAAGGAATGCTCCATGTAATACTTGAAACTAAATGTCCTTCAGTTGAATTGCCATTAGTTGGACTATCAAAGATTAAGGTTTCATTATGCCATAACTGAACTCTAAAGTAAACATTCGCGGCGGCCGGTGTAAAGTTCCACTCGGTTTGCCCATTAGATAATTGAGTTACGGTCGGATACAATGGCATCGTAGCACCACTTCTAACATTCGGAACAATTTTGCACATAAAATCAGTTCCATTTGTACCAGGTTCGCCCTCTTTGGTGAATGTTAGGTTGGTTTCCGCGCTTAACAACATGCCTTTATATTCAACAGTTAAATGAATAGTATTTCTTTGGTAAGCAATATTATATCTATCTGCAATCTCATAGATAAATGACATTAAATTACTATAAGTTGCGGTATCTGCTCCAACTACGCTAGGCGTATATGAATTAGGTATTTTAATCAATGTATTAGTTGTTGGCACCGTCCATTTAATATCTGCATGTTCAGCCACATCATCTTCTATTGGATTACCAAGATTATCAAATATAGTAAAGGTTAAAGCCTTTATTTGAATAGGCTGTTCTACAGTTTTACTTGCTGGACTCACACCCGCTCCACTATATTTATATACATAGTTAGAATCATTAATAATTAAACTATATGCACCTTCAGCTTGCAAATTATTGCTTAGAACAATAGAGGCCATACCTAAATAAACGCTACCTTGATGTACTGCACACTGATATGTACTAAAGTTTGTTATAGTATTAACTTGAACTTTATGTAATGTATTGCCTTCAACACGCATTATTAAATCATAATCTTTTAATTGTTTGGCTAATTCATCTAATCTACTCTGATTAGTTACTCTTGGAACAGAACCATTATTCATAGCTGTTGCTAAATCATCGTATTGTTTCTTTAAAGCATTATAAGCAGCATTCTGGTCTGCGGTCGCCGGTAATGTCTGGAAAGACCCAGAGTTATCAGTTACTGCCCAAGAATAAGTGTATTCATTATGCTCAGCACCATTTACTAAACATTTTAAAGTAGGATGTCCTATATCAAAATAGAATTGCGTTCCCGCATCAGATGTAATAATAATATCATAATTAGAGGATAAATTCTTAATTACAATTTCTTTATATATAACACTATTGTCATATATAGCTACACACTTATATCTTACTTCTTTAGCTACTACATCACTCTTTTTAACTTTCCATACTGACTCTCCAGGTAGCCATTCAACTATATCTGCTTCAGTGTCAGCTTGTTTACCTAGCACATTATAATTATTTAAACATTTCCATCCTTGTCCACCATATTTATTATAATATTGACTTGTAGGAACAATACTAACATCTTGCACAAACCAATAGAAGTCAATCTTCTGTGAATCGTAGTTTACAACACTACCTTTAACGCGGAGCTGCGCTTCAAGGCGCCTTATATCTGACTTAAGTGAGGAATTATCGAAGTATGTTCCTTGAGGGGTCACGATTGAAAGACTATAATTACTAATATCACTATCACTCAATCTACTAACCGCACTAAATTCTAGGTTAGAAATAAATATATCAGCTTGCGGGACTGGCTCTTTAGAATGAACAAAGTTATTACAAAAAAGAGCTATATAGTTAATCTCTTTAAAGTTAGGTCCATCTATATCAAATATTGCATATTGATTTGTTGCATTGATTAGTTTATATGGATTACCAGTCATCTTATCAATATCTAAAACATAATCTCTAGTAACTACAGCACCAGTTGCATTATCATTAAAGTCTAGCGAAAAGATAATACCATAGTTGCCTCGATACTGCTGTTCCGCGGCTAATGCAGTTTGGACCTGGATCCCGCACTTTACATTATTACTTACTTTTATATATTCGTTTAAATCAGTATAATTAACTGAAATTCTATTATGACTCATATCGTCCTTATCATAAAGGACAATTACTTCTCCACCTTTTTGATAAGAATGTAATCCAAATCGTTCATTTGATGTAATACAATTCTTACCAACGGTATCATAGACGTCTTCTTGTTCTGTAACAGGTATATAGTTAATACCAAGTTTCTTGGCATTTCCAATAATGCGCTTGTCCCTTGACATATCATTTCCAGGTACAAGTACGTAAACACTGGCGCCCGTAGCATAACTAATATCTGTATTTTCTGAATAAGCATAAAATACCCCATCTTGATATTTAACGCGGTATTTACCTATTGTTTTATCTGTACACTCAACTATGACAGCTTGAATAGTTTTATCATAGCCTGCATCTGCCACAGCTTTATTAACTATTATGTCAATAGCTTGTAAAATATTATCTTCGAGCCTGCTCATAGTTCAATTCTCCTTTTCTCTCATATTTCTACTCTACTTTAGTTTTTATAATTAGTTATTAAAGAAAAATACCCAAAAAGAAAAAGGAGGACATAGGTCCTCCTTATCTTCTATTATTGAAAGCATGCATTGAAGCCGCATTAACTAGATTATTCAAAGCATCTTCAATTTCTTTAGAATCACGTACACCTGGGAACTCAGCTGTAATATGAACATTCTGGTCAACTGCATTATTATTATTTGGATAATTATTATTAGTAATTCTTCCTAATCCACCTAATAAACTGCTAGTATGTATTGATGTGGCAGTATTTAAGTTATTTACTAATTCATCCATATGACGAACAATATTAACAGCAGATAAAATATTCTTTGTATCTTCCTGATTTAATACTAATTCTTTTTCATGTAGAATTGCGGCCTTGCCGCCACCGCCAGCCCACTCACCAGTATAACCACCGGTGTCAAAATGAGATAGTGCAACATAACCACTTCTACCATTTAAAGAAACACGTACTGGATATTCTTTGCCTTTATAATAACTTACAATCTTTGCATTACCAGGCGGAAAATCTTTAACTGGTAATGCGTTAATTGCAGATGGGGTAGAATACACATAATTTGGATGAATCCAATGAGTATCTCCCTTATTATATCCTTTACCAGAGGCCCCTTTAAATAGATAAGAATTAGATGATGGACTTCCAGTTCTAGTGCCACCAGACCCGCCTGAACTAGAGCCTCCTCCAGACGAACTATTACTACTGCTACCACTAGAAGAATTACTTCTATTTTGTAATACATTAGCACCAATATTACTACTTGCAGAAGATTCATAACCATCGTCCCAATCAGCATCAGCATTAGCGGCTTGTCTAGCTTGAGCCAACTCATAAGCAGCTTTAGCAGCTTCTTTTGCAGCTTCCATGACTCTATCATATTCATCTTTCATATCTTCCAAAGAAGAAATTACATCTTTAATAGCTGGTATTAAATCATCTCTATATTTAGAAATTAGATTATCATTTTCATCAATTAACTCCCTAGTATCATCTGTACCTTCTGTAATGCCATCTTGCAAAGCCTCAAAAGTAACGTCAGCTGCATCCTCAACATCACTTAAATCATTTTGATATTCTTGAGTAGTTTCACTTAATTCACTAAAGGCTTCAGAACAAACTGGAACTAATCCACCTTCACCGGCTATTTTTTCAGCCATATGTTCAACTCCAGAATCCCATTGAGGAATTAAGCTATTCATCAACTCATCTTGCTCTTGCTGAGACATGTCTTTAAAGTTTTGAACATCTGTATCATATAACAAAGCTAAATCATTAAACGCAGAATCATATAGATTACTTCTAATATACTCATTTTCTGTGATAATACCAATTATTAATTCGCCATACTGTTCAGTCAATAACTGTTGCTTCTTTAGTCTTGCTTCTGGATCAAGAGTAGGATCAAGATAAAGCTCTTTTACCTTGTCTTGAAATTCCTCATACATGCTGTATAAGTCATCAAGATTCTGAACATATTGATTCTTATCAAAATTATATAAATCATTCTGAGCCTGTAACAGTTCCTGTCTCTTTTGTTCCAATTCATCTTCATCAGAAACATACTGATATGTATAATTACCCTGAGAGTCTCTTCTTAAACGCAAGTTAGTCTTAGTTTGTTGAGCATTCTCTAAAGCTAATTGCTTTAAGGTTAATTCATACATCATATTAGCACGCTCAACATCATACTCAGTCAATTTATCTTTCTCACGTAAGTAAGCTAATTGCTGGTCCATCACGTCCTTTAATTTTTGTTGAGCAACTAAATCATCGGTATTTGCAATACCTTCAAGATATTTATTTTCTAATTCTTGAAGTGCTTGCATTTTATTGATATTATCTAAATATCTTTCTGAGTTCTTATTGATTAAATCCCATTCTTCACCAACATAGTCTAATCCTAAACCGCCAGTAACTTTATCATTTAATTTATCAAAAATCTGTTCAATTAAATTACTATATTTATCAATAATATTCTCAACTGATTCTTCAACCTTGTCATTTAATTCTTCTAATGAATCTTGCCATTCTTCAATCCATTTCTTGCGGGCTTCAGGGTCAGTTTCTAACTTCATCATTTCATTAGCATAGTTGACTCTTTCACGTAAGAACTTTAATTCTTCATTATTATTAGTTTGTATTTGTCTATAATACCTATCCATATCTGCATAAGCATCATCACCATACAATAAGCCAACTAAGTTCATGTCATGATTCAATAAATCATTGATATATTCAAACTGGTCTACATGGTCATCAAATTCATCAATAGCTTGGTCAATCATATCAAGATAAGATTCTTTAATTTCTTCCTCTAAATCTTGCATATCTTCAAGCTGATTCATTAGTTCAGTATAATAATTTTGTAAATCTTCTAATGCTTTTTGTGAATTTTTACCATATACATCACTATATCCATCATCAGCTAGGGCTTCGACTTCATCCATTGTCTTATTGACTTGCTCAGTTAACGCTTCAATAGGGCCAGTTCCTGTATCATATGTTTCAAAATATGAGAAATAATCATCTAAGTTTGCACGTGCATTACCAAGAATATCATCATCTTTAATTTCATCTAAGACTTTGCGGCGGAACTCGTTAAAATCACGTTCAGCCTCGGCCATGTCAAGACGAATTTCGACCTCCGCGGTAAACTTCTTAATATTGATTTCAATTTGTCTGTCTACTGCATCCTCAATTTGGTCTTCTAAATCAAAGATTTCTGTTTTAATAGTGTCATATCTTTCGATATTCTTTTCTAACTCATCATAATCTTTTTGAGCTTGCTCGATAGTATCTTTGAATTTCTCCTGTTCCTCAGCAGACATTGCATTATACTGGTCAATTAAATTATTTACATAATCTAATTTAGCCTGTAAAACGGCAGTATAATTAGTTAAATATCCCTCAGAATCAAATGTTGCACCTTCAGCAGCTAATGTATTTCTTAATTCAGCAGCTTCTTCTTTTTCTAGTCTAATCTTATTTTCATAAACAGCCTTTTGTTTTTCTAATATATCTAACTGTTCATTCAAATTATCTAATAAATCTTCTCCTGCAAGTTTTTCTTGGTCTCGCTGCACTCTTTCGAGACTCTTATCTAACTTTTCTACTTGCTGATTTATATCGTGATAGCGGTCTGCCTGTTTTTCAACATATTTTTCAACTGCGGGTTCTTTTCCGCCCCCGCCTCCTCCGCCGCCACTTTTACCTTTACTACGACGCGCTTTACCTGCGGAGCCTCCGCCATTCTTAGCTTGACTAAACTTAAAGCCTCCACCTGAAGACTTTTTAGCAGATGTGACCTTTAAACTAAAAGCTGTATTTTCCTTAGTAGCAGTAGCTTCCATTGGCGCTGGCTCATAAGTAATACTAGGAATATTATACGTAACAGGCGTTCCAGTTAATGGGTCAACACTATCTACACTTTCTGTGGTTGTATGAGCAATAGCACCCATATATTCATGAGTTTCATTAGCTGTTGTATTGACTTGTTCAACTTCAGCATCGACACCCATAGAAGCTAAATAATCTGTAGCTTGTGCTGCTGACATGCCGGCAGCATTTACCATGTTACTTAATCCATTTAAGAATCCAGTGTCATCTAGGTTAGCACCAATTTCAATATCATTAAAGTTTTCTCCATTGATAATCTGGTTATTTAACCAAGCAACATCTTCAGCAAACTGAGCAGTATCAATCCCGCATTTTACAAGTATATCTTGGCCAGCCCTAGATAATAACTCATCATATGCTTCAATATCTCCATCAATAGCTTTATGCATTAGTTCAAGATTATCTGCACTCTGCAAAAATTCATCAGATAATGAACTTCCATTCATATCCAATAAATCAGCATAAGAATCTCTTAAATCATCTATAATTTCAGCCTGGTCTTGCAGGTCTCCGCTTTGCAAAGCTGACAACCAATCTTCATAATTATCTGCAACTTCTTTACAAGCATCATCAAATCTTAAAATAGCCTCAGCTACGTCTTCAGCAGCTTCTTCATCTTCTTTTAAACTATCTGCTAGTTCAGTACCAATACCTTCACTACTATCTGCAACATCTTGAATAACATCGCGTAAATCAGATAATGCTTCTGGGTCTATATCTTCATCTAAAGTATTTTGTAATTCTTTTAACCTTTCATTGAAAGCTTCAAGACTTACATCACCTAAATGTTGTTCTAATTCATCTATTGTATCATAAGATGAAAGTAAGGTGCGTTCCCATGCAAGAGCAGAATTATTATTAGCATCAATTAACTCCGATGAATTTGCAAAAGCATCTCCAAGCCCGCCTACCATATCAGCAATCTCTTGCAAATCATCTGGGTCCATAAACCCAGTTTCTAATTCTTGTCTCCACTTATCTATTTTTAATGCGGTTTCCTCTGACTGGTCACCTAAAGCCACTATTAAATCAATTTGCTGTTGAACTTCTTTTGTATTATAATGGCCTTTTCCGTCCTCACCAGTATACATTCTATTTGTTGCAAGGGTATCAAAATCATAACCCTGTACTGCTTGAATGTTTGAGTTTTGAGTTCTTAGAATATTGATCTGGTCTCTTAGAGTTCCAATGAAATCTTCTTGCACTGCTTTCTTTAAATCTTCTGCACTTCGCGTTAATTTATAAGTGCCATCAAGCATTTGTACAAAATAACTTTGACCAGCCTCGCCTAATTTGGCATAATCTTCAGCACTGATGGTATCGCCAGATTTTAACTTATTTAATGTTTTAGATAATTCAGTAAAGTTTGAAGCCGCGGCGGCCGCGTTCTTTGCAGTATCATACAAGGTATTGTCAAATTCTTCTAGGCCCTCTAATGAACCTGAATTATATGCATCAATAGCCTCGTCTAATTTACCCATAGCCGAAGCCCGCGCCAATGTAGCTGCAACAAATTCTTGGTCATTCAAATTTAATTCAGATTTATCAAGTTTATCAAAAGCATCTTGCACAGATAATGCCATATCTTTAGCAATATTATCTGATGCCTCTTGCCATGAATCTGAAATAGTGCTAAGTTTATCTTGCAACTCCTCAGGAGTAGTGCCAAGTAACTCTAATTCAGATTGTAAACTACTAACATCTAATTGACCTAAATTTTCGGCTTCTTGCTGAGTTAAAGAACCTATGTCATCAATTCCAGAAGCAACATTAAATAATGCTGTTTTTACATTTTCACTATCCCCAGCTACTTTACCAATAGACTTAAATGCTTCAGCATAATCTTCAATACTATCTTTAGCTTGGTCTTGAGCTTCTTGCGCTGCTAAATATGCTCTAGCAACTTTATCTGAAATTTGAATCCATTCTCCATCTTTCAGATAAGAACCCATATTATCGCCCTTATTTTTTGAGCGTTTATATCCCATAGCTTCAGCATAGGCTTCTTGGATTTGTTTATCAGTCTTACCTCCACTAAACTTACCCTGGTCTGCGTATCTATTAGAAGTTTCTTTATTGATTTCTTCTATTTTATCTCCAAGAACACTTGCTAATTGATTGCTAAATTCAGCATTAGCATATTGAGTATCCTCTAATAATGAGGTTCCAATAGATTCTCCTAAAATCTTATTACTTTCAGTATTAGCTTTAACTGATTCTGATAAAGAAATTAACTCTCCAGTATTCTTTAATAAAGCATCTGCTTCTAATTGAGATATATCAGCACTCTCCATTAAAGTTTGACTATTTTCAAGAATACTTGTACCATTTTTATCAATAGCATCTAATACTCTATTCATGCTCTCGCGAGATATTTCAGTACCAGTATAAGTTTCATCAACCATACCTGGAATAAAATATTTGTTCTTACGCACAAAATCTGTAATATCAGACCTATTTTGAGCGTCATTAGAAGTCATACTACTTAATAATGATGCTCGATACATTGTAGCTACTTTTTCAGATTGAGCTTTTAATAAAGCGTCTTGACCTGCTTGAGAAATTTCAAGCATTCCATTGTCAGATTGGATATAACTTGCTAATTGAGGATAAGTGTCTAATAATTCTAATACCTGATTATTAACTTCATTAAGTTTTTCTTTCCATTCATCAGTACCTTTAATTAAAGTATCTAATCCGTCTCTTGCTTCTTGATACTGACTTAAGGAATTTTTTAATTCATCATAGCTATTTTTAATTTCGTCATAAGCATCTTTAACTTCTTTAGCTGCGGCGGCCGCCTTCTTCGCAGCATCAGAGTCAGCATTATATGCCTTAACCGCAAGATAAGCACCAACACCGATTGCTCCTAAAACTGCAACTACAGCAGCTGCGGCAGCAGCAAAAGTAGCTAAACCTGCTGCGCCAACCCCTCCAGCCGCAGTGCCAGCTCCAGCCGCAGCCTCGCCCATGGCAGTTGCGCCGCCAGCAGCAGCAGATGTGCCTGTAGTTAAAGTTTTTAATGCGGGCAATAATTGCTTAGCTGCTTTTAAATTAGAGATAATAAGTGGTAAGGATACTAATAATGTTGAGGTAACTCTTTCTACTTTTTCTCCAGTAGATAAAGTTTCATCGCCAAGTGTTTTTATTATACCACTTGTCGTTGTTAATAACATTGTTATAGAAGTCAAACCATTAACAGCTTCAGAAATAGCCTTTTGTCTTGCTGCTCTGTTGATTTCTAATTGCTCAATATTTTCTAGTGCATTTCGCTGTTGTACTAAAGTATCTAATTCGCCATTTTCAATCTGCTGTCTATATGTTAAAGCCTGATTTGCATTGTTAATACTTTGTTGATTTGACTGTAATAATTCTTTTTGTTCTATGATTGAATTATTGATTTCTTCTTCACTTAAATCAACACTTCTAATTGTCTCTAATATATTTTCATATTGTCCATCAATTCCAAGTAATGTTTCAGATAAATTACTATTTTCAGAAAAAATCTGCTCTCCAAGTTCTTGAATACGTTGATTATGTTTTACCTGTTCTTCTAATGGTAAACTACATAATTCAGTATACTCCAATAAATCTTTTTGAGCTTGGACTTCTGTTTCTTTATATTCAAGACGATTTCTAATAGTTTGTGTACTTTCTTTTTCAGTAAATCCAATACCTTCTAGTAATTGACCATAATTAGTAATACTTTGAATTTGTTGTTCTAATAAACCAATCTCTTGTTGTTGTGCTGTTAAAGCATTATATTGTTCAGAAGTTAATGCACTACGAACCTCTAATAATTGTTGAGCATATTTAACTTCTAAATCTACGGCAGAACCAGAAATAGTTTCACCCTGCGCGGCATGTGCATTGATAACATCTTGTTTCATTTGGATGGCATTATTATTAGCTTTCAATGCTTCCATATTTTGTATCTGTCTCTCAATAGCACCACCAATTTGGTTATTAAATACTTTAGCTACTAATGAACCAAAATATAAGAAACTAGCTCCTCCGCCACCAATACCTTGTAAGAAGTTATTAAAAACTCCTAATGCTCCTGTTAATGCTGAAGTAAAATCATTAACAGTATCAGCATTAAACAAAATACTATATGTAGTTTCTGCTTCTGTTTTTAATTGCTGCAAATGAGCTTCAGTACTTTCCATATAAATATCTTGCTGGTCTTGTAAAGTACCCATAGCATTTGCAGATGTTTCTAATGCTTCATTATATGCGTCCCAGTTATCAAATAGCGCGAGTAAGTTGTTATACTGACGAGTTCCCGCCATAGCCTGAGCCAAGAATACCTGCTGTTCACGAGACATTGTATTCCATTTATCTCCGACTTCCTCAATAACATCACCCATATCACGCAACTTATTATTTGCATCAAGTACATTTACACCCATTTGAGCCATTTGCTCAGTATAATTATCAAGAGTAGTCTCAGTATCGAGACCAGCTTGAATATCTGACATACGAGCATATACACTTCTTAATGCAACACCAACAGATTCAGGAGCTTGACGAGTAACTGAAATAATTGTTGCTAATTGCGCATTTAATTGGTCAACATCAACACCCATCAAGTTAGCTGCTGATGCAACTCGACTCATACCAACACTTAATTCTTCTAAGTCTGAAGCTGTTGTTGCAGCTACTGCTGCTAACTTATCTACATACAATTCAGCTTCATCAGCACTAACTTTATAACCGTTCCATACAGCAGTTAACTGCTCAGATACCGCTTGCGCATTTTGACCAGTAACGTTAGCTGCTTTTAATGTAGTTTCCGCTCTTGCAGCCACATCCTCGTCACTTAAACCTTGCTGATAATAAATCAAAGATGCGTTGGTATATGCCGTTGTGCTTTGACCAAGAGCCTTAGCAGCATTATTTGCCTTAACCGCAAACTTATCCATATCATCAGCAGATTTACTTGTAACTATTCTAATATCATTTAAACTTCTATCTAAATCTAATGTATAATAATATGCTTTTTGAATAGAACCAGTAATATTATTAAATATACTTGAAGCAACTCCCCACTTGACAGTATTCGCCATTGAGGTTGCCATATCGTTTAATAACTTACTACCTTGTTTTAATTGTAAATTTGTATTTAAAATAGATGAAGCAACTCTATTATAAGCCGCAGCGCCGGTAGCACCAGATGCCTCCATTGTGGCTTTTAAGTTAGCAACATTACCATATGATTCTTTAATACTAGAATTTAATCTACTTAAATCTAATTGTCCTAACTTACTATTCCATGCTTCATTTAATATTCCTTCTAACTGTTTTGCTGCACTCGCAGCTTCTCTTAATTCATTACTAATAGTACCAGATTTTATTGCATTTTTAGCTTCGTCTTGTACTTGTCTTAATGCCTGTGTGACTTCTGCTAATCCAGTTTTGTCAACAGTATAGCCAACTTGAACTTGAACTCTATTAGCCATATAATCCTTTTACCTCCTTTAAAGAAGCTAAACATAAAAATAATGCCTTTACTATCATATTATGATAATAAAGGCATTTCAATTAACGTATTTTGACCTTACTTGCCGTCATCTAATACTTGCAAGTTAGCTCTCATTCCTGGTATAGGTCTTCCTCCATTTGCGGCTTCCGCAAACTTAATGACCTCTTGATATTTACTTGGGTCAAAACTATCTACAATCTGGCGGGCGGCCTCGGCATTAGCTGGAAGATCCTGGATTAAACTTTGAATGATCGCGGCCGCGCTATTTCTATATTTCATATTATCCTTAATCAATGATTGAAGATATGAAAACAATAAATCATATTCTTCTTCATTCATTTTATTTAAAAATGCACGCATAAAACCGCTATTAACTAACTTATCATATAAAATTTCTTCATTAGCTCTATCTTCATCAGAAAATTCAATGTCTGTATACATATATACTAGATGTAAATGAAAGAATATATCAACTTTAATTGGATTATATAAACCATCCTCTTTAGATTTTTGTAAAGTAATCATAATTAAATCATATTTATCTCTAATGGGAATGTATGATTTTACTTGCACCGTCTTACCATTAAAGTTAAAAGTCGTATTTTCTTCTTTTACCTTAATTTGCAAATCAGAAAATTTTACCATAAACTTTTTCTCCTTTTATCTCATTTCTTATTTATATTATACCACAAAAATTTTTATTTGTCAAGTATTAGAATTTTATATTGTGGTGGCTTGTATTATATCATTATAAATTTCTTTCTCAATATCGCCAACCAATTCTTTATTTCTTGTTCTAGCTCTAGCATGTAATTTCTGCTTTTCCTTTAATAAAGCCTGTTTATCAAAAGTAGCATCAGATATAACCTTTTTTGCCATAATAATCAACTGTCTAGCACTCAAAGCGGAAGCTCCCGCAGATTTAATACCATATTCTATATTGCCAACTGTTACGTCTCCTGCTAACATACCAGACTCATTATCTACATTAAAAGTTTCATGCACGAACGCTTCAACATTTAATTCAATATCACTATTAAAATCTGGACTTTTCTTATTTAATAATACAATAGCAGCATAAGTTTCGTTAATATCACCCTCAGCGCTAATAAAAGCATGATGCCAGACTCTGCTAGGATTTTGCCATAATACAATACGATTATTATGTTTTCTGCTTACTCTATATCTAAATAATACTTCTTTATAAGTAGTTTTTAAACCAATAAGATTAAAATTAAACGCCTCATCTACTTTCAATCTTTCCATGGATGTTTCTAAATCTTTTTGAGTTGGATTATAACGTGCAACAAAATTATTTGTTCTTGAAGCTACATCATATTTTAATAAGTCTTCATCTTTAATTTCATAAAGTTCTGGTTCACCGTTATTATTCTCATAAACAAAAACCATTACTACTTTTTGGCCAATAAAAGCATTCAGAGCAGCCTGAAACTTAAATGTTGCAGCATAAAAACGCTTTGGAATATCGCTCCGTAAAAATACAGATTGTTGCTCTTTGTTTTGTATATATTCTTCTATCTCTGAATAATTAGCATTAGCTCTTCTTAAATTTCTTTGTCTTTGTAATAAATTCTGAAATTGTTGAATCTCAACTGAAAGCGCGGAGACCTCGATTAAATACTCATTAGCCGCCGCCCGCAGTTGTTGTATATCTATTTCTACTGCGTCTTTCAATGGTGTGTCTATTGCATTTAATTGTTCATTAGTTATAATATCTGCTGTACTTTCTTCTAATTCTACTGAAATTCCATTTGCGTTAATCAAATTATATGCCTCCTTATAAAAAAATAAAGGGAGGACTTAGTCCTCCCTATTATAATTTATTAGTTTTTAGCATCTTTGAAAGTTACATTGTCAAAGTGTAACTCTGATTCAGCAATTTTATGTGTATCATCTTGTGTAGAATCGCTATCATAGAAAGTTACTTTAATATCATTGATGATTTGTTTACCATCTTGACTAGCAACTCTTGCTACAATAATTGGGTCATAATCTACTATTTTAGCTGGACTATTATAGTCCCCGTGTGAAGTGGTACTCTTCTCCATTTTCATCTTCTTTGCATTAGGTACATCTACTGTAACTGGGAAATAGAAGCCACTTTGTTCACTGGAGTCGCTGCTGAACGTAGTCCATTCTGTTACTTTCTTCATTGTAGCAGTAACATTACCTAAGTCTGTAATAACAGGAACGTCCTCTAATAAGTCAGCAGCCGTCTTTCCGTCGCCCTCTTCACCAATCTTTATCTCCATCTTCAAATCAACAGCCTTGAATGGAGAAACACTATCGGTATCAGCTTCTGGAATAGACTCCTCATCATTATGTGGAAATACAGGTAGCATAGTAGAACCAGCAGCATGTGGGTCATTGATAATCTGAATAGCACACAATACTTTACGTCTTGGCTCAAAGTATGTATATCCTGGGAATGCATCCATTACAAAGCTAAATGTTGATGGGTCACCAGTTGATGCCATTGAGAAAGTAAAGTTAGACTGAATCTTAACATTCGGGAATGTCAATTCAGCAGGCATATCGAAACCATCATTTTGACGTCTAAATAGCGTACTAGCTTCAACATAGTAATAACCACCAAAGTTCTCAGCGTCAATCTGCAATTCATCTACAACAGTAGAATTTTTAACTACATAATAATCAACAAAATAAGATTTACTAGCTGGAATTGTACCAGTAAGTTTCTTACCAGTTTTTTCATCAACTCTTAGACCTTCCAACATAGTTCCTTCAATAGAACCATCTTCCTCGGCCTGAACAGCGAAGATAGGTGCAGTTGGACAAATCTTTTCATCTTCATTCAAAGCATCAGTTAAATCGATTTCATCTTTGCTACTATAAGCCTGAGATGTTCTATGAACATGCACTTGATTATTAGCATAATTACCCTGGAATAGACCTGCACCAGATAGGATTGCAAATCCCATAGGTGAAAGTAAAGCATCTTCAACTGTAAATGTTAAAGTTTTTTCACCTTCCCAAGCTACCAAACGAGTATTACCTTTACCACCAGTAGCATATACTGTAGTAGCAGCGCCTTCCATAGTAGAGGTCTTAGCTGAATCGATGTAAAGAACTGGCTGGCCTTTCTTAAACCATTTATCACCAATCTTTGTGTCTGCTTTTGCCTTAAATACAACATCGCAAATTTCGCGTACACCGAATTTCATTTAAAATTTCCTCCTTATTGAAATTTTATTTAAACTTAGTGGATGTCTTTCATCCAATTCTCAACTTCTTCTAAATCTTTTGCTCCAACTAACTTCATTTGGAAGTAAGCGTCAAAATCAGTCTTTAAATTAAAGCGTTCAAATTCATCAAAAAGTTGATAAACAGTATACTGCAAAAGAGAATCTATTGATTTAGATTCTCCTACTGCTAATATAGAAATATAACGACTTAATACAGCTACCTTTTCTGGATTTTCACCCTTTAATTCGGCAGCTCTTTTTCTTCCCCGCATTAACTTTTCAGCAATTTCTTTGGCTTTACTACCTTGAGGGTTGTAAGCTAAATCGTCTTTACTTTTTCTATCTAAGCAAAACATTTTTACTAAAATAGTTTTAAATTCTTCAAAATTTAACTTACTAATAAAATGCGGAGGTTCATTTTTTTTAATTAGTGCTATACCATTATCATTTAATTGAATATTATACTCTGGAAATAATAAAGTTAAAACCATCATTGCACTAACTTTGTTTTGCTTTAAAGCCGTATTTTTATCCCTCATTATTGACATAAATACTTCAAAATTAGTCTTATTCTCTAAACTAATTTTGTCCTCAGTATTTAAAATATCTTTAGAAAAATTTAATAAACCACAACCTGTAAAAAAAGCCTCTTCACCTATATATGCTATTTCTTTTATAGTAGGTTGATGTATACTGACTTGTGCTTCCACAAAAGGAATATCAATACCAGATAAAAGCTGCAATTCATTTAACATTAGTCTTTATCTGGTATTTGGTCATCGCTGCCATGAATTGCCTTATAAGTTAATGTATATCCAGATAAATCTTCACTTAAAATCAATTCATTACACCCTGCAAATTGAAATGTACCAATACCAGTCAACCTCGTTCTATTTAAAAGACCATCTATATAACCTGCTATTTTTAATGGTCTCAATCTATAATTTCCTATGTCCCAATAGTCAGTATGACAAACTATGTCGAAAGTTACAATACAATCACGAAACTCTGGATTCGTAGGATTAGGAGTAAAATTATCAAAAGTAAGGATGATATATGCTTTCACTTCCTCATGTTCAGGCAAACGAATTTTTGGTTCTAATTTAATATATCCTTCATCCCTTAACTTTCCTAAATCCATCTCTTTTAGTTTAGCT
Organism: uncultured Bacilli bacterium; assembly: GCA_947632375.1. Classification (GTDB taxonomy): domain Bacteria; phylum Bacillota_I; class Bacilli_A; order RF39; family UBA660; genus UMGS1124. Next base: position 31,096 of record CANRPF010000004.1, read on the forward strand.
AAGTATTCTGGATTTTCTTTATCATCCAAACAATCTTTAGTGTTAATAACTAATAACCTTTTTAAAATATCACTATAAGGCTGACTCTCTATAAAGAGTCTCCTTAATATCCTCTCAGTGTCTTTTTCACAAGAGAGAAAAGATGAAGTAATAGGTCTTGTTAAAATCAAATCTCTCTTCATATTTAACTCCTTTTATCTCTTAAAATGATTTAATTGTTATAGGTAAAGTAATATCTGGCTCTCCATCTCTAGTATAAGTTAAAGTAAATGTACCACTTTTACCAGAAACTATATTTAAGGACGCGGTTTGTGGGTCTTGCGCGCTTATGGTTGCCTTTCGTGAATCAACGGACCAGGTACCGCCGCCCGCATTTTTTATTGTATATATACAATCCATATCAAAGACTCTAACTTCTTTAGGACCTTCAATATAGATACTATCTTTATCAATCTCAGGTTCTGGTTGTGGTTTAGCTTGCATATCTTTTTCTATTGTATTATTATACCATTCGCCTAAATTGATTTCAATAACACCATCACCATGATATGGGTCTACTGTTTTAACTTCCCACATATTGCCATCAATTTCAACCTTTTGAAATCTATGAAAAAAGGCTAATGTTTCTTCATTTTTCGTAACATATATAATCAATGAGTAGTTAATATCATTCCACTCATCACCCTTTTTCTGATTCCATTGAATCGTAGTTTCGACAGGACCCCTGATATAAATTTTATATTTTTTACCATTTATATCAACTTCAGATTCACATTTACGTATATCAGCTCTGAAATAAGCAGTTTCTTCTGGATATCTTAGATAGACTATCCAAAAAGAGTTATCCTCCACCCATTCAAAAACATCTCCTGGCTTTATTCCAGTTTCTTCTTCTCCCTCAGTTGTTTTACCAACTTTAGGTTTATTTAAACATATATCTCTATATGGAATAGAAAGTATTTTATTATCATAATCAGGTTTTAAATTATCAGGATTTATTAAACATCTAAACTCTCGACCATCTGCTAAACGAGCGGTCTCTGCTTGATAAGAGTATAAGAGTGCCTTCTTAAGCGCTCTAAGTTTATCTTCTTTCATCCTTTGACCTTGATTCCCGCCCTGATAATTTAATCTACTTTTTAGATTTTCTAAGCTAGACATATTATACCTCCTTCAGAGGCATAATAGCCTTCTTTAAATTATCTATTAAACCCAAGCATTCAAAAATTGTTCTTCTAAACATCATAAAATCATCTGGACCAGTAAGAGTAAATAATCCTTCAAGTTTACATAATAAACTAAATAATGTTTCATGTTCATTTATTAAGAGACTATCCATACCTGCAAATTCTTCTATAATTGTGCCCAATGGCTTCTCCCAATCAACATTTTCTTCGCGGTTGGGCAAAAGTTTATAAGTTTGATTCGTTAACCGCTTCAAATTAGCTTGAATAGCACTATTATCAATATCAGCATTATATTTAATTATCATAAAATCACCTCATCTGGAGGTTCTATGATAATGCCCATAGTGGAACGCATAATACCATCTTTATCAGGTTTTCTTCTCTTGTATAATCTCTGTAAATGAAAACCTTCACGCTCATAATCTTTCTTCAACGTTAAAATCTTTTGCATATGATTAGCTTGTGATGTAAACTTAAAGTCAGTTCCACTGTATTTCATTCTAGTATTTTCAATACTAGCTAATTGTTGGCTTAGCCATTCAACAATCATATATACTGCAAGTATATTAACCTCTTCTAAATTAAAAGCACTATTAAAATGTCCATCTGAATAAATGCGTGCTTGTACTTGATGATAATTACTCTCGACTCCACAATAAGTTACAATATCTTCACAATCATTACCTAATTCATAGTCAAAAATATCAACTCGTGGAAATTCAAACTTAGGAATAGCAGCAATTAAAAGGTCTTGCAAATGTGCAAAAGTTTCCAATTCAGTCCATTCCATATACATATCATCAGTAATTTTAGTTAAAAAACAATCATAAATTCTTGAGAAAGGTGTAGTTTGATTAGCCATATTACACCTCCAATTAAATTACTCTTTAATTGTAGTTACTTTATATTTTGGAGTTGTTCTACGTTGCGGGACTTCGCTTTCTGAGTTAACAGCTGGAATCGCTGCTCTTCTGCCCTCGGTTTTTGTCTTATCACCAGTGCCCGCATCATCAGTTTCTCCATCATATTTAGTATTTTTTACTTTAATAACACTAGCAACATCAAAACCAGTCTTATCTAATAATGCCTGTCTCTTGCTTACATCATTAAGAGGTAGGTCAACAGATATTTTCTTGACTATATCAATAGTTCCTTCTGGAGCAAAATCTAAACAATCAAGAAATTCATCTAATGTTCCAGTTTCTAACAACTTCTTAATATCTTCTTCTGTATAATAATATTCAGGTTGTACTTCTAGTCCTAATTCTTTTAATGCTTCTTCATTTCTAATTACTAGATAATTTTGCAAAATAGGCATGCCGCCTGGAATGAAAGAAAGAGCTTCAAGTTCTTCAAAAGAAATGTCTTTTGTTTCTTTTGCTGAGAATTGACGGTCTACTCTTAACTCAGGAATATAATAACCAACTCTTCCTGTACATCTATTTACAACCTTAATCATTGTATCCTTATTCATTTTTTCTCCTTTTATCTCTTAAAAAAAATTGGGAGAATAAAAATAATATCTCTATTAAATTTTATTCTCCCTATATCTCAAAATTACATATTCTTACTCAAAGAGGTATTCTCATAAATGCAGATACCTGGATGCATTAAGTAAGTAGCAACTCCAACTTTCTGATAAGTCTGGATTTCATTTGACCAGTCTCTGTTGTCAAAAGATTTTACCTGAGCGGTTCCTTCAAAAGCAACCTTAACTGGCTTTTCAGTTCCTGTAGGAAGAATGTAAGCATATCTTGGGTCAATTACCTTTGTAGCATTTGTTTCATCTTCAAAAGATTGAGGAAGAATAATTACTCTGTGACCCTTATAATTTGCAAAATAACCATTATTCCAAATTTCTTCCTTCATAGTATTAGAAGCCCAAGAAGCATCTGATGGTAACATTGTAGCAGCAAATTCAAATGTGCAATAAATAGTAGCTCTACCATATGCATCGGCTACTGATAACAATTTATCCATCTCTGTCTCTTTGAAAGAAGATTGGTGAGTTACATTATGAGCGCCAACTGCGTTAATCATAGACTCAAGAGCCTTAGCGATTTCACGATAAATAGCCTCATCCATACCCTCAAGCACTAAACTATAATAATCATTCATAGTGATTCTACCATCAAGTAGCTCTTCCCATTCTACTCTAGCAGCTCCACCGATTGCGCTTGTTGGAACTTCCAATGTATAACCATCTAGCTTGAAGGTTTCATAACGACCAGCCAAACCAACTTTGGTTACAAACTGTTTTGCTCTCTTCTTAGATGCTTCACTAATTCTTACTCTAAATACAGGTGTTACACCTTGTGCATAAGTCTGAATGTCAGCGAAGTCACCATAACGCTGTAAAACTTTAACAGGTAATACTTCTGTTAATCCAACTTCCATCAAGGTAAAGATTAAATTCTGATTATCGCGGAAGCTCTGTGTATCTTTACCCAATTCATTTAATTCCTTAATAAATGTAGCTTCCAATGCAGATGCTGATAACTTCTGGTCTCCAACTGTAAATGTCATAGAAGGATTTAAAGAAGCCTTAGCACTAGCTCTTGCCAATTCAATTAAACTATTCTTATCTAATGCCATAGTATTTTCCTCCTATATTATTTAATTCTCATAATCTTTAGACCTTGCTGGCCATCAGGCATTGTGTATCTCTTAGCAACCTGGAATACAGGAGAGTTACTCTTCTCTTCTTCAGCATGATTCTCATACTTTTTAAGATACCCAGTTTTTTCATCTACACACAAATATTCAACAGTATCATAATCAACATCAGATGTTACTTTAGCGTCAGCGCCGCCTTCATTTTTACCAAAGCAGTTAGTTGTATAAATATCGCCAAGCAATACTGAAATTAATCTAGGATACATAGCACCCTTAGCACCACTCAAATCATTCTTTTTCATATCAAAGCGGCCAGGAATGTACTTATCTCTAATCATAGCGAAATCTTTATGAGACTGTTTTCTTTCATCATAAAGTTTTTCTTCGTTATAAATTAACATCCATTCACCTTTACCAGTAAGGTTTACCTCACCTGTTGCATAATCATATTTAGCAAATCTACCATTTTCAATAACATCGCCCATAGCATCGGCAGTAGGTAGCTGTGCTAAAATCTGACCAGTAACAATACCAGAAAGATGATTAGGCTCAACTTGGCCAAAACCAATTCTTGTAATATTAGCCATGTTTCTATCCTCCTATTTATAATCAATTAAGCATTTATTTGTTGTTCTGTTTCACGTACAGCCTTAACCCAATCAGGTAAATTAGCAGGACTGTCACTAGAAATACTGTACGTAATCACACCAGGTTTATCAGAAGAATCACTATCTTTTTCCTTATCATTTTCTTTGTCTTTCTTCTGATTTTCTAGTTCAAGTTGTTTGTTTGTATAGATAACAGAAAGTTTTGATTGAATTTCATCTAAACTATATTTAGATTTATTATCAATTACATCCTTCTTGTCTTCTGCTGACAACATAAAGAATCTTTCAATCATCTTATCTTTCTTCTCATTCTCAATTTGATTTTTAAACTCAACTAGAGATTGATAAGCGGTTTCCATTTCATTATACTTCTTAGATAACTCATTATACTGTGTTTCTAAAACTGTATATTTCTTTTTATCATCGTCATCATCATCTTGACAAGCATTCTTTGTAACTTTCTCTTTATCCTCTTTGTCTTTATCTTCTTCAGAAGATTCTTCAGTAGGCTTTTTCTCTTCTTCATCTTCTTTCTTTTCAAAAGAAGTCTCAGCACTACCTTCTTCTGTAGAAACATTATTTTCTGCGGTATTATTTTGTTCTAAATTGTCCTGAGTAGCAGAAAATTTTACTTCTTCTTGCTGCTCAGTAGTTACCTGAACATTAGTTTCTACCATCTTGGCTCCTCCTTCTAACGCAAATTTTAACTCTTGCATCATAGTATAAAGAGTTTGCGAAAAATTATTATCTATTGTAAAATTCTTACTGACTTCTGGAGCAGTAACAGTTGAACCTTCAAAGCATGGCTCAACATCTTTTCCTAAAATACATAACTTTGAAAATATCGCGTCATGTATAATAAAAAATTCTATATTTTTATTATAATCTTCTGCCCAATGACCTTCACAAGTATCATCATCTAACTCCATTGAGTGTGGACGACCTTCATCAATAACCCGTTGACATTCTTCAAATTGTCCAGTCCATAAATAGCCAGTAGTCATTAAGTATTCACGCTCAGTAGTATTTCCAAATTCATCAGTTTCTTCAAATTTTTGAAACCATACTTTGGCATCTGGAGAAACAAAACCATATGGCTTAGTTAAACAATTAAATTGAATACCATCACCATCCCAGACCATCTGGTCTCCGTGGTCTCTGAAATCGCCTTTTTCCTCGTTATAGTATCCCACAATCGGGGCTCCGCGCAAGGTTTTAGCCATTTCAGTAGCCACTTCTTTATCAATATAACTTCTATTTCTGTTTTGTCCCAGATAAAATACTTTAATTTCACAAGCTGACATTAAAGGATTTATGTCCAAAGGTTGTAAATTGATAAATTCTGGATTACTAATTGAAGCAAAAGAAACTTTACTCATACTATTTGCCTCCTATTAGTTCATTGATTCTCTATTTTGAATAGTCTTTTCTGACTTTTCATCATCTGGCTTTTCATTTCTTCCTACTTCTCCATTTCCCTCTGTATTACTTCCATTTCTACTTTTATTTAAAGCATCAACATTCATAGTGCTAGACATCAATGGAGGAATAAAGATATTAACTAAATCTAATATCTCATTTTCAAAGTAAGCATTAGCCAAGATTGAACTTTGACTTTGACCAAGAGCAATTTGAGGTAACATTTTAGAATAGCCTAGTTGTGTTTGTTCTTTATACAACTTAGCCATATCCTTATAATTGTAAATAGTAGTTGTTAAAATTTGTACCTTAAAATATACCTTTTTAGGAGTTTTATTAAAAGGTTTTATTATATCATTTAAAAATGCTTCAAATTGCACCAGTAAATTATACATAGATGCTTCATCGTTTAATATAGATTTCTCAAGAGCAATATTACCATCTGTATTAAACTGCATTTGAGATACACCAGCTTCATTATATACGCCACGTTCAACTTTTGCTAATTCATCGCTACTATTTGTATTACTATTATCAGACATATCTGCAACATCTACGTCAGCAAAAGTAGTCAATACTTCTAGACCTAATGCATCTCCAAGCATGCGAACCGCGTTATTATGCAGTTGTTGAGCTTCATCTACATCAAATACTAAATCCCCATTCTTATCTATTGGCATTTTTTGAATAACTAAACGTAATAATTTTTGTGCCATTCTTTTCTTATCTAAACCCTTAGCATCATCTAAATCAATAATTGCTGGAATGACAGAAATAAAAGCAGGAAAATCTTCATCATTGATATTAAATTTAATAACACATGTTGGGTCTAAGCAATACCAACCACTTGTATCTCCAGCATAATCTGGTGGTAATTTTCCTTCTTTATATAAAATATAACCACGTTTAAATTCTTTAGGAAATAGTTCTAATATACGCATTTTTTGAATAGAATCAGTAAATAAATCATCAAAATAACGCATATTAAATTCTACTACAGGATGTCCATCAACAAAAAACCTAGTTCTACAATATTTTGGCGGAAGCTCTTGAATATATGCCGTATTATCTTTTTGAATTATATAACCATAATAACATCCATATCTAATTACTTTAAGAGCAACTTCACCCAAAAAACGCTTTACTTGGAAATTATCTAAAAATAATAATACTTTATTGAAATCATCAACAATTTTTTCTTTCTTAATGCTATTTGAATTTTGGTTAATGTATGGCGTAACCATCCAATCATATCTATATAAGTAAGCCATATAGCGACAAAGACGAGAATAAATACCACTTGTTTTATAAAAGAAATCAGAAATTTCTCTCATATCATCATAATTACCATTATTGATAGCTCGCATTATAAATTCTTTATCGCCCAAACGTGGATTGACTTTCTTATATACATTCAAATCATAAATAGCATCTTTTAAAATTTTTGAATTAAGTTTTATCTTAGAAAAGTCAACTGGATTATAGCCAGCAGGTGAATATCTGTCATCAGTAGGTACCATATTAAAGCCTTTTTTCTTTATTTCTTGTATCCTATTAACCACAATTACACCTCGTTCTTTCTAACAATAGTATACCAAAAATTTTGAGTCTTGTCAATTTTTGCTATACTTATATATTTAATATATAAATAAAAGGCGCGGAGACCAAGATTAGTGGCGCTTAGTACCCCGCCGCCCGCATTATATAATCATAGTCTACTCGACCCTCATCCCAATATGGTATAGCAACAAGCGTAATATCATGTTTTGCACAATATTCTCTTTTTTGCATATCATTAAACTGTTGTTTTCTTAATCCAGATAATCCGCCAAATTTACTCTTAGCTTCATAATGTTGTATACCTTGGAATTCTATTAAAAAGTCTAAGTCTCTATTGTCATCAAAGACAGCAAAGTCAAATCTCAAGGGTCTACCATTTGTGCTGACCAAATCTGGAAAACTATATTCTTCTTCAAAAATCAATCCAGCTTGTTGTAAAATTTCTTCTATTTTAATTTCTCCTCGGCTAGCACGCATTATTGTATCCTCCTTAAACTTCTATTGTAATATAAAAAATATTTCTAGCCATTTAATTAACCATGACCAAAAAACATGAAATCTTTTATATCCCTCTTTTTACGTTTATTCTTTAAATCTTCATCTTTCTTCACATAATATAATCCATATTCAAAAGCAGAAAATTTATCCTTTTTAATACCTTTAGAAGATTGTTTTAAAATAATATTTACACCCTCATTTTCTTCTACAAGATTTAACATTTGTTCTCTTAATATAGTAGTTAATGTATATGGTTTTAAATATTCAGCACGTTTTTCTGGGTCCATTGTTTGTCCCATCTTGGTTGATAATAATTTACCTTTCGCCGTAGTTTCATCAATTAAGAATTTTATTTTGCCACTAGATAATTGAGTTTGAATATATGTATGTGCTTCTGTATTGATTGGAGCATTAGCTTTAATTAAATACATAGCATTTTCTTCAACACCAATACCTTTAATTTTTTTATATGGCTCTGTTACATCTTCAGAAGTTCCACCTTCAACCCCAAAAGGCGGAAGTTCATCTCCAGTTTCTGGGTCTACCTGTGCCTTAATCATAAAGTCAATTAAACCAGCACCGAGACCATTAGCATCAATAGCACAGATTCTAGCTTTATATTTATAATATAATTTCTTAATGTTAATAGCTTGCATTTCAAAATCTTCTGCTTCATAAGTATATAAATTCACTAAAGATTTAATACTAGCTCCTTGAGGTTGAGGTGTAACTTTAATAACACAAGCCTCTGTTGTACATTTGAAACGACCTACATCAACACCAATAACATAATATCCATTTTTGGATGTTCTTCCACTATATTCATGTTCTGCTTGTAAAAGAACTCTATATTTATCAAACTTTTCTGAATCAAAGAAAGCATTTTCAGCATCTCCAGACCATTCTGACTCATATTCACGAGCAAAAGAAGCATCATTATAAGTACCATCAAGCTTTAATTCCTCAATGAAACTGCGCTGTAATAACTTTTCCATTACTGGAACACGCCAAGTCCCGCCTAATACAATCGCTTCTTCTGGTTCAATAATTTGCTGAATTAAGGTCTGAATCAACTTTTCGTATGCGAACGTACTCTTCCAACCTGCGGTAGTAACAAAAATCTGACTTTTATTTACTAATTCTTCTTCATGGCGGGAACCATCTGGAAGGCGCCTGTTAACGTTCATTGTCAAAAGGATATTTATTCAATATCCTCTTGGACTATCTCTTCAACTAACTTCCATTTATAACCTTTATGTCTAATATTTGTGCCACTACAAACTCTACTTATTGCTGAAGATGTTCCATGAACTGCCTCAGCAGCAGCTTTAAAACTTGGATAAATATTTAATATATTACCATCTTCATCACATTGAGCAACTCTTTTTCCAGTTATAAATAATTTTTGAACTTTTATCACATCTTGTATATCATCAGCATATCTCCATTGGTAATCATTAGCAGTTTGTCTTTTTCTTTGACAACACATTGTAATCTTACTTTGCGACCCGCCAGTTTGTCGAGCAGCTTCAGTAGCACTTTCGAATGTCATCATTTTTTCTCCATCTAAATTATATTGAATAACAGCTTTTTTTCTTCCATTATTCATTAATCCAGTTTTTACCGCATGTTGAGTGTTTTCAGAAGGAGTAACCCATTCAAGATTTTCAACATTATTGTCATCACGTTTACCATTAATATGATTAACATAAGGCTTATTATCTGGATTATCTATATATGTTTCTGCTACTAATCGGTGAACACGCATTCTTTTTTGGTGTCCCTCAATTAATAATGTTACAAACTTATAATCTTGCTGAATTGATTGCGATAATATATAGTTATTAGTATCTTTTCTTACCTCTCCGCAATCTGATATACTATAATCTGTTTCTTTACCATTAAAAATATATTTCTTCCACATCTAAAGCATCCTCCTTGTTTATCGGACTTATCCCATCTATGAATACTTCATTTTCGGAATAAATATATTTATTAACTTTGTCCAAAGTGTTAGTTGCGGCGCGCTTGGAGTTGCGATAAACTCAACCCTACTTGGCTACACTCATCACCAATAGTCTCTACACCTTCCTATAAACATAGGCTTGGCACGGTATTTTTGACTGTCCACCGTTAGCCGCATTTATGCGACACCCTTTTATCATAGGTTCACGCCGTTTTCACTAACAGCTCACGCTGCTAGGCCCCAGAATCTAGGGATTATTACTTCATTCAACATTGTCTGGTCAACTAGAATACATTCCTCTACGAGTCCACCTGTAGCACGCTTACCACGAGAAGACTGTCTTGCTGCCATAATATCAAGTACACTTCCACTCTTAAAAATATACTCAACGTTATCCTTAGAAGATTTAGACTTACCTCTTTCCCAGTTAATTTCATTCTTTAAACCTGGGATAAGTTTACACAATTCTTCTACCTTTTCTCTTGCGATTCCCGCGGCCTGCTCTTTTCCTCCTGTTGTTACGAATAAGTGACTGCCAGGATATAAGATACAACGAATCATTAAAATAAGCACAGATAAGAAAGATTTTGAATAAGCACGCGGAAATGTAGCATACGCGTATCTATGACGCATGACCGCGCGTAGAAAAACCCTTTGATAAAAATATAATTGAAAGTTTTCTGGATTATCGCCACATAAAAACTCTACAAACATATCTGGATACTCACGCCAATAGGCGATATACTGCCTGAGAACAGGAATAATCGCCTTTAATCTTTCTTCTGATATGCCTACTTTTTGCATATTTTTATTTTCTGATAACTCTAATAATTTAGCTAATGCCATAGTCAGACTCCTTTCCATACATTAACTGCATGTCTTTTTCCTTTTGTTCTTCGGCCTGACCATAATATTCTTCATAATCAGCATCATCAAGCACATCATGCTCATCATCAAAATCATATTCATCGTCTTGTTCACGCATTTCTTTCTGAATCTGAAGTTTCTTGATAGAATCTTCAATTTGCTGTCCAAAACCTAAATCTTGTGTAACTAACTTACGAACATAATTGTTCATATCCTTTAAAGTTAAGTCTACTTTATCTTGTGGTATATCTGTAGCAAAACGAGGAATAAATCCTTCTTTTTCACACATAGCCACAACTTGTGATATAGAATCAACAAAATTGCTTTTCTGTTCTTTATTCTGTGCTGCTGTAAACTTTGCGGACTTTCGCAAAGTATCATATACCCTAGATAGTTTTTGGAATCCGTCCATATCTCCAATATCTATGGCATTATTCATTTTTAATGCTGTTTTACAAATAAGCATCAAAGTTTGGTCAGAGTCTGGGTCATTAACCTCAAATGCATTACACATTTCAACATAAGTTTTTTCTAGTTTAACTAACTCATCTAACTTATAAAGTCTTCCCCACTTCATAACAAGATACAATTTATCATCATCTGTTAATTCCGCCCCAACATCAGGCAATTCATCTTCACTCATAAAATTAGACTCATTATATGGATTATTATCACCAATAATCTGGGGTTGAGGCGCATAGACCGGGGCTTCCGCGTGTAGCGTTTCAACACTTACCAAAGTTTTATATTGCGCTTCTGTAATTTCACCATTTTCATACTGCCGCGCTAACTCCGCCTCAGCATTTTTCTGTTGAGCGACGGCCGCAGCTACCTTTTCTTCATTTTCTTTTTTAATCCTCTCAGTATCTGCCCACGTATAATCTTTAAATTGTTTCAACTTCATTTTTGAAAGATATTTTCCAAATACTGACATACCGTTCATTTTAGTTGGACTTTTTGCGTAGGCTCTATCTCTTAATACATTCCACTCCTGCTCTATATATGGAACATCCATTTTCTCCAAGAGCCAAAGGAATGTATCAGGATTAAAATTATCTATGTGCATGGTAAGACATTTCTTACATAATTCAGTTCTTTCACCATTCTTATATGTATAGAAATTGTCTTCATCCATTGTCTTATGACATTTTTCACAAGTACAACTTGACATATAATATCATCCTTTCTTTTTATTTCGACATTCTTTACATATGCTATAATAGCCATCTTTACTTGTCTTATTTTTAGAAAAGAATCTATTATGCGCTAATTTAATTTGTCCACATCTACTACAACGTTTCCATTTACCTTTTTCAACCATAGTATAATGCCAAATTAAATAATCATCTTGAGCTTGTTCCGCAAGTAATTTAGGAATTTTATTGCGCCACAAGGAAGATATATATTCAACAGAATGTTTAATACCGTGCTTTTCATATAATAATTGTTGGATTTCTACATTTTGCTTACCGTCAATTTTATAAATCAATAAATCATAATATAATGGATACTTGTCTTTTAATGTTTTTTCTATTAAATTATCTAAATCTTCCATCATAAAATAAGAATCACTCCAAAATTTGCCATAACTATCTTCTTTTAAACGAGAATAATTACACAAAAGAGCAGAAACATGTTTTGGGTCAAATAGTGTTATAATACCATCGCTTTTAACCTGTCCATCTTCTGTTATTGTCACATGCTCATTCATATTTAAACCAGAAAAACTTTTAGTCCCGTTAATAAAACACATGGGCTGCCGCGCGGAGTTCTTAATTACATATTGGTCCTGCCGCATTTCAATAAGTTGTTTCTTTAATAAATACTTCTTTTTACCCATAGCTCTTTTCTCTTGTTCTTCTACAACTGAGATAGCTTCTCGTAATTCTTTTAAAGCTGGTATAGAATCAATATCTTCTTGAGTGATACTAATTTTTGGCGTAAAAATTATGTTTTTATCATTAGCTATCATATTATATATACCATCTTCACCATTCTCTAGCTGGCAAGCTAAGCCTTGGAAAGAAGTTTCCCGCTTATTAACAGTTATCATCCTATTGTCTGTTAATATCTTTTTCTGTTTCCGCTCTTCTTTATCCATGGCAAAAATAATATAATCAGCTAATATCTCTAAATATCTTGGGGTTAATTGCTCAGGAGGCGTTTCATCTATAATTAACTTAACCAATTCATTTCGCTCTTTTGGGTCAGTTAAAGAGAAATCTAGTTTCCGCACTGGCTTAATATCTTCTTCTGCCATATGATTCTCTATTGTTTCCCCATCAAGAGCAAGAATGTCTTTTTCATCTTCTACATTTGTCATAAAGGCTCTCCTTTCTACCCTATATTACCAGTATACCAAAAATTTTTTCTCTTGTCAATTTTTACTTTAATTGATTTTTCATTAAAAATTTGTTATAATATTTATATAAGATAAAAACAAGAGAAAGGATAAAGGCGGCGACCGCCCCTCGAAGCGCTTTATAGCTTACTGAGTGGCGTCTTACACCTCGGTTTCCGCGTGTTTAGTAGCAATCAAAAACTTGAAATTAGTGGTGAACTTAATTTTGGAGAGAGCTTATATCAAGCATTAAAGTTTGGGCTTGAAAGGCATGGAGGTTATGCTGGTTATTCTATTGGACAGAGAAGATTGATATTTCAAATTGTTAAAGATAAATATTATGTGGGTTATATTTATCATAATATGCCAGTGCCAGAGGGTTGGCAAGAATATCAATTTGATTTTAGTGATTTTATTGTAGCTCAAATAATCGAACAATTTTTGCAAAAACAAGAATATCAACATGAAGATGCAGGAGATGGTTCTTATAATAAGGGCTTTTTAATGAAAGCTGTACCAGAATATATTTGTTTTGGACATGATGGCGAAATAAAGAATCCTATTCATGCTATTCTTGTATTTGAACCATATACAGTATTTTATAGTAAATAGAGAGGATATAAAGATGAAGGTTATTATAGCTGGTTCCCGCACCTTTGATAATTATGATTTATTATGTGAAACCATGGCTCATTTGTTAGATGACGGACTAGCTAGAGGCAGAGAAATTGAAATAGTATGCGGTGGTGCGAAGGGTGCAGATGCGTTAGGAGCGCGTTGGGCAAAAGAGTTTAATTATCCTATTAAATATTTTTTAGCAGATTGGAATAAATATGGTAAAGCTGCTGGGATTATAAGAAATAAACAAATGGGTGATTATGCTGATTATTTGATTGCCTTTTGGGATGGTAAAAGTAGAGGAACTAAGCATATGATTGAATATATGAAAAATGTTAATAAGCATGGGACGGTGATTATATGTTAAGATATAAATGTTATATATGTGATAAAAGAGTTGAGAGTGGGCTTGATTTAAGTGATACTATATATATTCCAGAAGAAAATGGTAAGGATGTTGAGTATCAGGTATGTCCAGATTGTTCAAAAAAGTTTTTAAAACGATTGGCTAATGCAAAGAAAGATATTTTTCAGGAGATGATGAACAATGTTTAATAGAATGAAATGTTATGTTTGTGGAACTGATATAGAGATTCCAGACGAAGATTTGAAAAAAAATGTTGCTCAAGAACAATATGGCTTTCCTTGTAAATATTTTTTATGTGAAAAATGTTATAAATCATATGTAGAAAGAATTTCTGGTGTTACAGCGAAAACCTTGAGCCTAATGAAAGAATTTTACAAGCATAAAGAATAACTATATTTTAATTTAAAATAATATATCGTATTTCAGTTTTGAAAATACATTTGGAGATTTTTTTGTCGAGGCAAAACCAGATTCACGCATCTTCAAACTAAAATCCCGAAATTATACCCCGGATACTTTCTATGCAAACACTGCGTAGAGTAGCATCATTCATCGACGTCGCGATGTCAAAGCACCGCCCTCTAAAGCTATAAAGAAGTAGTCAAAGCTCTTCAACAGATGCAGACAGTATGATAAGATAAGAATAATCACTTCATCACAAGAGAATGATAAGTTATTCAATAAATCATTAACAATAATTTATTATAATTATTTATTTATTATAAACAATACATTTTGCTATTAGCATGCTACGCTGGCGCGCTGTGGGTCGCAGCGAGCCGAGGCATCTGATACTTAGCATGTTGCACAATTTTTCGCCAGAATTTTTGTGCAACATGCCTATTGACGTTTTCCCGTAGGTGTGTTATACTATACTCAAGATAAGAGGAGAGAATACATAAGAGTATACTAAAGGAGGTCACACCATGGAGAAGATGTATACAAAGACATTCCGATACAAAGGACAAATGATAAACTACTTTAATAAACTTAAAAAGAATCCTAATGTTACTTGCTTTGCTGGGTTCTTCTGTGACTGTGGTAGCTATGCTATACACTATTGGTATACAAAGGCTTGACAACATGATGATAATGTGTTATAATAATAGTACAATAAGAAAGAGAGGAAACATGTTATGATGATGAAGAAGTATCAAATAACCTTGTATTGTACAACAGGAGAGTACAGACCTGTTAGTTGTATTATCATTAGAGACGCAGAGGAAATAACTAGAATAGGAGAACAGGCTTTTAAAGATAAGCTGAAAAGAGATGGGATACAAAAGATATGCGCTCAGAGAAGCTGGGGTAAGGCTGATTTGTTAAGGTATCATTATACAAAGATGAAAATGAGAGAGTATGATGAACAAAAGATAAAAGAAGCAAGAGAAAAGAAAGAAAATAAATAAACCTTTATTTTGGGAACGCGGGAAGCGAGGTATGAAGCGCCATTGACCTTGCCTTCCCGCGTCTTTACTTGAAATGTTTTAAAAATTTTGGTATAATAATAGTATAAAAAGAATAGAGAAAGGAGCAAAACCATGGGTAAGATAACTCTTGATGAAATGTCTGCTTTGCGTCTTGTGCTTAACTATGTTAGTGTAAAAGACTTGCTCACGTGTGCCATGACAGGCTTTGCAGAAAAGCAAGACACACGTTCACAAGATAATGCAGATGTTTGCTACAAAGCAATCAACTCATTCCTTGAATAACAGGGAGAGCGCCTACGGTCGTAGGTAGCTCGGTTCGCTCCATGTAACATTAGTCCAGACTTTTCTTTTTGAGAGTCTGGGCTTTTTTGTCGTTAAGCGGGTTCCCGCATTTAATGCAAAGGTGTAAGCACGCGCACACGGTCGAGCCTAAGCCGTTTCCGCGCTTTAGTGTAGTACAGTAATAAATTGTTGAAGCAACAAAGATTTTAAAAAATTTTTAAAAAAACTCTTGACAACGTAAAACAAATGTGTTAAGATATAATCAGAAAGAGGAAAGAGAGGAAAACAAAATGAAGTTCTTAACCATTCAAGAGTATGAAAACATTAAGGTTTATGAATTAGATGATACCACTTATAGAAAGATTGAAAGAGCATTTGTTTCAAGGCTCGGGGAAAGGGTAGGTAAGAGGATACTTGAAAGATACCTTGAAAAGAAAGTAAGCGAACTTACTTGCCAGAGTTATGTTGATGTTATGTCACTCCTCACAATCCTGTGAGGAGTTGACAAAAAATTTAAAAAAACTATTGACAAATAAAGTTCTACGTGTTATAATTAAATTACAAAAAAGGAAAGGAAGAAAAACAATGACATTAGAAGAAAAAATTGAAGTTGTAAAAATTCTGAAAGCGCAAGATGAGATTATTCAAAAACTAATTGCTGAAAGAGAAGCATTAAAAGCAAAATGTAGGGAAGCAAAATGTTATGAAGAAGTTTGGAAAATGTTATTCAGTGATTATGAAAGCCACTTCCAATTTTAAAGCAGGTAATAAACCTGCTTTTTAATTACCACCAAGCGCGGTCGCCGCTGCCCGAAAAATTATATCACGTGTGAGGCAAGTTTGTCAAGAAGAAAATAAAAAAATTTTAAGTAATTATTTTTGCTCCCGAAATGAAAAAAATTTAAAAAAGTTGTTGACAAATACGTTTGTACGTGCTATAATGTATTCAGAGTTAAGGAGAACAACAAAACAGGAGGAAACAAAATGATGTGGGACGTGACTTGTGAAGAACTGTATTGGGCAGAGGCGGAGATAGAGGAACTTATGAAGGAAATGAGTGAGAAGGCATAAGCCTTCCGCTCCACCTTAAAAAAATAAAAAAGTTATTGACAATATAAGAAAAAAGTGTTATAATAAATACAGAGTTAAGGAAAGAGAGGAATTTTAAATGAGAGAGCAAGAAATGGAAAATATGGCTGAAAGACTTCAAGAGTTACTTAAGGAATGTGAAGAAAAAGGCTTTAAGGTAAGAGTATCTTCTTTGCTTAATGAGGGAGATGAAATCACTGAGGCGGTTACATCAATGGATTATACACAAATTACTTTGTGGTAACTCTTGACAAATTAAAAGAAATATGCTATAATAAATACAGAGTTAAGGAAAGCGGAATAAAAGCCCACTTCCAGCAGAAGGTGGCGACGGTGGAGAAGCCGAAGGCGCATAGTTGCCGCAGTAAGACCATGTAAGAACTTCTTCCGCTATATAAATAGTAGGGCAAAGACAACGCACAACCCTTGAAAGTGCGGGTGGACTGGACGAGGGTAAAATAAACCAAAGGAGAAAAATAATGAAAAGATTTTTTGTAACAATGTTGTTTCTAGTAGGTTTTGTTGGTTCTATGTTAATTGAAAATACTTATAATAGAACCGCAAGAGTTTATAGTGTAAAGCATGGAGTAACAACCTTCGAGGATAAGACAGGCAACCTTTGGGAGTATGAAACTACAGATTTTGAACAGGACAGCGAAGTTATTTTGATTATGTTCACAAACCACACAGACAATAATATTCATGATGATGAAATTATAAAAGTAATGGTTAAATAAGCAGGGCACAAACCCTGCTTTTCTTGCGGTCGGCGCGAGCACGTACGCTACTCTTCGTGCGAGCGCCGAGATTCTATTATACCACGAGGCTAGCAATTTGTCAAGAGAAAAATAAAAAATATTTTTTAAAAAATTTTTCCCAAAATGCTTGACAAGTTAGACTGGCCGTGCTATAATGTATTTACAAGGTAAGGGAAAACCTCAAAATCCGACGGTGTAAAGCCCTCTCCCAGCAAGCGGTTATTAGTAAGTCCACGCAAAGTTGTGGCGAATCAAAGAAACATCAAAATCCGCTCCGTCGTTAATAGTAGGGCAAAAACAACTTGTATCCCTTGAAAGCAAGTGTGGACTGGGCGAGGGAATTTTAAAAAAAATGCTTGACATGTTTAACAAAAAGTGTTATAATAAGAGTATCAAAGGAAAAGGAGATAACAACAATGACAAAGACTAGAGAAGCACTGATTGACGAAATGATTAGAATGTATGGTTTTGAAGCTGAAGAAACTATTGAATTTGCTGAACTTGCGGAAAGTCTTCCCGCCTCTACTTTACATGACTACCTGTTAGAAGTTCTGGTTGATTGCCACAAGCATTTTTAAAAAAATGCTTGACAACGTATAGAAAAAATGGTATAATTAAACCATCAAAAGAAAAGGAGAAAATAAATATGAAAGAAAACATAAGGTACACAATTTGGATAGTAAAAAGGAATCAGCACCTGTACTTCAATAATGTAAAGGAAGCCTTTAGAACTTTCTATAAGCTGGCTAGACTTGGAGAGTCTGTATCACTCAGCGACAGAACTATGAAAAATATATTCCGGAGATGTCGAATGTCAGCAAATGACAAATATGAACAAGGCAAAATCAGATACTACAATTAGAAGGGCGGGAACGCCCTTTTTTCTACTATAGACCTTGCCCAAGATTCGGCGGGCCGCTTGTGCTCGGCACGGCCCGCTTCGCCACTTCGCCGCATTAAAGCGTAAAACTGTGGCGCTTTAGTCTGATAAAGTGGTAACGTGATACTTCCCGAAATCAAAAAATTTTTTAAAAAATTTTCAAAAAATGCTTGACACCGTGCGCCCCATGTGCTATAATTAAACCATCAAGAGAGAGGAAGGTACAGACCATGACAAAGGAAACTATGATTCGTAATTATCGGAAGTTCAGCGCGGCGGACAGCTATATCTTGGGATTCATCTATAAGCATGAGGTATATATGGCAGAGGTTGAGGAAATAATGCCTCGTTTTATGCGGGTTGAGCATGAATCAAGTAAGCATGGCGGTTCTGCAAAACTTCAGTTAAGACTTACAAAAAAATATCAAGAACAGCTTATGAGAAAAGGCGCGGTTTGCTTAGGTTCAGAAGAAATTCTCAACGGTGAATATAACAAAGGTGTAGAATTTGAAAGAATTATCAATGAAATAAATGGTAAAGATTTTAGAGGAAAAGATAATGTTCCGTTTTATATTGAGGGTGATTTAAATATCAATGGTAAAGAAGTCCAGGTTAAATTCAACGGTGCGCAAATTGTAGTTGAAAGAACTTTAAAAAATCTTCAGAAGCGGAAATAGAAATCCGCTTCTGAAAAAATAAAAAAACTATTGACAAAATAAAATAAAAGTGTTATAATAAATATAGAAAAAAGGAAGAGAGGAAAACAAAATGACAAAGGCTTTAGTTTTTGATATGGATGGCACTCTGGCAGACCTTTATGGAGTGGATAATTGGTTAAATGAACTGAGAAGCGAAAATCCTCGCCCTTATGAGGTTGCTTGTCCGCTTTATAATATGGAAATCCTCAATGCGATTCTTGTAATCTTAAAAGAATGTGGTTGGGAAATTGTAATAACAAGTTGGTTAGCAAAGGAAGCTAGTAAAGAATATGATATGAAAGTTAGAGAAGCGAAAAAGGCTTGGCTTGAAAAATATAACTTCCCTTATGATGAAATTCATCTTGTAAAATATGGAACAACCAAAGCGGATTGCACTAGAAAAAAAGGTGGTTTTCAAATTCTGGTTGATGATAATGAAAAAGTCAGAAAAGGCTGGACATTAGGAGATACAATTAACGCTAATGAGGATATAATTCCTAGCTTGCTGGAGCTTTTGGGCGCGGAAGTGTAAAAACTTCCGCCCCGTGCAAAAAAAAAGTATTGACAAATAATTAAAATAATGCTATAATTAAACTATCAAAGGAGGAATGAAAGATGTTTAAAAAGTTAGCTTATAAGATTGTATTAAATGATTTGAGTAAATGTGGAATGTTTGTTGGCAAATATGATGCTAGAAATGGCAAAGAAGATTTTATGTATGGTATTTCTACAGTAATGGAGAGTATAGCTTACCATGTGAGCGATAAAGTTGGGGACAACTTCTCTGATACCTTCATTAAAAACATGATAGCAAGTGAGGACAGGGTTTGACCCCGTCCTTTTTATAAATGAAGCCGGCGGGGCGCGCACGTTCCTTGCGCGCCGAAAAATCCATTATACCACACGCCGCCAATTTTGTCAAGGGAAAAATGATAAAATAATTAACAAAAATAATTCCCGAAATTTGTGCATTTTGCCTATTGCGCTTTTTAGTGGTCTGTGCTATACTGTATAATGTCAGGAGGGAACAGGGTGTCAGGTTTCTAACAAGTACAGGTGGCTGATTTCAAAATGAGATTGGTTGCTTCGGAAAAGAAAAACAGCCCAAAAAATCAAAAAAGATTTTTAAAAAACTCTTGACAAAGAAAACTAAATATGATATAATAAATACATCAAAAGAAAAGGAGAGATGAGTTATGACGAAGATGACTAAGAGAGATTGGTATGGTAGACTGGCGAAGATTGTTGAGGATTCTAATGCCTCTGATAAGGGCGAGGCTCTTGCCTTTATTGCCCATCAGGTAGAACTGCTTGACAATCGCTCTAGCAACACTAAGCCGACGAAGAACCAGCAGGCTAATGTTGGTATCTCTGAAAGCATTAAGGTTGCGCTGGGTAACGCTGGTAGGGCTGTTACTGTAACCGAACTGCTGACTGATTCCACTCTGAGCGGTTTCACCAATCAGAAAATTTCCTCTCTGCTTAGGCAGATGGTGGAAAAGGGCGAAGTGATTCGCACTGAGGAAAAAAAGAAAGCCTACTTCTCCCTTGCGGAGTAGTAGGCACCCCGAAAGGGGATAGCGCCAATAGTTCAGGGGTAGAACAGAAATTAGGCGCGGGTTCGAGTCCCGCTTGGCGCTTCATTTTTCTAAGTTGTTGTTTTCCTCCTCTTAAAATGGCTAGGGATTTCCCTAGTCATTTTTTGTTTTGCCGGCCCGCATGCGTTCGCGCGGGCCTCGTGGTCTCTGTCAATAGTAATGCTGCACAAATTTTGCGGGTCAAATTTGTGCAAAGTGCTAGTTGACATTCTCCCGAAAAGATGTTATAATAAGCCTAGAAAGAGAGGTAGAAAACATGGATAAAGAAAAACTTATTAAGCGCATTATGAAAGAGTGTGAAGCCGATGGTGAACCTGTAACAAGAGAAGAAGCGGAGGAAATGGCTGAAATGGAAATAAAAGCCAATAAAGATTGTCGGCGGTATGAAACAGATGTGACAAAGAAGCAGAAACCCGCTCAGAGAGAACCAAAAATCGACCCCGATAAAGTAACCATTATTGATTCAATCGCCCACCAGTTAACTAGATGTGTTTGGCTTGATTCTGAAAAAGAAATTTCAGATATTCAAATTATCAATAGTCAAAAAGAAATTGCTTTTAAGGTTGGCGAAGATTCCTATTCAGTAACATTAACAAAACATAGAGTAAAAAAGAAGTAGGGCGGAAGCCCTGCTTTTTTCGCCACGTGGCCCGACAAATTGCACAAAAATCGGGTTCCCGCGCCTTCTATTTTTGTTTATTTTTTTCTATTGACAAATTAAATAAAGAGTGTTATAATTGATTTATCAAATGAAAGAGAGGAAACCTCAAAAACCATGAGCAGAAAAAAAATGTATCTTGTAATCGACACTGAAACTTGTAACACTTTGGAACAGCCTTTTTGCTATGATATTGGCTATGCTATTACAGATAGAACAGGTCGGATTTATCTTGAAAGAAGCTTTGTTGTTGCTGAAATGTTTTTAGATAACAAAGATTTAATGGAAAGTTGTTATTTCGCTGAAAAAGTCCCTCAGTATTGGGAAGATATTAAAAATGGAAAGAGAGTATTAAAAAGCATTTACAATATTAGAAAACAGATTAAACAGGATATGCGAGATTTTAAAATTCAGGATGTTGGGGCTTACAATATGGGATTCGATAAAAGAGCCTTAAATAATACTATCCGCTATTGTAGTAAGTCACTGATTAGATGGTTTTTCCCTTTTGGTACACAATATTTTTGTATTTGGAATATGGCTTGCCAAGTTTTAATGACCAAAGTAAAATATATTAAATTTGCGATACAAAATGATTTTATTAGTGATTCTGGAAACCTTGAAACTTCCGCAGAAAGTTGTTATAAATGGCTGACTAATTCCATTGATTTTGTGGAAAGTCACACAGGACTTGAAGATGTAAGAATTGAAATTGCAATCATGGCGGAGTGTTACCGCCAGCATAAAAAAATGAATAAAGAAATCTATTCCGCTTGTTGGAGGATTCCGCAGAGGAAAAGAAAAGAATTAGAGTTGCGCGAGGTTTTCCGCTAAGTGCGGAGACCTCGCGCCCGTGCAAAATATTTTTTAAAAAGTATTGACAAATTAACAATAACATGATATAATAAATTTATCAAAAGAGAGGAGATAAAAAGATGATTAGTTGTGAAAAAGCATTAAGGGAGTTTTTAGATAGTTATTTCAATGATGAAAATGATATTGATAAAATTGTCAATGTTGCTAAAAAAATAGAAAAGGCAAGAGACAGGGAAGAACTCAGAGAAAAATATTATAATAAAATTTTAAATTTATGTAATGATTATGTAGTTTACATGGATGAGGATTATACAACAGTAGAACAACTCTTGTGTGATGTTTTATCAGTAGTAAGAGAAAATATTTTAAAACAGTATCTCGATTATGATGAGGAGAAGGATGAAGAGGATTACAATCCAGAGGAATGGGATGATGAAGATGAAGAGTAGGTTTTTACCTACTCTTTTTTCGCCGGCGCCTGCACTATCGCGCCGGCCCGCTATTCTGGAACTATACATTTTGCATAAAAATCTCAGCAAATTTTGTGTATTTTGCCCATTGTATCTTTTCCCAAAATGTGATAAGATAATATCATCAAGAGAGAGAAAGAGAGGAAATTAGATGAAACGACTTACAGAAAATGAAATTACTTCGGAAAATATTGTATGGATTTTAAAAGGATTATTAAAAATGTGTCAAGATAAAGACATTGAGGTAAGAACCAGTTGTTTTTTGTATGCAGGTGACTCTATTACAGAAGTTGACACTGGAAGTGATAACGAAACAATTATTTTTTGGTAGCTATTGACAAGTAATAAAAAATATGATATAATAGACTTATCAAAAGGAAAGAGAGGAAATTAAAATGACGAAACTTACTTACAAGGTTAATGGTGTTGAGTATTCTAGCTATAACAAAGCAATCGCCGCTACTGAGGGTGGGCGGTATAAACTTCATTCAATCTATACCCCTATGCCTGAGATTGGTCAGAATGTAGACCCTGAGAAAAGGGCAAAAAGAATTGCGGCTATTCAGGCAAAAGCAAGAAAAGCAAAAGATGAAAAGAAAAATATTTAAAAGCATTGTTAATTGTATGAGAGGCGGGAACCCGCCTCTCTTTCCTTTTATCTGGACACGTGCGTTTTTAACCGGGCTCCCGCATATTTTTTAAAAAAGTTGTTGACAAATTCTTTCTAATGTGGTATAATTAAACCATCGAAAGGAAAGAGAGGTTAGACAAAATGAGAAAAGTGTATTGCCCTGTTAATGGTTGGGATTGTCCTTATTGGCAAAAAGATGGTTCTTGTACTATTGATGACCCAATCAATGAGTGTGATGATTTTGGATTCTTTTGGGATGAGGATGATGAATATTGGGAGGAGGTTGAAGAATGAAATTGTATTGTCCTATTGATAAACATGATTGTCCTTATAAAAAGGAAGGTAATATTTGCTCATCTGAGTATCCATGTGATGATTTTTATTCCTTTTGGAAGAATGATTATGAATACTGGGAAAATTTTTTCAAGAATAAAGAAAAGTAGGCGCAAGCCTACTTTTTGGCGGGCCGCGCTCTATCAGGGCGCGGCGAAATTTCTATTATACCACACCTCAGTAAATTTGTCAAGGGAAAATTACAAAAAAATTGCACAAAAATAATTCCCAAAATTTGTGCATTATTACTCTATACAAATAAAAAGAAAAGTGCTATAATGTATTTACAAGGTAAGGGAAAGGAGATGATTCCATTGGGCTAGATAAACCCACAAGCTAGAAAAAAAATTAAAAAAACTATTGACAAAGCAAAAAAGATATGTTATAATGTATTTACAAGATAAGAAAAGGAGATGATTCCATTGGGTAGGGAAAGCGCAACTGGGCGAGCGCAATGACACAAATGCCTTTCAAAAAAATTTAAAAAAAATAAAAAAACTATTGACAAATAAAAAAAGATATGCTATAATAAATATATCAAATAAAGAAAAGGAGAGATTAAATCATGGCAGAGAAAATGACGAAAAAGGATTGGTATGGAGTTATTAAGAGTATTGTTGAGGCTTCCGACTATGAGAATAAGGCGGGCGCGGTTGAGTTTATCGACCATCAGATTGAACTGCTGGCGAACCGCTCCAATGGTAGCAAGCCTACCAAAGACCAGAGGGCAAATGTGGAGTTTCGCAAGAATATCGCTGAAGCCCTGCGCTCCGCTGGTAGGGCGGTTACTGTAACTGAACTCATGGCGGTTATGCCTGCGGTAGTCCTTACCGCTGAGGGAGAAATCCCTGTGACTAACCAGAAGGTTTCCGCACTGCTTCGGCAGATGAAACTGAATGGTGA
This sequence comes from uncultured Bacilli bacterium, assembly GCA_947632375.1. Lineage (GTDB taxonomy): Bacteria > Bacillota_I > Bacilli_A > RF39 > UBA660 > UMGS1124. Next base: position 55,689 of record CANRPF010000004.1, read on the forward strand.
GGTTGTCCGCACTGAGGACAAGAAAAAGGCTTACTTCGCTCTTGCGGAGTGAGCCTAACCCAAAACAAAGGGCGGTGGGGCTAGACCCCGCCGGCCCGTGCAAAAAATTTTTTAAAAAACCTATTGACTTTTTTAGAATGATGTGATATAATAAATACATCAAAGGAAAGAGAGGTCAAGACCATGACAACAACTTTCATGTATACTAGCAAAGAGGCTTTCGAGCGAGTTAAAAAGTTTTTGATTCAAAATCAATACTTGTTTGAAGCTGAGGAACACAATAAATTATTCATTCTGAAAGTAAAGGAGTAAATTATGAATACTGGAATTAAGTTATACACAGATGAAAAGTATGGTTACATTTTGGAGCTTTGGGGCGGTAGCACCAAACACCCTGATTCTAGGTTTTTCTTTTCTGACTTTCAGAAAAATGATTTCCTTGATGATGAATGTCAAGTGTTCCAGTGGTTGTTGGAATGTGCAAGTAAATTGACCTTTCCTTTTCATGCTGAACAGCTTGCAAGATACGCTCTTGAAAATTGGGTTGTGTGGAGAGACTAGCAAAAAGCTAGTCTCTTTTTCATCGCGGCGCGAATGACCCTCTCGCGCCGAATATTCCATTATACCACACCTTTGCAACTTTGTCAAGTAGAAATTGTAAAAAAGTTGCACAAATATTTTTCCCGAATTTTGTATACTTTGCCTATTGTGCTTTTTGGCGGTCTGTGCTATAATTAAACCATCGAAAGGGAGAGCGACTTACAAGCGGGTGAGGAAAACTCCTAGGGCGGGCGCCCGCCATGAGAAAACCCATTCCAGTCAATCTCAAACAACTAAATAAAAAAAATTTTAAAAAAACTATTGACAAAACAAACCAAACATGATATAATAAATCATGTAAGGAACAAAGAAAACAAACAAATTTAAGGAGGGTTTTAATTATGACTAAGAAGGAAATGTTTGCAAAGGTTATCGCACTGGTTGAGGGTACTGAGGTTGATGAAAAGGCTGAGATTCTCGAAAAGCTGAATCATGAGGTAGAACTGCTGGCGAATAGGTCTAGTAGCTCTAAGCCCACTGCCACCCAGAGGGCAAATACTGCCATTCTCGCCACTCTGGAAGGTGTAATGGCTGAGGCTGAAAAGCCTATGACCATTACTGACCTGATGAAGGACGAAAGGCTTGCCACCTATGAGGTGACTGATTCCAGCGGTACTCATACTGAGGTTATGACTAACCAGAAATTGACCGCCATGGTCAAGAAGCTGATTGCCAATGGCAAGGTTGTAAAGACTGTGGATAAGAAAAAGTCTTATTTCTCCCTTGCGGAGTAGTAAGATGAAGGGCGGAGCAATCCGCCCTATTCCACTTTCTGGCGCACGGGCACAAAATTTTTATAAAAACTTATTGACAAAAGAAAATTTTTATGTTATAATATTTTTAGAAAAAGAAAAGAAAGGGGATTTGTGAATGATTACTTATGAACTGGGTAAGAGAAAGATAAAAATTCCAGAAACAGACATTGAGCGGTCAATGAAAATTCTGGGTATTACTAAAGATGAAGCTATTCAGGTTTGGCTTGAAGATGAAGGGTATCTTGAAAATGAGGAACAGGAAGAACTGGAAGCAAAGGCGAAGAAAAATCGCATAACCGCAACCATTCATCAGGCAAGTGCTAAAGACCCTGCTAAAAAGACCCAGAAAGAAAGAGTAAGAAAAGAAGACCCTACAAAAGAGCTGATTATTGCAAAAACCGCAGAATTTTTGAAAGATTATGCAGAAAATGTTACAATTACTAACATTGGAAAGCTGATTTCTTTTAAAATTGGTGAAGATGACTATGAATTTAATCTGATTCGCAAGCGGAAACCTAAAAAGGGCGCATAAAAGCGCCCTAAAAGGAACACGGGCGCAATATTTTTAAAAATTTTTGATAAAAATGCTTGACAAACTGCAATAAAAGTGCTATAATTAAACCATCAAATGAAAGAGAGGTAACTAAAATGGCTGATTACACTATGAGATACAAAGATTACTGGGAGCAACTGATTGATAATAAAACTGGTAAGGTTATTCTTGAAGGTCATCATATTAGTGCGCTTAAGGTTCTTGAATTATTTGGTTATACCTATGATATAGAAGATTTAGATGAGGAGGAATAAAAAAATGAAGACAATGTGGCTTGTAAATTGGGGAGACCTGTCAATGATTTGCGAGACTAAAGAAGAAGGTATGGGGTATATAGAAGCAAAGGCTAAGCAGATAAATGCGGATATTCGTTGGATAGATATAGAAAACACTTACATGGAGTTTCTTTGTATTTATAATACCTGTGAGGTATGGTGCTATCAACTGGAGGAGATTCCTGTGTATAATAGGGCTAACCTATGAGTTAGCCCTATTTTGTCGGAGCGCGGACAGCCGGAGGCGCTCCGCTTCTCCCTCCACACGCTCATATGGCGATTTTTGCTGCGATTTTTTTGTTTTATCATATGGCGCCAGATTCCCGAATTTTTTATCCCATACCATATGCCACACAGGAACCCCAGCCGACCTTGCTATAAATCTGGCGTCACTTCTTCCATATACCTTCACAAACCGCCTAACCTTAACTCTGAGAAGAAAAATCTGCCAGTCTTTCTAAGATAATTTGGCTTTATTTTCTTGAGGATAACGAAAACGTAAATTTGTCAGCCCCTCAACTCAACATTTGTTAAATTAGCAGATTTTGCTTGTATTACAAGAGAAAGAAGAAGCGCGGGAACGGAGGTATAAAGCGCTTCATATCTTATTATAATACTTCATTGAACTGTCTCTAAGGCGCCATAGACCTGCAAACCCGCGTTTCAAAATTAGCCTCGAAAATTTAAGCAATTTACTTATACCTTACATCTTTTCGTGAGACATATAACTCAGCAGTTTCTGCCTTGCAAACTAAGTGAATCTGCTTAGCAAAATCTGAAAGCCTCACTTTAAAAATCCGCCATTGATTTTTTAAAAAAATTTTGTTATAATATTTATTATAAGATAAAGGAAATAATAAATAAACAAGAGCAAGGAGAATTTGAGAATGGATTTTAACGCATACATTAAGCAGGCGAAGGATATGGGAGTAGATGAAAACGAGCTGAAGGACATCATGAGTGATTTCATTGATGAGATTGAAGACCTAAAGGCTGAACAAAAGAAGAAGAAAAAGGACGCGGAAGCCAAGGCTAAAGTAGACACAGAGGTCGATGCCAAGCGTCATGAAGCGGCGACCGCGCTTATCTACTATTTTGCATTGGTATTCCCTGAGATTGCGGATGAGCTTACTGTTGATGAGATTGAAACTCTGATGAAGGATGAAGAACATAAAACTAGAGAGGCTTTTGACCAGGTTAATAAGTTGACGTCTATGCTTGAGGAAGTTTTTGGTAAGCAGGAAGATGATGAAGCTGAACATAAGGATACTGCGGATGAGGCTATTGCGAGGTTTTTAAAGAGAATGTAAGACGCTCAAATGAGCGTCTTATTTAATATCAACGAGATTGCACGTTGACAAGAGAAAAGGAGAGTGTAGGCGGTCGGACCTAGGTAAGAAAATATGAGGTGAGGTCGGTGCCACGTCACTTCCACAATTCAGCACAATTTTCCATAATTTTTCACAATCTAGCATAATTTCTCATATAATTTAACATAACTTTTCTTATTATTCAACTATAATTCAATATAACTTTTTATAATCTTGCTACAATTCTTTTTAATTTATACTGCTATATTATTCCTACACCTAATAAAATTTAATATAAATTTAATACAACCATTCTTCCTACTTATACATCAAACCAACTCTTTACCAAACCTAGCACTTACTTTACACTTATCCTATCTAATACATAACACCAAACTGACTTTTAAAAATCAATTTTACAAATCATTTTTAGAAAATAAATCCACATCCAAAAGAAGGAAAACCAAAACCGTCAAACAATACCCTATCTTTACTAAACTTCAATTTCAAATCACTTCTTCTCAAATGTCGTTCATCCTTCTCAACAATCAGAACATTATCAAATATTCCTCCATGGACACTCTTTAATGGAACATCAATTTCTTTAGCAGTCGAACAAGCGCATTCACCAAAATAATTTAAAGCATCAAGTGTACACTCAGCACTCCTATTAAAAAAATCCCATCCATAACTTACTTTACTATTATCACTCATGCGGGTTTGCAGCCTTCTCGCTACTTTGAGCTTGCTGCATCCTCCTTTCTTCTAATTCCATTTCATGCCAAATCTTCTCAGTTTCTTCACTAAGGGGACTAACATGAATTCCAAAATATTTCTCAATCAAATCACTCAAACTATTCATTTTATCATCCATTCAAATAAAACTCCTTAAAAATCCACGCCCAAGGTATGAATTAAATCGAGGAGTGAAAGCGCGAAGCGCTTGAACGACGAAGATTTAATTCATACCGTTGTTAAAGTTAAATAATACAAGTGCGCGAAGCGCCAAATGTAATATTATATGTATTATTTGTAATATTTCTGTACCAACTTTAAATACACCCCTGTATTTAAAGTTATACCACCAAGTGTATTTAAAGTTAGTACACCTTGCAAATTATAATAGTGTATTTAAAGTTATACCACTAATTTATTTACTGTAACAGTAAAATCTTCTAATTCATCTGGTGGAACCTCATAAAAATTATAATGATTAGAACTATCATTATCTTTTATTAAATAACCAGTATCTATAAGTTCATTAACACAACTAGCATAAGTTGATTTAGATATATTACAAAAATCCATAGCATCAACTTTAGATAATGCAAAAGTATACTTATCTTGATTCTTAGCTAAATATTGCCATAATTTAAAAGTATTTGGTTTTAATTTATTCATAGCTCTCTTCATAGCTTCTATATTTATAACAGTATACTTATGATTTGCATCACATATAGTTTTTATTGTTGTTACTACCTTTTGATTTTCCTGTGTCTTTATCGTTAAATTCCTCCCTTCTCGAAATTACGGTATTGATATAAATTTTAACACTTTACTATTAAAAATTTAACATACTAAAAACTTTCTAACAAGGCGGTTTTGGAGGTATAAGGCGCCATATATCTTACTTACTCTCCGCCACTATCTACTTTTATTTTTGCTTTGATAAAGTTTTTAATGCGCTCGATTATATTAGCAAATATCATTCCAAGTCTTGTCCCGCCAAGAGCAGAAATGATTATCATAAAACAAACCCTAAATCCAACACTTTTTATTCCTAATATACATATAATCAACATTATAAAAATGAACATTACAAAATCAATAATAAAATCAATCATGATACCCTCCACAATTATATCCCTTTAAAAACTCTTTATATTCTGGTGATTCAACCTGCTTCCTTAATTTATCATTCTCTTTCATTAAATTATGAATAATAGCCTTCTTCTCTTCTTCTTCTATTGCTCCATATTCATAAATAGAGTGGATTCTTGACAAAACAATATCTATTTGACGAGACAATGAAGTTATTCTCATATCAAGATGTGCATCAAGTAATATCAATGCGCCTAAAATTATAAAAAATGCCATGCGGTTTGTGGGTCTAAAGCGCCAGTAAGTAAGTAAGCTCAAAGTTACTACTGACCTCCAGCCCGCTCCTTTCTTTTCTATTATTACTTATATTATACCAAATATTTTTATAAAAATCAAGATTTTAGTTACAGCCATTGATTTTTAATAAAAAATATTATATAATATATTTAGAAAATGAAAGAGAGGTAAAAAACAAGATGACTAACATGATTCTGATTAACGAAGCGATAAAACTGGTAAGCGATATTTATGAAGGTGAAGGCATTATGGAAAATACTGAATCTATTCGTACTAAGGTTGAGAATTGGTACAATAACACCGACATCACTAGCGCCGAGATGCTAGCGTCCGCAGTTATGTTGGGCGATTATAGCAAAGATATTAAATATGATGACATCGTAAGACTGTGTGAAAACTATTTCTATGATGAAGAGCCTGTTCGTAAAACTGGATACTATGCTTTCGATGATTATGGCATTTCTATTGGAGAAATTGAAGATTCATATAGAGATTATTTTTGGAGGTAACTAATGAAAAGAGAAATTGGTGACATGGTTGCACTCGTTGTATTAACTTTCTTATGTATATACATGGCCATCTGTGCAATATTAGTAACTGGTATGATAATTCATGCGCTTATTCCCTTTATTCCAACATGGGTTGGAGCAATTATTGGAACTGTCGGTATGATTTTCATTGAGATTATTTGTTTTGGTATCTTTACAAAAGACTGATAGAAAGGTGGGTTAAAAATGACACAGAGAGAATGGATGGAGAAAAATGCTTTTGGTGAGGATAATCTTACATGGTGTGTATTTGGTGATGATACTTATGCAATTAAGGATTGGCTGAAAGAGCATGGATGTAAATATCATCCTATTCTCAAGTGGCATTCACCCACTCCTATTGATGTTCCTACTGGTTATGGAATGTTCAGTGTAAGTTTCAATGACATTTGCCAGTGGAGTGTAAGTGCGGGAACCGCTTATTTTACCGCAGAAGGGGAAGAACTTATTGAGAAAAAGTCTATTGAAGCTGCGGGACCCAGCCTTTCGGAGTATGTAGGCTCAGTCGGAGAACGTTTGCGCAATCTTACTGCGCATTTTAAGAGCGCCCGCTCTTTTGCAGGTAGATATGGTCAGACAAATATTTATACTTTTACAATAGGAGAAGATGTATTAGTGTGGTTTACTACTGCTACTCTTGATATTGAACCTGGAGTTACTGTTGATTTAACTGGTACGGTAAAGAAACATGAAATGTATAAAGGCATCAAAACCACTCAGTTAAGCAGATGCAAGATTATTGAAATTGAAGGATGAGGTTAATACTTCATCCTTTATTTTTATTAAAATTTATGTTATAATATTTATATAAGATAAAATTGAGTAGTGAGGCAAATTGTTTATGGATGTTGACAAAATTCTTGATTTATTCAAAAAGTGCGATTTTACTCACACGAATTGTGATACAGTAGATGAAGATGTATTAAACTACTTACCAAAAGAATTTGATTACGATTGGAGAACAGGCGCATCAAAACTTGTTCTTATTCCTTGTGAAGAAAATTATGTAATTAAACTTCCATTTAAAGGTAATTATCATTATTTTTATGATGAAAATGAACAATTTAAAACTTTTAGTATTCCTGGCTTACCCGCATTACATGAGTTTGACCATTGTGCAGAAGAATTAAAACTTTATCACATAGCAAGTAAATATCATACTTCTCAAATTCTTTTGAAAAATATTTACATTGGAGAAGTTAATGAAGAGCCAGTTTATATTCAGCAAAAAGCTGTAACCTTTAACGAATATTATGATAGTGGTGATGAAGATTACTTTGATAATGAGTCAGTTCATACTCAAGAGGAAATAGAGAGTATGGAAAAAAGTTATGAGAAAAGTAATGTTTATTTTGTTGGTGATAATTCAAAGTTAGATACTTGGTTAACCGATGTTCATAAATATTATGGAGAAAAGCAATTTATAAAATTTCTTCAATTTATTGACAGCTATATCAATGATTTACATTCAGAAAATATTGGATATATTGGAGATAGACCAGTAATAATTGATTATGCTTCATTTTATGGATAGCGGGATGCAGGTATGAGGCGCCTTAAGTCTCGATAAATAAAGATTGGAGCTAGATATGAATATTTTTATAAAGGATGCTTTAGAAGAAATTACTCATGCGTATGAATCTTATGAAAATACTATTGAGCATTTGAGAGAAGAAAATAAAAAGTTGCGGGACGAGCATTATAAAGATGCGGAATTGGCAGCTATGAAGAGCGAGTTGGACAGCTTTAAGGAAGCCTATTACCGCGGGTTCCCGCTCACAGCACAGGAAAAAGTGCAAATTGAGGAATGGAAGAAAGCACATGATACTATGGAGCATAATAATCCAAAGGGATACCATGGAGTCAGTGGCGGAGGTTTTGCTTATATATTCTATCCTACTGCTATTGGTACACCTATTAAGTGTCGTTGCAACATTTGTCATAAGATAGCATTAAATTATGCTGTTACTAATGGCATAATTAAAGATGAATTTGATTCAGCTACATATAATGATTATATGCGAGAACATAATGCACTAATTGAAATTAACGATTTTTGAGGAAAAGATGAAAAGTTTTACTTTGACAGAAGAACAGGATGAAGTATTGGAAAAGTGGAAACAAAATCATTTAAAACAGCATCCAGTAATACGACATTTTCATGAAGTCAATAAAGTAGATAACTTTGTTTACAGTTTTCAATTTTCTAATAATACTAATTTTAAATGTACATGTGTTTATTGTCATCACAGAGCATTGGATTATGTGTGTGCTCGTTCAGATATATTTAATTCTTTATTGTATGATAAATATATGGATGAACACGATGGATATAAACTTATAAAAGGAGAGGTGGATGAAAATGGCGAGGATTAGAGAGGTTGCGTGCGAAAGCTATATCTGTGAAGGAAACTGTGCTAAAGGTCGTTCTGGAGAGTTCCGCGGTCAGTGTCAGCATTGTGACTGGTATAGACCCATCAGAGGCGGGCGCCCGCGCAGGAAAGATTTAAGAGAAGAAAAGCGTAGAAAAATTGCTAATAACAGAAGGGAGTGGGAATGATTTTTACCAATCGTTCTTCTATGTTGTTGAAATATCAAATGAAATATTAGCAGAGCAATCTTATTAAGATTGCTCTGCTTTTTGCTTGGGCGGGCGGCGGTCGTGTGCATGATTCAATTCAGCTTTTGTAATTTTTCATAACAAAATACTCTTTTATTGATTTTTATAAAAAAATATTATATAATATTTATAAGAAAAAGGAAAGGATAGATGATAAAAAATGAAGCACGCACTAGTTGTAGTAGATATGCAAAATGATTTTGTTTCTGGTTCTCTTGGTTCTGAGGCAGCTCAGGCTATTGTGCCACATGTAAAACAGCTCGTTTCAAATTTTAGTGGTAAAGTCTTTTTTACAAGAGACACTCATGATAATAATTATCTAAACAGTCTTGAAGGTCAGATGCTTCCTATTGAGCATTGTATTGATGGAACAGATGGATGGAATGTCATCAATGAATTAGATAGTATTACATGTGATAAATTTTATATAGATAAAATTACTTTTGGTTATAATAATTGGTTTGGTACTTTTATAGGCTATCTTGGCATTGATTGTATTGCTGAAGGTGACTTTGACATTATAATTTGCGGACTCTGCACCGATATTTGTGTTATATCAAACGCTTTACTACTTAGAGCAGCATTTCCTGATGTACATATTTATCTTGATGCTGCCGGATGCGCGGGAACCACTCCTGATAAGCATAGGGCTGCCATTGAAGCAATGAAAAGTTGTCAGATTGAGATAATCAATGAGGAGGCAGAATAATGGAACAGATTATTAAGAGTCTATTGGAAACAGATATGTATAAATTCTCCATGGGACAGGCTATTTATCATCAGTTCAGCACATACAAAACAACATGGACTTTTAAATGTCGTAATAAAGACGTTTTCTTCACAAAAGAAATGGTAGAGGAAATTAAGAGACAGATTAAAATGTATTGCGGGCTCCGGTTCACAGAGGATGAACTGAACTACCTGGAGAATATTACATGGATTAAAGGTAGTTATGTAGACTTTTTGCGCCTATGGCAGCCGCGTTATGAAGATTTTGAGATTTCTACAAATGCAGAATGTGGCTTAGCTATTGAAACTAAGGGAACATGGCTTAATACTTCTATGTATGAAATTCCTACTTTAGCTATTGTTAATGAAGTATATTTCCGCATGGCTTATGATTACAATAGACTAATGAAAGAATATTGTATTAAACTTGGCGATAAAGTTTATGCTCTCACAAGCGGTAAATATAATATCGGAGCATTTAGTGAGTTTGGTTTGCGGAGACGTTTAAGTGGAGAAGCACAGGAATTAGCTGTGAAAATGCTCGCAGAACATGACAAAAACTATGTTAATTCTCACTTTGTAGGCACAAGTAATGTGTATCTTGCAAAGAAATATCATTTAACTCCTGTTGGAACTATGGCACATGAGTGGATTATGTGCGTAGGCCAGGGTAATCATAAACATAATCCTGCGTACTCTAACTGGTATGCTCTTGATGCATGGGTTAAAGAATATGGAGTTTTAAATGGAACCGCCCTTACCGATGCTATTACAACAGATTGCTTTCTGAGAGATTTTCAGCTTACTTATGCGACTCTATTTAGCGGCGTCCGCCATGATAGCGGAGACCCATATATTTGGGCGGATAAAATGATTGACCATTATAAGTCTCTTGGTATTGACCCAAAAACTAAAACACTTTTGTTTAGTGATAGTTTAAATTTTGAAAAAGCTAATGATTTGTTTAATTACTATAATGGAAAAGCTAAGGTCGCATTTGGTATTGGTACTTATATTTCCAATGATACTAATGTAGAACCACTCAATATTGTTATGAAGACTACTGCATGTAATGGTCAAGATGTGGCAAAAATTTCTGATACTGCTGGCAAAGGTATGTGTAAAAATCCAGTATATGTTGATTATTTACAGCGTTGTATTGATTGGAGGATGACACATGTTTAATAAATATAATTATGGATTGGTTGTTGGAAGATTTCAACCATTACATTATGGACATCAAAGAATGATTGACTTAGCTTTAAATTTATGTCAAGAAGTAATTATTTTTATAGGTAGCTCTCAAGAGTCTGGTACTATGAAGAATCCATTTTCTTATGATGTCAGAAAAAAGATGATTGAAATTGTCTATAAAGATAATGGTCTTGATAGGCTAGAAATTAAACCTTTACCTGATTTGCGGGAATCCGGTCAAGACGACACTGTCTGGGGTAATTATGTAATTGACCAGTATGTTGATTTAATTGGAGGCGGTCCAGAAGTTTTTATCTATGGAGATGATAATGGTCAACGCAGTACATGGTTTACTGATGAACAAAGAAAAAATATGGTAGAAATAATTATACCTCGTAAGATGATAACTACATCAGGGACTGAATTGCGAAATGCACTACTTAATGATAATCAATTTTATTGGAGTGTATATACAGATAATAAGTTAAGTTCATATTATAGCTTTCTAAGAGATATAATGAAGGGAGTAAATACAATATGTTCAACGCAAAACGAGTAAAAGACGAATGCGTAAGTTGGATTAGAAATTGGTTTGCGCTTAATGGGAATGGATGTAATGCTGTTGTAGGAATTAGTGGTGGTAAAGATTCTTCAGTTGTGGCAGCATTATGTGTAGAAGCATTAGGCAAAGACCGCGTTATTGGAGTTTTAATGCCAAATGGAGAGCAGGCTGATATTGAAGATGCTTATAAGTTAGTAATGCATCTGGGACTACCCCATTGGAGGGTTATCAATATTGAAAATAGTGTAAAAGCTATTACTTTTTCTTTAGGCATTGTTCCATCTGAACAAACTGAAATTAACTTGCCCGCTCGTGTTCGTATGGCAACATTGTATGCTTACTCCCAGAGTAATAATGGTAGAGTAGCTAATACTTGTAACAAAAGTGAAGATTATGTAGGATATTCTACAAAATATGGTGATAGCGCAGGTGATTTTGCACCTTTAGCAGGACTCTTAGTAAGAGAAGTTATCGCCATTGGTGATGAATTAGGATTGCCATATGAATTAGTTCATAAAACTCCTTCTGATGGATTATGTGGTAAAACAGATGAAGATAATCTTGGATTTACCTATGAAATGCTAGATACCTACATCTCTGGTGAAGGAGCCGAGGTCCCGCCAGTAGAAATTCAAAAGAAGATTGATAGATTGCATAATGCTAATTTATTTAAACTTGAAACTATTCCAGTTTTTGTTCCTTCTGTTGATTATGATTATTTTTGGGATATTAAGTAAAGTTAAGCGAGGTTAATACCTCGCTCTTTATTTTTTAAAAAAATTTTGTTATAATATTTATAGAAAGTTAAGAGAGGAGAAAAAGAAAATGTATTTTGAATATTGGGTGACATATTGGAATGAAGTAGACGAGGTTACTGATTATGCTTCTGGAGTAGTTTATGCTGACACCTACTCTGAGGCCACTCAGAGTATTGTTGAGTGTTATGGTGATGACTGCATCGAAAAGTTAGAGATTAGAACAACTGATAGTGATTGTGTATATGAGTGCGAAGTACATAGAGGTGGAGTAAGATGATTAACGCTAGACCTAATCCTTATTATCTCTATATGGCAGAAGCAGAGGGGTATCTTGATACAAGAGAAAGTAAGATTCAAAGAGTTATTAAAGAAGTAAAGAATTATCCTGCGGCAACCATGCCTCAAAGCGCTTTTGAGTCCGTTTGTAGGATGAATGACCTGGACCCCGCATCTCTTTCTTCATCTGAGTTGCGTAGGATACGAAATGCAATAAGATAAGATACTAAATTCCTTATCTCTTGATTGATTTTTAAAAAATTTTTTGTTATAATATATACATAAGATAAAGAAAGAAAGAGAGAAAATTAAAATGTTTGAACAGATAGCTGCTCTTGTTGCATCATATCGTGATGAAAGTAAAGGTTTTGCTATTTTAGTAACTGATGGAGAAATTTTGAGTGAAATCGAAAATAGGTTGGATGAAGCTGGTTTAAATTATTGTGACTGTTCTGAATATTTTGATGGCGGCCCTGGATATGAAGCTACTCATTATGTTGTATCTTTTGTAGATGAAAACGGGAGACTTCAAATGATTGACTGGCTTGAAGAATCTTTCTAACCTCGGTTGGTAAGTAGCTACTTGAAAAAGTTAAAAATTTTTGTTATAATAAGTATGTAAGATAAAGGAAGAACAAACAAATAAATATTTTTTATTAAGAAAAGGAGAGTAATATCATGGCAGACAAGAAGATGACTAAGAAGGACTGGTTTATGGCGATTCGTGAGCAGGTCGAGACCTCTGATTGGGATATGGCTGACGGTGCTCTGGAGTTTATTGATGCGCAGGTTGAGACGCTGGATGCGAAGGCTAAGAAGGCTGCTGAGAGAGCGGCTGATAAGAAGGCCGAGGGTGATGCTCTTAGAGAGACTGTATATGGCCTGTTGACTGAGGATTGGCAGACTGGTGACCAGATTGCTGCTCAGGTCGAGGATGCTGATGTAACCAAGGCTAAGGTTGTAGCGAGATTGACTCAGCTGATTAAGGCTGGCATGGCAACCAAGGATTACGTCAAGGACGGTTCTCGTAAGGTAATCGCGTATCGCAAGGTTCAGTAAGGTTTTAAAAACCTTACTGGACAGAAAAGAAAAAACTCCTTTCTACATTTTTTATTTATAATAAAGATGTAGAAAGGAGTTTATTTATATAATGGTAGGTATTTATAAAATAACTAATAAGATAAATGGAAAAGTTTATATTGGGCAAAGTTTATGTATAGAAAATCGAATAAAAGAGCATATTAGGAATATTAACTATCCTGATAGAAAAAATGCTATATACTCTGCTTTTAGAAAATATGGAATTGAAAATTTTTCTTTTGATGTTATAGAAGAATGTAAAGAAGAAGACCTTGATAATAGAGAGAAATATTGGATTAAATATTATGACAGTTATAATAATGGATACAATTTAACTCTTGGAGGAGAGAATGGACGAAAGTATGATTATGATTATATAGTTGAACAATATAAAATTTATAAAACAACAGAAAAAACAGCTGAAGCTATTGGATGTCATTATCATACTGTTTCAAATGCGTTAAAAGCTCAAAATATTACTCCATATGCTAAATCTTCTGGACTTCCAAGGAAAATAAAACAAATAGATCCAGTTACATTAAAAGTGGTAGCAGAGTATGAAAAAATTAAAGATGGTGCAGAAGCTGTTGGAGTATCTGATTGTGCTATTTCAAATGTTTTAAGGGGATTAAAAAAAGCAGCTGGAGGATATATATGGAAATATTCTGAAGATAAAACTGAGCTTAAATCAGTAGAAATAAAAAATATGCACAGGAATCAAAAATTACAACAATTAGATAAAAATACAGAAGAAGTAATTATGGAATATAATTCAGTTAAAGAAGCCTTAATAGCATTAAATAAAAATGTAAAAGATGGCTCAATTTATCAAGTTTGTAAAGGAAAAGCTAATACTGCATATGGTTATAAATGGAGGTTTATTGATTCATGAGTAACTTTTGTATATATTATAAGGATAAATTTAAATATATTAACGAAATTCCTGAGATAAATATTGTTTATAGGAAGCAATCATTGGCATCAGTTAAAGCTACATTAAACAAATATCCAGATAAACGTATTAACATATATATTGCTGAGCCAGAATATTTTGTGCAAAATCATTTGTGGGATTACTTTTTTGCTATTGTAGAACAAAATCCAGAAGCAAATTTTGCTTTGTTATTGAAAGATTATAAAGATGAATACACGAAGAAAATTTACGAGGCTTTAAATGCCAATAAGGAGCAAAAAGTTAAATATTTCTTTGATGTTTATATTAGTGATTGGGATACATTAAATGGATATTTGGAATTAAATCCATGTGATATGTACATCGTTGAGGATTTATGTTTTCAATTAGAAAAAGTTAAGATGTTATTAGCTAAACATAATTGTAGAATTAGATGTTTCCCAAATGTGGCTCAGTCTAAATGGAATAAAACTCCAAGTATTAAAAAATTCTTTATAAGACCAGAAGATATTGAATTATACTCAAATTGGATTGATGTTTTTGAATTTTGGGAAAATTCTAAATCTATTGAAACTATATATAGAATTTATGCAAAAGACAAGAAGTGGTCTGGTAAATTATCTGAGTTAATAGCTTCTTTTGATGATGATGTAAATAATATGTGTATTGACAAAATGTTTGCATGGAGAAGAAGTAATTGTGAAAAGCGATGTATGACTGGACGACCATGTAGAATTTGTAATGGTATTAAAGAACTAGCTAATACTTTAGAAGAACACAAATTGATTATAAAAAATTGATTTTTATTAAAATTTTTGATATAATATATTTAGAAAATGAAATGAAAGGAAATAAAAACAATGGCGAGAGGTAGTGCGAGCAAGGAAAAGATTGTCGCAAAGATTTTGGAAACTTTTCCAGGTTCATTCGTGTATGAGAAAGATATTCGGATACCAATGGTCGAGAATGGGGAAACCATTCAAATCAAGGTCTCTCTTACAGCAGCGAAAGTAAATGTTGCAAGTGGAGCCGATGTAGCGCTTCCTGGGGCGGAAGCCGCGACTTCAGATTTTGGGACAACAATGCCTACAACTGAAGTAGCCAAAGATTTCATGAACGAGCCAACCGCGGAAGAGAAAGAGAGCGTTAAGAAGTTATTACAAACATTAGGTATAACAACAGTCTAAAAGGAGAGGAATTATGGCACATCTATATAAAGTCGCTGAATGGCAATCAGGTTCTGGTTCATGGTGGTATAGCAATGATGTGTCGGACTTAGCGGGACCCTCCGCTAAATGGTGGGCCGCCGCGCGGCTGTTAGATATGTCTTTAACTGACTATATCTTAATGTTAAAAAATGAATTTAACGCAATAGTAGAAACATATAACTCAGAAACAGATTATCTCCATGTAAAATGGAATAATTATGCAGATTGTCATAGATATACATTGTTTATAAATAAAAAAGCCAGAGATAAAAATTTTATGGTCTAATCTTTATAATTTTGTTATTTTCTTTTTTAATATACATAAAGAGACCACGGGTTTCTTATATTATGAAAGGAGATAATAACAATGGCATATTGTATTTTATCAAAAGATGGCAGACAGGGTAACATTTTGCACTTTTTAGCAGATGCTATCACTGATTATGCAAAAATTATTGATACATGTGACCCTGGTAGTACACTTAAGGTTTTAGATACAGCAAATAAAGGAAAGGATATTGCTGATTATATGAAAGCACCATGCGGTAAATGGGTAAAGACTAGCGAAAAAGGTGCTAATATGCCAGATAATAATGTAGCTATTAGTATTTTTGATAGTGAAACTAAGATTGGGGAAAAGCCAGTCTCTGAATTACAGTCAGATATTAAAGTATCTGAGCAGGGTTTGGTAACTGGTACTTCTAATTATGTTACTGGTTATGAGAAGTTATTTTCTAAGACTCCAAATGGACACTTTGTTGCATTAAAACTTGAAAAACCTAATGAGGCAGATAAAGTTGACCTTATTTGTGGAACCAATTCAAAGAAAGACCTTACTCCAGATACTAATGGAGAATATGTTTTTAGATTGGAAAATATTGATGAATCAGGTGCGGATGGAGTAACTGTTAATTTTAAAAAGAATAGTGACAGCACAGTATTAGGTTCATGCGTGCTTGACTTTTCTCAGGTTGAACGTGCTTAATTTAAGAAAGGAGAGTTTGTATGGCTTATAGTATTTTATCAAAGGAAGGTAGACAAGGAAATATTATTCATTTCCTTGCTGACTCAGCAAATGATTATCCTTTCATTATTGATGCTTGTGACCCAGGTAGTACAATTACAATTTTGGAGGAAAAGAATAAAAAGACTGTTTACATGAAGGCTCCATCTGGACTTTGGGTTATCATTGAGGGAGAAAGTGATAAGACTTTCCCAGCAAATGATGCAGAGGTTATTGTACCAGAAGATAATTTTGAAATACATGACCTTGATGGTAGACCTGTCAGCGATTTTCAGTCTGATGTTAAGGTATATCCAACTGGTTTGGTAACTGGTAATTCTCACTATGCTGAAAATAACAAGTTATTTGGTACTGGTGATGAATCTAAGGGACATTATATTACTTTTGTACTTCCAAAACCAAAGGATGCAACTAAAGTAAAACTTTCATTGTCTAATAATGGTTCAGCAATAGATATTCCAGATGATAATACTTATATGTTTAGATTAGATAAAGCAAGAGAAACTGGTAAAGATACTGCAACTATTAGTTTCTCAAAAGGCGATAATGGTGATACTCCAATTTCATCATTTGCATTTAATTTATCTAAAGTAGTTTTTGACTAATTATATATGGGCTAGTCTTAATGGCTAGCCCAATAAAGTTGTTTGCGGGGTGCGGCTTTGTGGCGCCTCATATCTAAATTATATGAATATGGGGAGCTAGCTCATTCGGTAAGAGCCCCGGCCTTATAAGCCGTAAGCC
>CANRPF010000005.1 GCA_947632375.1 uncultured Bacilli bacterium
GCGAACCAGACTGTATGGCTGTAATAGAGGCTGGCTATCCTAATGCTGTATCAGTTCCTAATGGTTGCAATAATACTAAATGGATAGAACAATGTTGGGATTGGCTAGAACAATTTAAAAAGATTATTATTTGGTGTGATAATGACGAACCTGGAATAAAAGCTAGAAATGATATTTGTAATAGGCTTGGAACATGGCGTACTTATTACATAGAAATAACAGACCGTACGCCAAGTGGCAAGCCAATAAAAGACGCTAATGAATTGTTATATCGTTTTGACAAAGAAAAAGTGTTAGATTACATAAACGCCCCTACTGAATTACCAGTAGAAGGAGTTTTAGACCTAGCAAACGTTACACCTTTTGATATTCAAACAGCCGAAGGCTTATATACAGGAATAGAAGATTTAGATAACCAAATATATAAAATTGTTTTAGGAACAGTAAATATTGTTACAGGAAAATCTGGAGAAGGAAAATCTGTTTTTGTAAATCAAGTTGCTATTTGTCAAGCATTAGAACAGAACTATGATGTATTCGTTTTTAGTGGTGAATTGCCAGCACCAGTTTTGAAGACTTGGGTTGAGGTCAACATGATAGGTAGAGAAAATATGGACTTGATTGACGGTGGACACGTCAGACAATTTCATAAGAAAGCCCAAGACGAAATGAGAGAATGGTACTCTGGTAGAATTATGGTATATGACGACAACTTAGATACAACAGCAAGTACATTATTGCATAAAATGGAAGAAATGGCTCGTAAATTTGGTACAAAAGTGTTCGTTATAGACAATTTAATGATGGTTGATTTAGAGTGTGACGACGAAAGTAGACTACAAGCTGAAAAGAATTTTATTAAAGATTTAATCAATTTTGCAAAGAAATTTAATGTTCTTGTATGGCTTGTTGCACACCCTAGAAAAACAGGAGAAATTAGAGTAACAAAAGAAGATATAGCAGGTAGTTCTAATATAGCAAATTTAGCACATATGGTTTTTAGTGTTCATAGATATTCAGATAATGAAAAAGAAGGCGAACTCAACAACAGAGGTACATACAGTAGGGGCAAAGAGCCTGTTGAATATGATAGTGTTGTAGAGGTATTGAAAAACAGAATTACAGGAATAATGCCAAAAATAGATTTGTATTTTGATTATCCGTCTTATAGATTTTATAGAACACCAAGAGAATTATGGCATAGATATAAATGGGATATGAATAAAGAACCATTAAATACAAAAGACCCTAATGAAGAAATGAGACGAAAAGAACGTATAAAAAGAGAAGGGACTTATCCAAGTGAACTCGATAACTGATATTAAAAACGAGTTAAAGGTTTTTGATAGATATAAATTCTATGAAGAGCCACACATATATACTTATGTTGAAGACGACGGTACAGAAACAGAAGTTGGTATGTCCGTAACTCAACTAATAAGTCAATATGAAAATCCTTTTGACGAAGAAAAGATGTCTTATTTCACAGCCAAGAAAAAAGGTATCCCACAAGAAATGGTTTTAGCAAATTGGCATTTTAATAGAGATTTTTCATGCTGTAAAGGAACACATATTCATGCTTATAATGAATATTTATGGAAGTATCAAGGAAAACGACCTTATAAGTACAACAGAGACGACGTTATAGACGAGTTTGGCTATGACGCTATAGAGAATGTATGGGAGAAGATAAAACTTCTCTGCGAGCGTTTTTACGCCCAATTCAAAGACCATTTAATTCCTATTGGTCTTGAACAGATTGTTGGTAGTAGAGATTATGACATTGCTGGGGCAATAGATTTCCTTGCATACTCAAAAAAACTAGACGCTATTATAATACTTGATTATAAAACAAATAAAGAAATAAAAAAGGGGTCGTACAATAATAAGAAAATGTTAAAACCTTTAAACGATATATTAGATTGTAACTATTATCATTATTGTTTACAGCTTGCTATTTATAAAATATTGATAGAGCATGAAACTAATTTAAAACTAAGTAATAAAAAATGGTTGATATGGTTAAATGAAAATAACGATAACTATGTTTTATATGAGTGTGAAGATTTAGAAGATAAAGCAAGAGAGATTTTGGAAAAAAGGAGAGTAAAATGGAAATAAATGAAAATAAGGAGAAATTTAAAAAGTTGTGTAAAGACCTTATTAAAAGAGAAGGTATTGACGACCTACTAGAATGGCTTGAAACAACAGACTTTTATGTTGCACCTGCCAGTACTAGATACCATTGTCGAGTTGAAGGTGGATTGTGTTATCACTCTTTAAATGTGTTTGAAAGAATGGTTAAAGAGTTTACTGACGAAGGTTATCTTAATAACTTAGGAACAGAAGCAAAAGCAAAACTTATGGAACAGATAGCAATAGTCAGTTTATTCCATGACGTATGTAAAGCCAATTTTTATAAAGTGTCTGAAAGAAACGTTAAAAATGAATACGGTGTATGGGTTAAAGAACCATTTTATACTGTTGAAAATAAAGGTATGTTGGTAGGACATGGTTATAAATCAGCAAGAATAGTTAATAGATATATGAATATTAATGATGAAGAGTATATGGCTATAGTACATCACATGGGATATTCAAGCGACGATAATATAGGTAATGTTAGTGAAATATTTAATAAAAGTATTCTTACATTGTTATTGCATATAGCAGACACAAAGGCTACTTTTATTGACGAGAAATAGTGTTGAGAGGTGAATATATATGTTTGAAGATAATATTACTACTAAAAGATTGTTAAAAAGAAAATCTTATATGGAGGCTTTAGAAAAGGCTAAGGAAGAAAATAATGATTTTAAAGTAAGACAACTAGAAGGTAAAATCGCTATGTTTAATAGAAAACACTATCCAGAAAACCACTGGAATAGTAAAGAAAAAGGAACTTATGTAAAAAAGGAGATTAAAAAATAATGAACATTGAAGATTTAAGTGGTTATGGTATTGTTAAAACCATAGCTGAAATAATTGAACAAGGCTTTGCCTTTGACGAAGAAACTGGGGAAGTATTGTTCGAGCATGAAGATTTAGATAAGTTAGAAATGGCTTTAGACGATAAGATGTCGTCAACAGTAGGATATTATAATGTTCTATGTGATAAAGTAGATAATCTTAAAAAACGTAAAAAAGAAATAGATTATTCTATAAAACTTGCTGAAAAAAGAGTTGAAAGAATGAAAGATTATTTAGATTATCTAATGAAAGCCAATAACAAAACTAAATTTGAAAAAGACGAACATAAAATATCATATAGAAAATCTGTGGCTTCTAATATTAGTGACGAAAAGGCTTTAAGAGATTATATTAATTCTGATAAAGAACTTACAGAAAAATATTTGAAATTCAAAGAGCCAGACATTAATAAAAAAGCCATAATGGAAGATATAAAAAGTTCTAAGAAAGATAATGAATATACTCTTGAAATTCCTGGATTTGAATTGATAGAGAATAATAATATAATAATAAAGTAAAAGAGGTGTTATAATGTATCAATTAAATTTATCAATTAATGAAGACGAGGCTGACTTAATACTTAGAGGTCTAGGGTTACATAAAAACGAGGTAGAAAAATTAGCAAATCGTATTTTAACTGACGCTAGAAAACAAATCGCTGATATTGACAAAGCCAATCAAGAAGCTGCTGAAAAAGCAAAAAAAGAAAGCGAAGAGAAAAAAGAAAAAGAGAAAATTGAAGAAGAAGGAGAAAAATAACATAATGGAAGAAAAGAAAGATAAGACAATAGTGTGCAGAAATTGTGGTAATGAGTTTACATTTACTGTAGGAGAACAAAAATTTTATGAAGAGAAAGGTTTTGCAGACCCTGTAAGATGTAGAGACTGTAGAGCAAAAAGAAAAGCTGAAAGAGAAGCACAAGAAGAAAAGACAGAAGAACAAAAACAACAAGATTTTGAAGATATGCTAAAGAAATTCCAAGAAAACACAGTTAAATTTTAATAAGAAAACCGACACGTTCGGTTTTTTATTTGACTTTTTTAATAAAGTATGATATTATTTTATTATAGTAGAGAGGCAAAGGTGAGGACATGGAAAAGAATTATGTTGTATATCATTTACATTCGGATATGAGTTTATTAGACTCATGTACGAAATATCAAGATTATATTGCTAAGGCTGTAGAATTAGGACAGAAAGCAATATGTTTTACTGAACATGGTAATATATTTAATTGGGTATCAAAAAAGATAGATTGTGAGAAAGCTGGACTTAAATATTTACATGGTTGTGAAGTCTACTTAACTCAACAATTAGAACCTAAAATAAGAGATAATTACCATACCGTACTTATAGCAAAAAACTTTGACGGTGTATTAGAGATTAATTCTTTAATAAGTTTATCTAACAGAGAAGACCATAGATATTTTAAACCTAGAATTACTTTTGAAGAATTTTGTAATATATCAGACAATGTTATTAAAATAAGTGCGTGCTTAGCCTCACCACTAGCAAGAATGGAAGAAGAAGTTAAAAACAAAACTAAAGAAATTGAAGAGATAGAAGACGATAGCAAGAAAGAAGAATTACAGAAAGAAATAGATATATTGAATAAGTATATTAAAGAATTACCTTATCATTATGACTATTTTGAAGTACAACCCCATGTTGCTAGTGAAGAACAGAAAGAATACAACAAAAAATTATTTGAGATGTCCAAGAAATACAAGAAACCTTTAATTGCTGGAACAGACACTCATAGTCTAAATCAATATAAGGCTGAATGTAGACAAATGTTAATGTTAAGTAAACATATCAATTATGCTTTGGAAGATACATTTGATTTAACATATAAGTCTTATGACGAACTTGTTGATATGTTTGAAAGACAAGATTGTTTAAATAAGAATACATATTTAGAAGCAATAAATAATACTAATGTAATGGCTGACTCTGTTGAGGAATTTGAGTTAGATACATCTTTTAAATATCCAAAAGTTTATGACGACGATATAGCCGAGATAAAAAAACGTCTTAATGAAAGACTTAAAAAAATGGTTTTAGACGGAACAATACCAAGAGAACAATTACCAAAGTTTACTGAAAACATAAGAGAAGAAGTAAGAGTATTTGAAAAAATACAGATGTGTGGTTTTATGTTATTCATGTCAGATTTGATAGAGTGGTGTAGACAAAATAATATACCAACAGGAACAGCAAGAGGTAGTTGTGGTGGTAGTTGTGTTGCTTATGTATTAGGCATTATAGATTTAAATCCTATTACATGGAAAACTGTGTTCTCGAGATTTGCAAACGAAAGCAGAAAAGAAATCGGGGATATAGATATAGACTTTGCACCAAATGACAGAGAAAAAGTCTATAATCATATGATTGAAAAATTTGGAGAAAACAACACAGATTATATATTGGCTTTGGGTACAATATCAGACAGGGCTTGTATAGACGAGATTTGTAGGGCTTTAAGTTATAAAGAGCCAGATAATCCTTTATATTTGCTTGATAATGTTAAAGTTATAAAACAAGAATATGAAGACGACCCAGAGAGTGCAAGAAAGAAATATCCAGATATATTTTATTATTTTGACGGTATGCTTAATACTACTATATCACAATCTATGCACCCATGTGGCATGGTCGTAAGCCCTATAACATTAAATGACAACTATGGAGAGTTATGGAGCGACGGTAAGAAGATAATACAAATAGATATGGAAGCAATTCATGACGTATCATTAGTAAAATATGATATATTAGGTTTAAAGAATGTAGGTATAATAAAAGACGCTTGTGAAAGTGCTGGAATACCTTATCCTAAAACAAACACAATAGATTGGAACGACCAAGATGTATGGGCTGATATGATTAAAGCACCACAGGGAATATTCCAATTTGAAAGTGCTTTTGCATTTCAAAACTTAAAACAATTCCAACCTAAAAATATATATGATATGTCTTTAGTTACTGCTGCACTTAGACCTTCTGGGGCTTCGTATAGAGACAGCTTAATGAAAAAAGAAGTACATCATAATATCTCACCAATGATAGACGATTTACTTAAAGATAACTACGGTTATTTAGTTTATCAATGTGACGTTTTAAAATTCTTACAACAGATATGTGGATTAAATGGTAGTGAAGCCGACAATGTTCGTAGAGCCATAGCAAGAAAGCAAATGGATAGATTACAAGAAGCATTACCAAAGATAGAAAAGGGTTATGTTGAAAAGTCAGGAAAACCTAAAGACGAAGCCATAGCAGAATTGCAAGAATATATACAAATACTTATAGACGCTAGTTCTTATATGTTTGGATATAATCATTCTATTGCTTATTGTATGATAGGATATATATGTGCATATCTTAGATATTATTATCCTGCTGACTTTATATTATCTTATCTAAACAATGCAGATAACGAAGACGATATAATTGGTGGTTATGAATTATCAAAGTTATATAATGTACCAATTGAGTCAGCTAGATTTAGACACTCTACATATAATTATGTATTAGATAAAAAAGAAAATAAAATCTATAAAGGGGTAGAAAGTATAAAGTTCCTTAATAAAGATTGTTCTTTATTCTTATACAGTTTAAAAGATAATCAATACGATACCTTTATTGATTTGTTATATGAAATAGACGGTTCTAAAGACGAAAGTAATAGGTCTTATGTAAACTCGAGACAGCTTGAAACATTAATAAAACTACAATACTTTGAAGAGTTTGGTGGAAACAAAAAACTTTTGACTGTACATAATATGTTTAAACAACTAGCAAATAAAAAAGTTTTAAGCAAAGAAAAAGTAGAAAATCTGGGATTAACAAAGGAAATTTTAGAGGCTGGAGATGTAACTGAAACAAAAAAACAGTACAAAATAAATGATATGTGTGCTATACTGAAATTAATAGAGGATAGTACGCCAAATGAGAACTTAACTGTTGAGGAACAAGTTGAGTTTGAATTGGACTCTCTAGGATATATCAGTATGACTTATGATGTCTCTAAGAATATTTGTTATATCAAAGATACTAATACCAAATATACACCAAGATTAACTCTGTATTGCCTTAAAAATGGTAGCACTATTGAATGTAAAGTTGCTAAAACATTATATAAAAATAATACTATCAGAAAAGGTGATGTTATAAGAGCCAATAGATTTGAGAAAAGACATAAAAGTATTAAGACAGCAGACGGTTGGCAAAGAACAGAAGATACAGAATGGTGGTTAGTTGGTTATGAAAAAACTACTATAGAGGAGGAACTTAAAAATGAAGATTGATTATTTAAGAACTAATGGCTTACCTAAGGAAGAAAAAGATAAAAAGAAAGCAGATTTTATCAAAAACCTAAAGAAAGCCATAGCAAAGAGAGAAAAGAATGTAAAAAAGGAGAGTAAAGACAATGGAGAAAGAACAAAGAAAAAAGGTTCAAGTTCTTGATTTTATTAGGGAACATGATAACTGGGAAGAACTGTTGTCTAAAGAACCTTATAACATAATAATTAAATGGAAGAAACCTTTTGTATTACTGAAATATAATCAATATGAAAGTGATTTTGGTAATCCAATAGTACAGGAATGTAGAGGTTTAATTTTAAAAGAAGATAAAGAAGAGAAGTTTAAAATCGCCTCTATGCGTTTTTCAAAATTCTTTAATTATGGTGAAGATAAAGCCTCTAAATTAGATTTTGACCCGTATGTTGAAGTTCAACAAAAAATAGACGGGTCTATTATAGGGGTTTGGTACGACCAGATTACTGGTTGGCACGTATCTACAAGTGGTAACATAGACGCCCAAGACGCAGATTTACAATTTCAAACAGATGTTTTAAAAAATTATTATGATTTATTTAAGGAAGCGGCTTTGAATACAAATTTTCAAACAAAGTTTTTGCAACCACAATATACATATATATTTGAACTTGTAAGTCCGTACAATAAAACAGTTGTGCCTTATCCAGAGCCAGATTTATATTTATTGGCTGTTAGAGATAATAATACTTTGGAAGAGGTATCACGTGATGTTTTAAATTTTATGGGGTCAGTTTTAAATGTTAAAACACCAAAATATTTTAGTTGTACTAATATAAAAGAAGCCAAAGAGGCTGTTAGTAAACTAACAAAGAATAGTGAACACTTTGAAGGTTTTGTTTTATGTGATAAACATTTTAATAGAATAAAAATGAAGACGCCATGTTATATGGAATTATTCTTTATGAAAGGCGAAGGAATAATGTCTGAAAAGAAGATTTTAAAAATCATACTAGACGAAGCTGACGACGATTTTATATCAGCGTTCCCAGAGTATAAGAAAGAATTTAATGAGATAAAAAATGCTTTTAATAATTTTACAAATAAAATGAAAGAAGCATTGAATATCGCAGGAAAGTTTAAATCTGGTGACAGAAAGACTTATGCTAGCGAGGTTTGTAGAAGTCCATTTGCAGATGTGTTATTTAAAGCCTATGATATTGATTATTGGGATAAAGCAAAACCAGAACAAAACGAGTTTGTCATAGATTATATTAACAATATACATTTATCTAAACTCGTAGAAAGGATAAAAGAAGAATTATGAAAAAGAAGTATTTAGTAATTATGCAAGACGAATATTGTAACCTGTATTATATGGGGAAATATGATAGTTTGTCAGACGCCCTTCCAGACGTAAATGACTGGTTAGAACCTTATAATGTTAAACTGGAAGAATTAAAATCTCGACCAGGAACTATGAACGAGGTTTTCGACACAGACATTGAAACAGAGACTGGGTTTGTTATGGTTAGAGGTTTTATTTTAAACGACAATGAATAAGAAAAGGAAGATTTTATTATGAATAAGAAAGCAGAGTTTGTTAAAATAACAGACGAACAAGAAAAAAGAATTGAAGAAGTTAGACTATATTTCTCAAACATTTATAATGCTATTGAGAAATTAACAAAACCTAGTAGAGAAACTTCTCTAGCAATTACAAAACTAGAAGAAGCACAATACTGGGCTATAAAAGGAATAACTAGGGAAGAAGATTAAGAAAGGTAAGGAGATAGGTATTATGAAAAACAATGATTTTGAAAAATTAGCAAAGAAGACAGTAGTAGATTATTTTAATAAGAACGCAGAAAAGACAGACAGCATAGAGATAAAGGAAGAGGATACATTTATTGTTTGGAGTTGTAAAACTCTACAAAACAACAAGGCTTTAATAAGCACAAATGTATCAGACGGTATGTATTATGAATTAACTTACAATGGTGATAAGAAAGAATTATATCTTGACGCTTATAAGAAATGGGAAAACGTATGTTACAAGATAGACGAATAATGGAAAGAGTGCAAAAGCACTATGATTATTTAACATCTTTAGGATTAAACGTCGCTTGTATATTTGCCCAAGGTTCTATGAATTATGGTTTATATGTTCAAGACGAGGACTATAAGAGTGACGTTGATACTAAAGCAATAATCTTGCCTACCTTAGACGATTTAATTAGAGGAGAAAAAATGAAAACCACTAAATATGAGTTTGAGGGAGAACAAATAGACGTTAAAGATATAAGAGTTATGGTTCAAATGTGGGCTAAGGCTAATCCAACTTATCTTGAAATACTATTTACAAAATACAAAATTATCAATCCTGATTTTGAAGAATATATAAACGACATCTTAGATATGAAAAATGAGATTGTTGCAATGAATTTATCACAATTAGCAAGAAGTATTAGTGGTATGAGTAAAGAAAAGGTTAAAGGGTTAGAACATTTATGCCCAAGCCAAGAAAACGATATAGAGAAGTTTGGTTATTGTCCAAAACAGTTATGTCATATTATAAGACTAAACAGACTTATGATTGATATATTTTATAACCATTTGCCTTTTGACAAAGCTTTGGTTTTTAATGACAATAATGAGATTAAAAAATATCTTATTGAAGTTAAAAAAGGGAAAGAGTCTTTAGATAGAGCAAGAAGACTGGCTATAGAATATGATAACGTGACTAAGGGAATAATGAACGATAATTTAGATATTGAATTTGACAGTTATACTAAAAGTAAATTAAATGATATAGTCAGAAACTTAGTTAAATTTAATATAGTAAAACAAATTAAGGAGAATTAATCATGAAAAAAAAGATATTTGCTGTTAGTGATATTCACGGACACTATCAAGAATTAATAAAAGCCTTAGACGAGGCTGGATTTGACGAAAACAATAAAGACCATTTATTAATAAGTATAGGAGACGCATTTGATAGAGGGTCTTGTTCACTTAGTGTATATGAATATCTTAAAAGATTAGAAGATAAAGGCAGTGCTATCGTACTAAGAGGTAATCATACAACTTTTTTTGAAGATTATCTTACTGGTAAAAGATACACACCTTTTAACTATCTAAATAATGGAACAGACGAAACACTTGCTGATTTCTTAGGTAGAACAAGACCTTTTGAGAGTTGGTGGTTTATTGATAAAGGTAAAGAAGAAGACCCTACTCTTTTAGATTTTGCTGACTTTATGAAAGAAGCAAGAGACGAAATTAATGAAAATTATCCAGAATTGTTAAATTGGCTTAGAAGCAGACCTTATTACTATGAAACAAAGAACTATATATTCACACATGGGGCTATAGATACAACAGTAGAAGATTGGCACTATCCACATTGTGAGATTTTTGACTATTTAAACTGGGAGGCTCTAGTATGGGACAATGGTTCTTTTTTTGGTAAGGAAATTAATAATACAGATAAAACAGTTGTTATAGGTCATTTTGGAACAGCTCATTTAAGAGAGATGTACGAAATAGACGATAACAAAGACAAGTATGATATATTAACTAGAGAAGACGGAAAGGTAATAGCAATAGACGCAACTACCGTTGTATCAAAGAAAGTTAATGTATTAGTTATAGAGGGGGAAGAATTATTAAATTAAAATTAAGATAGGGGGCTTTAAATTGAAATATGTAGTAAAAAGAGATAAAAGGACAGAATTATTTAATAAAGAAAAGATTATAAATGCTGTTGAGGCAGCGTTCAATAGCGTGGAAAACGAAATTTCAGATAAGGCTCACATGAAAGCGAGAGAAATCGCTAATTATGTAGGTGATATAGAAGAAACTTTAGACGTAGAAAAAATACAAGATATTGTAGAAGAAAAATTAATGGCTAGCAATAGAAAGGATATAGCAAGAGAATATATAAGATATAGATACCAAAGAACAAAAGAAAGAGAAAGAAACTCACAGTTCATGAAAGAGGTGTCAGAAAAACTAGGGGCAACTAATGTACAAAACCAAAACGCTAATGTTGACGAACACTCATTTGGTGGTCGTATGGGTGAGGCTAAAAACTCACTTATGAAAAAGTATGCACTAGATTATATTATGTCTGATATGTCCAGAGAAAATCATTTGAATAATGAAATATATGTTCATGATTTAGATAGTTATGCTGTTGGTTGTCATAATTGTTTAAGTATACCTTTTGACAAATTATTAGCAGAAGGGTTTAATACAAGACAAACAGATGTAAGACCAGCACAATCTATTAATACTGCATTTCAGTTGGTGGCTGTAATATTTCAATTACAAAGTTTACAACAATTCGGTGGGGTAAGTGCAACTCATTTGGATTGGACAATGGTTCCGTATGTTCGTAAATCGTTTTATAAACATTTTATAGACGGTTTGCATTATGTAACCGACGCTAAATATGACGAAAGTGAATTTAATTCAGAACTAAGCGTTGATAGCGAAGAATATAAAAAATATCCAGCAACTTATAATTATGCTATGGATATGACAAAAAGAGAATTAAATCAAGCTGTAGAAGGTATGTACCACAACCTTAGATATTAGGGCGACTTAATAGTAATATTAAGAACATAGCTATCTAAACGGGGAAACTCTTTTAATAAGACAATCCCGTGCTAAATTTGTATTAATAAATACAATAAATGCCTAACGACTATCCATATAAAAACGTGGAGTAGGGCTAAGCGGCTCGAAATGGTAGCCTCCCTTTAGGGAAGAAGATATAGTCTAATCTTTATGGTGACATAAAGAAGTTCATAAGAGAACTGCATAAGAGTAGCGACCTTATGTGAATACAAATGTAATACATTGCAATCACGTAGTGGTAATCAATTACCTTTTACATCAATAAATTATGGTACTTGTACTCTACCAGAAGGTAGAATGGTAATTAAAGCATTATTAGAGGGTTCTATTAAAGGTGTAGGAAAAGTAAGAAAAACACCTATATTCCCATGTGGAATATTCCAATGTATGAAAGGCGTTAATAGAAAAGAAGGAGACCCTAATTATGATTTATTCTTATTAGCATTAAAATCAACATCTAAAAGATTATATCCTAATTATGCTAATGTAGACTGGTCTGGTAATGCTGGATATGATATAAACGACCCTAAAACATATTTCTCAACTATGGGTAAGTGTAAATGCAGCTCATATAAAACCTTTTGAACCTCGCTCGAGGGTGTCACAATTTTTGTGGCTAACGGTTAGGACTTATTAAAGTTGAGACCGTGCTAAGCCTTTATTAAGGAAAGTGTATCGACTATCCCTGGTGAATGTAAGGGAGTAGAGCTAGAGATAAGCACTAGCTCGAAGCGGAAGGCTGTCGAAAGATAGAAGATATAGTCAGTGCCAATGGTGACATTGGATAAAACGTGCAGAACAGCGAATGGCTTTGATATAAATGCAGACGAAGGTGTAAATCCACAAACAAAAGACGGTCGTGGAAACATTTGTCCTGTAACTATTATAATGCCAACTCTTGCTATGGAAGCAATAAAAGAAAATGATAATATAATAGATAATTTTATAAATCTATTAGATAATAAAATATCAGAAGCAAGAGATATGCTCATTGAAAGATATAATTATATATGCAGTCAAAATCCTAATTCGGCTAAATTTATGTATGAAAATGGTTTAATGATAGGATATGACGGAAAGAACATTGAAAGTGCTATGAAGCATGGTACTTTAGCCATAGGACAAATAGGTCTTGCAGAAACTTTACAAATATTAATAGGTAAAGACCATACAACAGAAGAGGGTATGGAATTGGCTAAAAAAATAGAAAGTTTATTTAAAAAACGTTGTGCAGAATTTAAAGAAGAATATAAATTAAACTTTGGGGTATATTTTACACCTAAATTTTCTTGGGTGAATTAATAGTGATATTAATTAAAAATCTCGTTAAACGGTCTATCGTAATAAGGTGGTAAGAGAGCCTAAACCGAAAGGCAGAGGTAATACCGTAGGATTTCATTCAAATTGTAAGAAAGGAATTAATAGCATGGCTAAGAAATTATTAAAAGATAAATTGGTTAACAGAAACGAAATTAAAGAAGAATTAAGACCAATTAAAAATACAAAAAATGCTTATTGTACGCCTAGTGGTTTGTTTTATGCAGATTATGGTAACGATATGTTTTATCCATTAAGAACAGAAATAAACTCAACAAGTAAATATTGTTATGTAGGATTAAGATATAATAATAAAAATCATAACACTAGAAAGAAAGCACATAGAATAATAGCAGAAACATATATTCCTAATCCTAATAAATGTAAAACGGTAAGACATAAAAACAATATAAGACATGATAATCGTGTCGAAAATTTATACTGGACTAATATTTGAATGATGTTCTCTAACGACTATCGAAAATTATTAATGTAATGAGTAGAGTACACTTATGTGGAAAAGCGAGACCCTTCATAAGAAGGTGAAGATATAGTCTAATCCGTAACTAAATATCGGGAAACCGACGGTAGAAAAATGGCAGAAAATTTATGCTATACCTCAATGAAAAAGTTTAAATCAAAATATGGTGAAATACAAAATGTTAGTGACAGAGAATATTTCACTAATTCAATACACGTTCCTGTTTGGAAAGAGATGTCACCATTTGAAAAAATAGATATTGAAAGCCAATTAACAGGATATAGTTCAGCAGGTTGTATAACTTATGTAGAATTAGACGGTGGTGTTCAAAACAACTTAGAAGCATTAGAAGAAATAGTAAATTACGCAATGGATAAAGATATACCATACTTTGCTATAAATGTACCAAATGACACTTGTTTAGAATGTGGTTATACAGACGAATTTAATGATAAATGTCCAATGTGTGATAGTGAAAATATCCAACAATTAAGACGTGTAACGGGTTAACCTGTGAAGATAAGCCCGAAAATTAGTGTAAACTTATCGAAATGATAAGGTTCCCTTAACCAGAACTCTATTCGGGTTCAGAAGTAAAATAATAATTAAGGGGGTATCAAGAAATGCGAAATAATGCAAACCTTGAGTTTAGAAAAATAAAATCGCTTAAATATTTATATGAAGTTAATGAAAATGGAACTATCTTTAGAAATGTAAAATCTAAAAAACAAAATAAAATTGTCCTAGATAAACATCACTCAAAGACTGGTTATTATAAAACATATGTTCGATTAAACGGAAAAACAAAAAGAGTTATGATACATAAAATTGTTGCTGAATGTTGGCTAGGTGATTGTCCAGAAGGATATGAAGTAGACCATATTGATAGAAACAGCAGAAATAACAATTACAGAAATTTAAGATATGTTGCTGAAAATAAAGTTTTAGTAAAACCAGTTAAGATAGTTGGCAATGGTGAAGAAAAAATATTTAGGTCAATGACTAAATGTGCAGAATATCTTGGAAAGAAATATAATAAAACAACAGAAGCCATAAGATATAAATTAAAAGCGAGAAGACATCATATATTTGATTATGATATTATTTATCTAAATGCAGAGACTAGACACACTAACCCCAAGGGGTAAGGAATAGTCCATAATGAAAGATTATGTATTTAACAGGAGACTACAAAACAGCGTTTAACTTAGGTAAACAAAAAGAAACAGAAGATAGATATAAACATAGCAAAAAAATGAAATAATCTTTTAAGGGGTGCGGTAAACTGTGAGAACAATCACAAAACAAATGGTAAGAGAATATGATTTAAAAAAAGCAGGTTTTGATTTTATGGGATATACTTTTAATAATATGAACGAATTAAGTTTTCACCATTTAATTATTCCAAAAAGAGATAGTAAAAAACAAGGAATAGGAGACGGTTATCATAAATGGAATGGTGCTATATTAGTAAGAGATACATCTCATGATTATTTACACATTATAGAAAGATTAGACCGAGATATGTTTTTAGAAATCACAAAAGAAATGATAGAAGAAAATATAAGAGGTTGTGTTGATGTGAAAAACCTAAAAAGAATAAGAGATATACTATTGAGTTTTGAGAGAGAGCATAGTGGAGAATTAACAAGTAAAGGTAAAATTTTAATAAAAAATAGTTATATAACAAAAAGAATACCTTTATAAAAGGAGATTAATATGAGATACGCACAGATAGAAAGATATGAAGTTACTAATGGTAAAGGATTTGGGGTGTCTTTGTTTACACAAGGTTGCCCCTTCCATTGTAAAAATTGTTTTAACCCAGAAACATGGGATTTTGACAAAGGAAAAGAGTGGACAAAAAAAGAAGAAGACTTAATAATCGAGTTGCTAAAACCAGATTACATGACAAGGTTGACAGTTTTAGGTGGAGAACCTATCCTAGAACGTAATATAGAACCCCTTACAGAGCTTTTTAAACGTTTAAAGGAATTATACCCAGAAAAACAAATATGGCTCTATACGGGTAGTAATTTTGAATATGTAGCAACAGTTTATGACGAGTTTATAGAGTATATAGACGTTATGATAGACGGACAATATAAAGACGAATTAAGAGACGTTTCCCTTGCTTTTAGGGGCTCTACAAACCAAAGAATTATAGACGTGCAAAAGTCTTTAGAAAATCATAATGTCGTAATACTAGATATATAAAAATAATAAAAAGGGGTGTTTAGTATGGACAATAGAAAAGAAATTTGCGAACGTATTTATAAAATGGCAAAAAGAAAAGTGAGTTTTAGTGATATATGCAGAAAAATGGAACTAAAAGATTATGAGGTTGCTGGGCTGGTATCTATAATGAACCAAGAAGGCTATAATATTGATTTTGTTGACGGTGAGGTAGTAATATTCAAAATGCCACCTAAAGCAGAAGAAATATATACAGTACCTTATGATTTAGAACACCTTAAATTATTATTGATAAGTGATACGCACTTAGCAAGCAAATATGACAGATTAGATATATTGAGGTATCTATATGACAAAGCAGAACAAAATGGGGTAAAACATATATTACACTCTGGAGATTTTACAGACGGAAGAAGTAACAGACCAGAACACATATATGAATTAAAAGAATTATCTCTTGAAGGACAAGTTGATTACTGCGTCAAGAACTATCCACATTTTAGTGGACAAACCTATGTTATAGGTGGAAATCATGACTATTGGTGGAGTAAATCGGCTGGTAGTGATATTGTAAAAATGATAGCAAATCAAAGAGACGATATAACTTATCTTGGTTCTGATGTAGCCGATATGAGAATAGGTAAGTTAAAAATAAGATTATTCCATGGCTCTGGTGCAAATGCTTATGCTGTATCACATAAGATACAAAAATATCTTGACACTATACCACCAAAAGAAAAACCAGACATTTTACAAATGGGACATATACATCAAAGTTGTTATGTTAAAGTTGGAGATACTCATTGCTTCCAAACAAGCTGTTTAGAAGACCAAACACCATATTGTAGAAGTAAAGGACTACCTAATGATAAGTCGTGTTGGTGGGTAGATATAGACTTTGATAAAAGAGGAAACATACATTCGATTACACCAAAATTAGAGAATTTTGGAGAAAAAAGACTGGTAAAAAAGAGAGGAAGGTAGTATAATGAAAGTAATGATAAGTCAACCAATGAACGGCAAATCCAACAGACAGATTATAGAAGAACGAAAAGCCTTGACAGAACAATTAATATCAGAGGGACATGAAATAATAGATACTATCTTAGATATAAGCGAAAACAAAAGTCCTGTTTATTATTTAGGAACATCAATTCAAAAAATGGCAGAAGCAGACGCTGTTGTTTTTATGAAAGGGTGGAAAGAAGCGAGGGGTTGCAGAATAGAACACCTAGTAGCAAAAGAATATGGAAAATTTATTAAGGAGGAAATTTAGTGAGAAAATTTGAGAAAATAGGATACGTACAATTTAAAAGAGATGTACCAGAAGATTTTTCGGAACAAACATATCTACGCATTAAGATACCACAAAGAGCCACATCTAAGTCAGCTGGATATGATTTGAGTGCTGCAATACCTGTTAAAATCGAGCCATATGAAACGAAACTCGTACCAACAGGGCTGAAAGTACAAATGGAAGACAATGATGTATTCCTAATAACAGTAAGGTCTAGTATTGGTATTAAAAGACATATGATGTTAGCCAATAATGTAGGTGTTATAGACGCTGATTATTATAATAATGCTGATAACGAAGGACATATTTGGATAGCATTAACTAACTTAGGAGATACAACACAAGAATTTGAAGCAGGTGACAGAATAGCCCAAGGAATATTTGTTGGATATAAAACACTAGACGAAGAAACTGTTACAGACAAAGTAAGAGAAAGTGGTATAGGAAGTACAGGGCAGTAAAATAAAAAAGTAATAAAGGAGATTTGATTATGATTATTGACAAAGAAAAATTAGAAACAGAAAAAGAAATGTGGAAGAACTTTTACAAGAACTATGATAGTTTAGCAGATTGTATATTTGCTGATGTATTGGCTTATTATGAACCAGACAAGAGAATTGATAAGTTAAAAGAAATTTCAGAAATCATTAAAGGGCTTGATAAACCAATCAGTGGAGACGAGTTTTATAATTCTGTAAAAGGCGACCTGGAATCCTTTATCAAAGTGTCAGACGAGGCAGCCGTTGCTTATAGAACATTATCTTGGCTTGGTGAGATTGAAGTTCAAGACGAGATATGTGCAGACGAACCTCAAAGAAAGAAAAAATAAAAAATGTTGACTTACACCTCTTAAAGAGTTATAATAATACTCATAGGAGGTGTTTTTCTTAATGGAAATAATAGAGATTATATTCTTTGTGATATTACTTACTAATACTCTTTTAATTGCAAATTGTTTATTCTTTATTTGTCACTTACAAAAAGAGATAAATATTATAAAGAAACAACGTATAACAACAAGGAATAATAACAATAACAATAATGTTAAAAAGAGAACGTATTTTAAATCAAGTAATTACAGAAAGAATGGGGTCGTAAGACTAAAACAATATGAAAACAAGCCTGGAAGAAAACCAGCACTTGAAAAAATCCATATTGACGACCTTAGAAAAATTGCCAGTCAACGAGGCATAAAACAATACAGCAACTACAGAAAAGCAGAACTAATACAAAAAATTAAAGAGACCTATTAATAAGGTCTCTTTTTTTTACCGTTTTTTCAAACGATAGTGTTATTAATTTGAACTTTGAAAAGTTTGAACCAAGGGCATACACAACGATTTTTTATACTCTCTTCAAAAAGATAATAGCATTCTTAATGAAATAATAAATGAATTAAAAACATTAGTATTAAATAAAAGCAATTAATATTATTAAAAAAATTGATAAAGTAGGAAAAGACGATAAAGAGACAATATCTGTTCCTAAATTTTATCAAAAATATAAGGATATTTAAGCAACATATATCTATAATCTCCAAAATCAAATCCAAACTCAATTATACATAGTTACTAATAAAACATTTTCGCCCTTAGTTCTATTTCATTATATCATATTACAGATACTCTGTCAATAAAAAAAAGAAAAAAAGAGTGTGAAATTTCTCTTTTTTCAAGTTCTTATATTTGTGTAAGTATACAAGAACATAGTATTGAGTAGCATTTAGTAGTATGCAAACCCTAGTAGACAGGGTCTGTGAGTTGGTTGTTTTTCACAACCACTATAAATATATCATACTATAATTAATTTGTCAATAGTCTTTTCTATTTTTATCATAAATATTTATTTTAGTTATATCATTAACATCATAATCACCGACAATCTCGTCTAGTGCATTAATAATATCTCCGTCATTAAAATAGATAGGACTTTGACCTTCTAAAGCTCTCTCTGCTATATGTCTAATCTCGTCTATAAGACATTTACAGCCTTCAAGAGACTCACCTTGTCCGTCATAGTCATATGCTATTTCTCTAATTACACTCAATGCGTCTCTTAAAACTACGACTTCTCTATCTTGTATCATATTTGATACCTACCCTATAGTAAATTCTGTTGTGTCTTCACCGTCTGTACTAGCAACAACTTTAACATCTTTGTATTTGTATTCAATGTCTTCAAAATCTCTATAAACATCTTCTGGACTATGATTTACAAATTCTTTTTTTAATAATTCAAAGTGTTTTGTTGCTTCTTCTACCTCCTCGTAAGACTTAATTTCAATTACCTTTTCTTCTTCATTTCTTGTTACAATTTTTACATCAAACATTCTAATTCCTCCTAATCTTTTATAAAATGAATAACATAGGCTATTACAACAATAGCCACCCATATAAAATAATATGTAGGTTTGTCAATTGTTAAACCAAACAAGGTTTTAAAACCTCTTATGATAATATCATCAAACCCAAATAGTGCTAAAAACCAAGCACAAAATAATATCTCAACTATACTAATAAACACAAATCTCACCACCATAAATCAAAGAAATATTTTTTAAATAATGATAAAGATTTTTTAATTTTCTTTTGTTGTCTATTTGAAGGTTCGTCTTCTGTTATTATAAGACCAAAACCCTCTATCATTTTGTCTAGTATATCCACCCACTCTTGCATATCATTAAATTCACATGGATAAGATAAGTTATTAGTGTCTTTGAAATAACGTAGATAGGTATATATATCCATAGCCAATACAATGTCCATTTCCCACGTATCTGCTTCGGACAAGCCTACATCTTCGTCTATTTCATATCTACTGTCATTTTTATCCTTATTGAAAGGATATGTGTCTTCATTCACCCCTAATTCTCTTAGGTACTTATTTAAGCGTACCATGTTATACACCTCCTGCCTTCGTTCTTTTCATTAGATATACCACCTTCTGTATCCCACCTATAGACGTATATCTTATCTTTTGTATATTTACATTTTGGTAAAGTTGCTTTAAAACTATCATAAAAGAAAGCGTCTTCCCCAAAACCATACAAACTAAATAAATTATCAAATCTTATATTATGTTTATTTAGATAACTCAACCTATAAAGTCCACTCCACACGTAAGCACAACCAGCACGTTCTACGTATTCGTCGTCTCCCGTGTCGTCTATATAATCAAAGCCATACAAATCATATTGTCCGTCTTCTATATAGCCTAATAGAGTGTTTATATAATTATCTAAGACATAATCGTCGCTATCCATAAATGTTATATATTCGCCTTTTGCATTGTTAATACCAATATTTCTACACTCTGCAACCCATAAATTTTCTTTATTGATTACATAATGAAAGTTTTTATTTTTAGATATTTTATGTTTAAGCATTATATCAACACTATTATCTGTAGAACAATCGTCAATGAATATTACCTCAACCTCTTCTGTTAACTGATTGTTTACACTATCGAGCATTTGTTCGAGATACAAACTTTTATTATAGTTTGGAATAACTATGGTTAATTTAATCATTTAATATCTCCAAAGCCTTATAATAATCGTTCATAGTAAATCCTACATTAGTAGATGTTTGAACTAAATGTTCTTGTTGTTCTGGTAAAAAATCATTGTCGTCGTCTAATATAATGTAGTTATTAATTTCAGGGTGTTCTTTTAAATACACGTCTATCTCTACACCTCTAATATTCTCTTTTGAATAAATCATTGGCGTAGAGCCGAGTATTTTAATATCTTTTAATAATCCAGAATTATATAAACACTCGTCAACATTATTGCTAGAACGCCAAGACGAAGATATTACTATATGTGAGTTTGTATCTTTACATAGTTTATTTAACCACATAATAGACTGTCTATTTGAGACACAACCACTACTCTCATTACATAATAAGTAATAAAATCCGTCTCTTTTTACTTCACCTTTAATATTAAAAGGCTCTGTACTAATTTGAAATGTATTGACTACACCGTCTATATCTAAAAATATAACATTCATAATAATCTCCTTAGAAATATTTGGGGTGGCGTAAAAGCCACCTCTATTAACTAAATAAATCTATGATTGTATCTTTTGTGATAGCCTCTAAAGATAAATCAATATCTGCTTTTATTTCTTCTTCAACTATATCGCAAGAGCCGTCTTCGTTCTCTTTAATTACAGATTTTTTATATGTAGGACTATTAATAACGATAGCACCAGCGTCTGTAAGTAAGTCATGAAGTTTTAATCTTGTTCTTGAATTTTGTTGTAAGAAATCAAATGCTATTTTTTTGGCTTCTGTTTGCCTAGAAGATATATTGCTACCTTGTGAAAAATCTTCAAAGTATAATTTTATATCTTCGTCTGTGATAACCATAAGTCCAATAACCATATCATATTGATTAGGCACTACTTTTAAATTACATTGAGCCAATATATTATTAGGGTCAACAACATAATTATCACTTAAAGTTGCTTGGTATGGATTATCTTCTTTTGCAACCATGAACTCAAATGGAATTTCTTCATTATTTGCTGTAAAATTATTTAATGTTATTAACCAAGCACCATATCCATAATCTCTGCTAACATAAAATACTTCTGTTGCACCTAAAGGTTCAGGGGCTGTTGTCAAGTCACCAGAGAACAAGATACTATTATTGCTTGTTTTATATTGGGCGTCCCAACCAAAACTCTCATTCTTATTCATTTGCTTTATATCTAAATCAACTCTACCGTTTTTATTAAACCAATGAATACCATAAACCATATTACTATCTCTTGGAACAGAAACACATGAACCTACTGGAATATTACCAACGAACATCTTCTCGCTTGTAGGAGCTGCGTATGTAATGTTAGACGGAATGTAAACTACTTTACCGTTAACTTTATCTGTCATTCTCATTACTAGATAAGTATATATGTATTCATGATACGCAGAGAATTTAGTTTTAATAGGTTTACTAATACTATCTATTTGTTTAGCATATGTTTTACCATTTCTAATTTTATATAGCATAGCATTATTACCTGTCATTCTGTAAGATAAAGCATTTAAAATTCTAATTACTCTAAAAACGGTAGCGTCGTTTAGTTCTTTTGTTAATTCTTCAAAATCAATATGAATAAGGTGTTCACTATTATAATTTACATCTGTTATGTGATTTAATAAACTATCTTTTAAAGGTTTATGATTTTTCTTGGCAAGTTTTCTTAATTTATTGATTATTAAGTTTATACCAGTTCTTGTAGTCTTTTTGCTATCATAATAGTAATTATCACTCTTTACCTTTAAAGCAAGAAATAATTTTTTATTTCTTAGGAATATAGAAGATAACTTCTCATAACCACCAACAGTATTAACATATTTATTTAACAAATCAAATCTTGTATCAATATCGCTACATTGCAACTCTTCTATTAATTCTTTGCTTTGTATTTTTAATGTTTTACCTGTTAGTTTATATATCAAATAACGTAAGAACTCGTCTGGATTTTTTGGTACAACACCATATCTATCGTATAAGGCTATTTTAACCTCTCTGTTTTTGATGTCGTCAAACTCTTCTCTTCTAAGAAAATCGGATAACAACATAACATCTTCAACTGTATCTTTAGATAAGGCTATACCACTTGTCAATAAGGTCATAAGTTTTTCATTAACTTGTTTTGTTGTCAATGGTCTAATATAAATTAAATCAACATCTTCTTTTAATTCTGGTATCTCTAATTTTTCTGCTGGAATATATACTGTCTCTTCGCTATAAAGTCCTAAAATTTCAAGACCATAAGTTGTAAAGTAATGAGTTAATTGTTGACTAATTAAAGTATTTATATCTTTATCAGCAACAGTTTGAAAACTCTTATGAAAAGTATTATTCCATTGTTTACCGTCTTTACCATACATTTGAATAGCGTCTTCGACAATACTATCGTCAGCAAAATCTGGAATTAATAGACCATATTTAAAACCACGTTCATTAAAACTTTCAGCCTTTTCTTCTGAATAAAAACCTTTAAATAATCTTAATAACGACTTTTGCATTTCCATAACAAACACCTTCTTTACTATAATATTAAAATAGACGAGAGGTAATACAAGCCCATAATGTAATAAAGGAACCTCTTGTGTCTATTAAAACAATATAGGCGACGAGTAATCTCCTTCTTTTTTGAAAATGGCTCTGCCATACATTAGTAGGGACTCGTTATGCCTATATTTATATATTACAAGAACGTAGACTAAATCAATATCCATTTACTAACTATTCGTTAATATGAAAGGAAGCCTATATGTCCTTATAACCAAATTTAAGTGGTTTAGGTTAGATTTGCACTAACATATAAGATTTATAACTTTACGACCTCATGAGAAAGTACGACTTTATCGAATATGATAAAAATTACAATAACGTCTCCACTCAAAACTATCTTATGTTCTACTTGAACTACTAAACCATGAGTGTTCGGCGGATTAGACCGAACATACTTGATATACTACAAAAATCAATCGAAAAACAATATATCAAGAAGTAAAAAATGAAAAATAATCGGTGTGCTTTGACAGGAGTTGAACCTGTAACTACAGAATTAATATTGATTGAAAAATTTACAAAAAACAATCAACAAAGGTAAAGTATATTAAGAGGAGTCGGAAATATGAAAACCGCTGCTCTAAAAGAGTATTCTGTCGCTTTACGTTAAGCTACAAAGCACATATAGATTTCAACTCACAAATTATAGGCTATTTTGGAAAAGGGGTACCAAAATCCTAAATAATAAAGTTCTATTTGTGATAACAATTTTAAACATTGTCGTACTAAGTTCAAATAATTACAAGAACAATGTCTCCTAATTGTGAGTTGAAAATAATATTGGTGGAACATACAGGGCTCGAACCTGCGACCTTCTGCTTGCAAAGCAGACGTTCTCCCAACTGAACTAATGCCCCAAATATGAGGTTCGCAAATCTAGTGGAGGAAAATTCACTAAAATTTGTTATGACATGCAAACTTCCATGATATGCAAACCCTAAAAGGAAATAATAATCATAATGACATTCATATTACATCAAAAGATTATCGAATAATAAAATGTACAAAAAGTAATACATTTGGCAGGGGGTGTAGGAGTCAAACCCACTCGACAGTAGTTTTGGAGACTACTCGGCAAATCGTCGCCTACCCCCTAGGAAAAGGGAGGGAACCCTCCATAGAGGTGATTTCTATGAAAAGCATACAGTAAACGATAATAATGATTTTACCTATCTAAATCATGTTCTCTAAGCCATATTTTGTGTCCCGATTTGTAATGGCACTTGTTTACTGAAAGACGCTTTCACTTTTTACAAAGCAGATAGGTTTTTGTTTGACAGCGTCCTAACCAACTCTTATCATAATAACATTATATCATAAATAATCACTATTGTCAAGAAAATTTTGTATTTTTTCTTGAAATTCTTCCACTAATATACCATTGTCCAAAGAAAACGATATATTTATGGCTTTTAGAGATGTTAAAAGTACATCTATGGTATCCATTTTACCAACATTTGCTGCGTAAATGATAATTTCTATTATATCAGCAAGTTTATCTTGAAAATCTACAATAGAAATATCATTTTCTTTAGTAAAAACCTCTATTATATGGTTTTTTATTCTTTCTTGTTGTCTTCCTACTTCTTCTAAGCAGTCCATACAAGCATATTTATCAATCTCGGATAGTGGAACTAAATTTTCTGTAGAACCACATTGCAAACATTCTTTAATCATTTTAAAGTATTAAGTATTTCGTCTAACATTACAGCACATTCGTCTGGTGATATTTCTCTGTTAGCTCTCATACCCCTTCCAAGATATTTATACCAAGAAACTTCATAATCACGCCACTTGAAGTTGTAATCTTCTGTAGCACTCTCGCTCCAGTCATAAGCAAATGCGTCAAATGTATTACCATGAAATCTTTGTCCTGTATTTTTAAATGGACTTTCGTATACCTCATTATTTTTATTCCACATATATGTACATAATCTATCTTCTATTGTTCTTAAAGCAGAATATACATAATTTGGAACGTTATGACTATATTCTTTGGTGTTTCTAAAATCTTCGTCAGCCCTAATATCAAGACAATTAATACCAAGTTCTACTCTATTATCATACAGAACCATTTTTTGTTCTTCATTGAAAAAAGCGTCTTGGTCGTTCCACCCAACTATTAAATGTAAGTAAGGCTCTTCTTTGCCTTGCAAATTAACAATAATTTGAGTAATATCTTTATTCTCTAATCTATCAAAGACACTACTGTCAACACCAAGTATATCTATATACGTCAAATCATAAATCTTCTCATTGAATATTATAAAAACACTACCACATATCAAATCTGACTCTATATTACCATTTCTATAATAATGAGTTGTTGTAATATCTTCAAAGAAATAACTATCAATGTAATCTGCTGGAATAGTTGCACTATCACAATTTTCAAAAACAAGTTCTATACTTTTTAGTTTATCATTCTTCTTCTCCATTATACACGCTCCTATCTGCGTCAGCCTTCATTAATATTTCTAATTTAGAGAATAATTCTTCTCCTATCTTTTCTTTAGTTTTATCTAAATCTGCAATAAATTTATCCATATGGTGATATATCAAAGTTGCCACTTGCATATCTTCTAACTCTACTTCTGTTAATAAGAAATTTCTATGTTTATAACAGTTAGCATATAGTAAATACAAGTAAGCAGAAACTTTATGGTGACTATAATAAGTAGATGTCTGTTTTTCTTCGTTGTAACCTCTACAATAAGGTTTACCTATATCATGAAATCTACCAGCACGACGTAAAATTTCGTCTCCGTCGCTCCACTTATAAGCCTTATCACACGTATTTAATAAATGCTCTATTAACGTCTGTGTATGATGTATATTGCCCTGTTCATAATTATACCCTATTCTAGTCAACAAGTCAATAATCTCGTCGCATGGAAATGTGTCAGTATTTGCATAGTGTATTTTGTCAAATCCCTCATAATACATTGGAATATCTATGTTTCGTATCATTGACAATAACTTATCTTCTGGAATATGTCTTTCAGGTCTTGTTAAATTACGGTCAAATAAAGTACCAATAGAACATAAACATAATATAGCCTCAACGTTTGCTATTTTTTTTGTTTCATTAATTATGTTTTTACGTCTTTTTATGTTAAGGTTGGTAGCATTATAAATGACATCTTTGCCTTCTTGTAAGGCTTTTCTTGAACGTTTTCTCATTTCAGCAAAAACCTTTTCGTTATGTTCTTGGTCTTCAAAACCAAATAATTCTACTCTAATATCGTCACTTGAAACAATAGCACACTCTACACCATTTTCTTCTATATGTTCTTTTAACATATTGGCAATCGTGTCTTTCCCAGAGCCTGGAACCCCTATCATTACATATAAGGTGTTTTGTCTTCGCATATATTACTCACCTTCTTTGCTTTTTCATTTCTCAATTCTATAATAGCCAGAATTGAATAATTTGCTAAATCTAATAAAGTATCTTCTATCTTCTCGTCAACAACTTGCTGGTCTTTTTTGTGATTTAGAGTAGTAACTCTATTTATTTTATCATACATTCTAACTAGAAAAGCGTCTAATCCAAATTTATTATATGTATCAGCAACACTATCTCCATAATCTGCATTTTTCTTTTTGTATAAATCTAGCATTTGTTCTGTAATATCTTCAAAAACCTTTTCTTTATTCATAACTACTCACTCTTTTCTTCTGCACAAATTGTTAATAATTTATTATTTACTTCTTTAGCATTTTCAAGTTTTTCTTCTAAAACTTCTATGTCCCCTT
The DNA here is from genome assembly GCA_947632375.1 of uncultured Bacilli bacterium. Classification (GTDB taxonomy): domain Bacteria; phylum Bacillota_I; class Bacilli_A; order RF39; family UBA660; genus UMGS1124. Next base: position 27,038 of record CANRPF010000005.1, read on the forward strand.
CTTTAGAAGACACATCAGCATTTAAGTCAGCTATTTTAGAATTTAATTCTGCGTTAACTCTTTCAATATGTATTCCTCTAATACCAGTTATAAAAGCACCAACAATAAATATTGAAAATATTATTATAAAAATTTTATCTGCTTTTGTTCTCATTAAAATACCTCCTACACTCTTTATCTTGTAAAGCGTCTGTAACAACCATATTTCCACAACGTCTATCAATATCACTATCTTTAATGCAACACACAATAGACACTATGACACAAGATATTGCAAACATAATTATTACAAGACATACTATATCTCTTGTATTTATCATTTTACCCCTCCTCAATATCCCATTTATCTACATTTAATTTTTCATATAGATAAGTGGATTGCTTTTTAATCATTCTTTTTGTTATCTCTAACTTTTTACAGGTCTCTTTTATCCCTTTTAGTGGTAAATCTTTGTCTGTAAAATAAAGTCTTAAAGCATATATTAGAAAATCGTCAAAGTCTTCACATTTAGCAAGAGATGTAATCTCTTCTTTTACGAATAATCTACCCACTAATTCTTCATATATTCTGACGTCTCTTTTATAATCAGTAAATTCTTTACGGATTTCTTTTTCGTCAGCCATTGCTTCTTTAGCCTTGTCTTGCCATAATAGATATTTGTCAAAACTTTCACTCTTTTCTTCTAGGAGAGCTAAATACTTATTTTTGAAATCGTCTCTTTCTTCAATTACTTGTTGTAAGTTTTTTCTGCAAGTCTTTAATTTCTTTTTAGTCTGTTTTCTCTCTAGTTTATCATTTTGCTTAATCTCTCTTCCCTCTAAGAACTCGCTAAACACTATAATCACCTCTCTATCTTAATAAGATAATATCATAATTATTTATCTTTGTCAATATTATTTTTGAAATTATTCCAAATTTCTAATGTTTTATTGTCTATTGGTATTCTAAGCAGTATAATCCCTTCTTTAGTTATAACGTCATAGACAGTTACTGTTTTATTATTAGGTAGGATAACATTTTGTAGTGGAACAATGTCTTGTAAATCGTTCATATCTACATATATGTTACTATATCCTTTTTCTACTGTATCATTTTTGACACCAAATATTATATATTCAGCATTTTTGTTAATAGGTTCTTTCAAAAAAATCGCCCCTTTCTTGTAGGTTTAAGGCTCTTTGACACTCTGGACAAAGACCGTATCTATCAAGCCAAGGCAAATATGATAAATTTTTACCACATCTGCAACATATAAAACCTACACTTATCTCTTTATAAAATTGTCTACGGTATTTATTACCCTGTGTTACTGCGTTTTTCTCTCGTTCTGTATCAATATTGATACAATTATCAATATCTAGGAAAACTTTGTTTTGCATTTGAACAGGTACGTCTTTGTTTTTCAAACGAGATGTACGCAATTTATTTTTTTGAAAAACTAAATCTTCGGTTAAATCAACATTAGTCTTCATAATATTCTACCTTTCATTAATCGTTAAAGAATACTTTGCTAAACCACCCTATAAAACCTTTTTTCTCTTGTTCCTTTATTGGCATTAATGGTACGACTTTAAGGTCGTCGTCTAATCTATCAAGTTCTTTTCTTATTTCTTCTGTATCTGTTGGTGTTCCTATCTCAATAAGTTTTTCTTTACCAACCTCTCTAATAAATTTATCCATTGTTAAATCACAATATTCGTCAACCCAGTCTCCCAAGTAATAAAATCTATCACTTATTACATATGCACTATTATCTGGCATAGGGCTTCTTATTTCACTTCTTTTTTGGAAAGTTCCAAATAATATAGGGTCTTTCTCCATTCTATCTTTTTCAACTTGACGTTCAACTTCACCAGTATAATCGGTAAATAATACATACATCTGGTCGAAATAAGGTTTTGTTTGAGCGATAATATCAACTATATCGTCTGGGATATTTCTAGGATAGTTCTCTAACTCTATTATTTTAACGGCGTCATTTGCTATATTATCTATGTATTCTTCTATATCTGTTCTATCAACAAATGTATTAATTCCAAGTTTTACTATTTCTCGTTCCTTTTCAACACAATCAACCAAAAATCTAAGTTTTTCTATAAGTCTTTTTTGTCCAGTTGTTTTAAGTTTTTCTACTGTCTGTAAGGCACCATTATAAAAGTTTTTTAAATCTTCGTCTGATGTCTTTTTCTTTTTATCTTTTAATGTTTCAAAATATTCTGTTGGTGTCATTTCTTTAAAATCTTTTGATTTTTTCTTAGCCATAATAAAATCACCTCTTAATTAACTTTTTAGCTACATAATCATTATAAATATCATATCTTTTAGTAACGTCTTGTTGTTCTTCTAAAGAGTATCCTTTCATAACATTGTTATAAAATCCACAATTTGAAAATGGCTCTACACAACCACCACATCTTATACATTGTGGCACTAAAGACCAAGCCACATCTTCGTCATATTTTCTTATTTCTTCAACCAATTCTCTTGTATATTCTACTGTCGTAGGGTCTGCACTCATGCAAAGTCTTTTCTCTGCTATATTCATAAGTGCTTGGATATTAGCGTCCATTTCCATTGGAACGTAGTTCATTTGTGAACGTTGTTCTCTATCTACGCCAGTACGGTCTGTACGTTCAGTACCAACAAATTTCTCTACACCTTCATGATGTCTAGCAAAATGTGTACTGATAGCATATGGAATATTGTCCCATTTCCAACTTATCATACTACGTCTAATTGGTGAGTGACGACAAATTAATAATTTTCTCTTCCACTCTTGTTTAGGTTCAACCCCTGCTTCTTTACTTATTGTAGTCATGCAAGCTGATTTAATAGCTAGCCAGTCTACATCAAATTTTGTTATTCTTACTTTTGTATCGTATTTCTTCATTTTTATAATCTCCTCCCATGTATTATAAAAATATATTATCATATGAAATAAAAAAAGTCAAGAGAATATCTCAACTTTTTAAATTTCTTGAAAAATTTGCACCAAAAAGGTCTTTCTATCGTCTATTGCATTTTTATATATACAAGTATTAAACGATTTAGGTTCAGCAATTATATGAGCCATACTTTTAGCCCTTGTTATTGCTGTATATAACCACTCATTTGAAAGCATTACATATGAAGAATTATCAAAAGCCACTATAACGTCTTTAAATTGTGAGCCTTGGCTAGAGTGACAAGTTATTGCATACGCAAGTTCAAGTCCAGCATATTTTTCTTTAGGAATTATAACTTCTCCCTCGTCATAAAAGTCTATAATACAATATTTTTTATGTATTTCCTTGACTATACCCATACTACCATTAAATATATTAGTAACATTATCGTCTGGTGTTCTAACACTATAATGATTTTTACGATTTATGATTTTATCCCCTTCTCTTATACAATAATCACTTTTGTTTTTGGTGGCTTCAAAAGAGATTTCTCTTGTAAACTTATTCTTTTTAGGATTTATCATATTTTGTATTGCTTTATTAATCTTCATACGTGATAGTTTTATTCTGTCATTTTGAGCAACTATAATCTGTACGTCTCTTATATCTTTATATTTCTGTAATTCTTGCTTAAAAGTATCAATAACTAGGTCATAAAGTAATGTTTTATCTTCTCTTAAACAAAAGTGTAGGTCTTGTAATTCACCTAAAACTTGGTCTGTATCAAGACTTTCTTTAAACATTATCTCTTTATGTCTAACTTTTTGTGATGTCGTGATAATAGCACTTTTCTTGGCTTGTCTGTGTATTTTAGTAAGTTCTATGATAGGTATTTTATTACTATCCATTAGATTACTAAGAAGATTACCTATTCCAATTGGTGGTAATTGTCCATTATCACCTAACATAATAAGTTTAGAGCCATTAGGTATGGCTTGTATTAAAGACCAGAATAATTCAAGTCCTACCATAGATATTTCGTCTATAATTACCATATCTACGTCTAATGGATTGTCTTCTTTGTAGACAAACCCGTCACCTTGAAAGCCTAAAAGTCTATGTATTGTACTACTTTCATAACCAGTTGCTTCTGCTATTCTTTTTGACGCTTGTCCAGAAAATGCACATTGTCTTATAACGTCAGTAGTATTGTTATAAATAATGTCATAAATACCTTTTATAAGACTACTTTTACCAGTACCAGCCAAACCTACTATAACTGACACGTTTTGATTTAATACTTTGTATATTCCGTCAAGTTGTTCGTCTGTAAACTCAAAACCCTGTTTCTTTATTGTTTTATCTATTTCTTTTTGTATTATTTTGTTATCTATGGTCTTAACACTAGCATTATTAAGTTGATTTAATTTATCAACTATCTTACACTCTAGGTCATAATAGTAATACAAAGCCAATTGGTCTTTGTTTATATCTTCATAGACTAATTTAGCCTTAACCATATCTTCTAGGACTACTTTTATTCTATCGTAGTTAACATCTAGTAAATCAACAACCATAATTTCAAATTTTTCATGTGTTAGCCATGTAGAGCCAAGCATTGGATTAGTTGCAATATCTTTTAATAGATAGGTTACACCTGCTTTTATTCTAAATTTGCTATCTTTTGCTATGTTGTATTGCAAGGCTATTTTATCAGCACTTTTAAAACCAATTCCTTTAACGTCGTCTGCTAGCATATAAGGATTTTGCTTAAATTTAGCAATTGCTTTATCTGGAGAGCCATATTGTTCTACAAGTTGTTTTATTCTGCTAGAACTAACGCCTAGTGGAGCAAAAAAGTTGTATGCTGGGGCGTATCTTTCAGAAGACACGAATTTATCTATAATTTTCTGTGCTGTTTTTGCACCAATTCCTTTAACTTTAACCAATTCTTTAATATTTTTACTTTTTATATATTCAAAAGGTTCGTCTAAAGTATCATATAATGTTTTAACTTGTTTTTCAGTAAGAATTTGTTCCAAAAACATTTTCTCGTCTTCTTGGGTATCTATCTCTGTGCACTCATACATACTTGAAAACTTTAATTGCGTACCATAAGGCGTTTCTATGATATTACCCTCTACTATATATATACCTCTATTTGTCGGTTCTGCCATAGTATATCCTGACATTCTAAATCTGTCACTGGGCAATTCTTTTTTATCTCCTTCCATTACAGATATGACATCAGCCAAAAAAGCTGTCCAGTTGGTATCTGGACTATAAAATGATATATCTTTTTTTTGTCTTATTTTAATTTTGAGTTTCATTATTAATTACCCCTTCTTTTATGACTTTAAACATATCCTTTATATCGCTTTTTAGGTCATATCTTTCTGGAGAGGTAGAAGTCATTGCAAATTGTTCATTAACGCCGTCTATATACATAGTCATAGTTCCGTCGTCTCCTTGATAAAACTCTTGCCACTCTTCGTTAGTAAGCATATTTTTAACGTCAAGTTGTTTTATAGCAAGATTGTCAAAAGATACACACTTGAATTTATCTAGGTATTTTGGTAAATCTCTTTTTAACCAATCTATCTTATCTTGTATATCTTTAGCCACTTTTTCATTTTGTAGCAAATCTGCACCTCTACCCCAATTTTTATACCCTAGAATAAGTATTTTACAACCAAATTGAGATAGATAATCAAACACATCTTTACCATGTATTCCTGCTATCAAATGTACTACTGCATTATCATTTTTAGCAACCTCTTTCCACATTAGGTCGAAAGGTTTTAAATAAGATATTCCTAAACCATAGATAAGGTTTTCCTCAATAAGTTCATTTATAAGATTTACATTATCTATAAACTCATTTTGATGTACTGTTATAGAAGGTATAACGCCTTGCTTTTTAAGTTTTTGCAAGAAAGGCTTTAGGTCTGGGTGGCTAGTTACTTTTCCACCACCAATAGCCATTTCTGTACCTTTAGTAAGACTATTTACAAATTGTAAATTCATTATATCTCCATGCTTACCTTCTGGATTAGACTTCTCATGACACATACGACAATTCATATTACACCAATTAGTGATTTTGAAATCCATAGATACAGGAAATTCTAGGTCTGGCTTTTCATATTCACCTTCTGTTTCTATTATTCTTGTGCCGTCTTCATATATAGATATTGTAGCATTACCATTATGGTATTTTTCTAACATTTTCATAAAAACCACCTCTCTCTTTTTTATTTTAATTTTATTGTTTTAGATAATCTAGGCATTTCTTGCTCATATATATTTATGAAAGTTTGCAACATTGAGGCTGCTGTTTTATAGTGAGAACTATGACATACTGGAATATAAGTTGGCATTTCTTGTTTGTCTAGGCTCTCTCGGTTACGCATTTCTATATCGTGTAATGTATTTAAGTAAAATTGTCCAGTAAGGGGACAATATTCCCCCACCCAAATCTCTTTTTCCATTATCCGTCAAAGCCATAATAACCGAAAGCAACTATTTTATCCCCACTTTTTGTTGTATAATCTTCTTTATATTGTTCAAAATCCTCATAATAATCTTTATAATGTTCAAATGAGAAAGGAATATCATAAGGGAAATCTTCAATAAACTCGTCAATATCTTCTTTTGTTAAAGTATTGAGATTTTCTTCTGTACATAAGTCTTCTATGTTGTCTGCTTTTACGTCATTATACATATATTCTGTAGCATATTTACCTTCACTATTTTTATAAGTATCATAATTACATCTTTCATAAATAATACTCTTTTTAACTTCTGTAACAAACTCTTCTTCTGTACAAAACCTCTCATTAAGACTATCATAATAAAGTTCTCCATTTTTCCATTTATTATAATCGTCGTCACTACATATTACTAATGAGTGTGTACTGCTAGAGTTAGTTTCAAAAGTTTTTCTTCTTAATATTCTCATATTATCACCTTCTTTATATAATTTCTTCTTCAAGTTCTGGAACGATTTCTTCAATAATTTCTTTTACCATTTGTTTAAAGTAATCGTCATTTTTATCTTGTAAAAGACTACCATTATTAACGGCTTTTAATAATTTATTCTTTTCTCTTTGTTGTTTTTCTTTTTTAGCATTTTGTAAGATTTCTATCATTTCGTCTATTTCTTCTACACTACATAAAATACTAAATAGATTTTCTAATACTTCTGTATTTTCTTCTTCCTCTAATAATTCTATTTTATTATCAGCATTATCAGCGTCACTGATAGTGATAGTCATTTTAACTGCCTTGTCTTCCATTTTTATTCTCCTCCTAAATCTTTTTGTTCGTGCATGATTTCGTCAAGTAATTCTAAACCTTCTTCGTCTTCTTCCTCTGTTTCTTCTTCAACCTCGTAGTCATAATCAACGTAGAAATCAAAGTTGCTTAAAATATCATTTAAAAATATTTCTAGTGCGTCCATTTTATTGTCAGCTTCAACTTCTTCTTCTTGGTCGAAAGAACCAGCTATTCTTACTCTGTAATTTTTCATTCTTATACACCTCCATTCAAGCAATAGACATCTGTAACTTTTCTTTGTTTCTTATATCCTTCTTCTACACAAGTTGTAACTCTGAAAATGGTATCGTCAAGTATATAATCTTTGGTGTTTTTATCCACATCTTCAACCTTAATCTTTCTCTCGTCGTTTTGGATTTTAAAGAAATCCTTTAGGTCACTACAACCTACTGTTTTGTCTGGTAGATATTTCACTATCCATTCAATTCTGTCTAAACTCATAATTATCTCCTCCTATCTTATATATACATGATAACATATAAATTTCAAAATGTCAACATTTAATACAAAAAATTTTCATTGTCTTAAAAATGAGACAAAGTTTACAAAAAGAAAATGATAGGTTTTTATTCCTATCATTGATTAGTGCAAGTAAACGTCTTTATCTTTGGAATATTCTTTAAGTCTATCCCAAAACTCTCCAGCTGGAATATCATACTCTTTATATATATTATACCTTTCTTCTTCGTCTACGTCTTTCAAATCAGGCATTTTTTCTCCTTTTGCATTTACATAATAGGGCTCTTCGTCATAGTCATATTCATAACCAATAGTTTTAATATTGTACCCCCTGTACTCGTCACCACTTATAGTGATATAAGCGTCTTTGTTAAAAACAAGTCTTTTAACAAAATCGTCATTTGTACTCAATTGTTCTATTAATCTGTCTCCGTCATAATCATAGACATGGTCTACATAATTACCACCATATCCACCTAGTATTACAACACCCCTTCCTGTTAAATCTCCATTATCTTTGTCGTCGTCAATATATTTAAAGACGTCTTTAGGATTAGGATTTCTGTATCCGTCTTTATTATTTTTAACAAATTCTGAATACCTTTCCTTTTTCATGCTATCTGTTAGTGGAAGAATATCTTCTGTATCCATATCATAATAAGTGTCATTATCTAAATATTCTTTTACTACTTGCTTCCATATTTCCCATACTCTATCTTTAAATTTCTTTATTGTTTTTTTATCACAATTCTCTTTTATAATCATGTAGACATATGCTAGTTTTTCGTCCCATTCGTCTACAAGCCTAGAGGGATACCTACCAAAAGTATAGTCATGTTCAAGACTATCGTCAATATTCCATTTATCTTTACTTACTTTATGTGGAACAACAATAGCGTGTGTACTACTGCTGTTCGTTTCAAAAGTTCCTTTTCTAATTATTTTCATATTATCACCTTATCCTTTTCTTAACTCTTTTCTCTTTTCTCTTATTTCTGCTAACACCTCTAAAAATACGTCTTGGTCTTGACTTTTTTCTGCAAGCCACTCTTCGAGTTCTTTCAAAACCTTTTCATATTTATATATCCCATTTACACTAGATACAAAGACATCATGTAAAGTGTCAATACAATAATCATGATACCATTTGCCCTTTATTAAATGAGATTGTTCTTCCCCTATTTCTTTTTGACACATGACACATTTTTTTATATTACCACCTCTCTCCTAAATAAATAGACATTGCCATTTTATCTTTATTTACTGCTTTATCAATACTCTCTCCATAATAATAGATAAAATCTTTTGGAGCGTATTCTTCGTCAAAATCTTCCATGTTTTCGTCAAATATATCGTAAACATTACTATAATGTCTACCTTTATAAATAAAATCATTATCTTCTGTTCTTGTTATTCTTTTATCTTCGTCAATATCAAGCATTTCATTTTCATATAAGTTTAAAACTTTTTCTCCCATTAAAAACTTATCATAATCTTCTTTACTAACGATAACTAACGAATGTGTACTACTGCTATTTGTTTCAAATGTATTTCTTCTTTTAAATATCATATTCTTCCTCCTTTAGTAAATCTAATAAACCAAACTTTTCTGCTAAATCCATTACTGAACCTTCTGTTAAATCCACAAGAGTAATTTTATGTTCACATATTCGCTCTATTTCTTCTATAAATATATAAACACAAGTCTTTGTAACTAATTGAATAGCGTCTGTTAAAATAAACTCTACAATACATTTTTCTTCATTATCTACTTCTCCAACGCCATAAGAATATACACAACCACAAGGAACTATATCCCTTATCTTATCAACCTCTGGATTTTTCTTTAAGAGAACTTTCATAAATTCCATTGGTAGTGCTATGTGCCCAACACTCATATACATATTATCTTGCCACCATTTCTATACGATAGTCCATTACAAATTGTCTTAAATTTTCATAATTCATAACGGCTTTATTTAAGTTTTCTGCTAAAATATCGTCTACACCCTCTATATCAACGTAAGGTGTATCAGTCATTATATCAAAATCAAACGTTATGTCATTATCTGCTAAAAGATTTAACATTTGAAACACTCTTAATATATTATCCTCACTTAACAAATAAGTCAAGAGGTAAGATAACATAAATTCCCATGAATTAAGATATGTTTTCATAGCGTGGTCTGTAAAACTATCTATTGTAAGTGTTACTCTTTTTGGTATATCGGGCTTTGGTAAACTCATAACCAAAGTATGTGTACTAGAACTATTTGTCTCAAAAGTATCATTTCTAATTAACTTCATGTTAATCCCTCCCAAATTCAATAATATTTCCATTTGCAAGAACTATTTTTAATAATGTTTCGTGGTCGAATTGTAATAATTCTATTAATATATCACCTAAATCTTTATCCCAAGATATTAGTTGGTGATTTATACCAACGATTTCTTCAATATCTCCATGATATTCACTAGGAAATATAATCTGTTTATGAAATACTTTATTAACTACATCTTCTATTTCCTTAAATTGATAATCCGTTTTTATCATAGCCACTAATTCTGCATAAGAATTAACATCATACATATACCAACTTGCAATATGAGATACCAAATAAGACACTTTATCTTTTAGTGTTGTTAATCTCATTTCGTCGTCTGTATCTATCCACCTTATTTTCAAATTAGAACTATAAGGCGTATAATTTTCCATTTCACCACCTAAAACTAGAGAGTGTGTACTGCTTGAATTTGTTTCAAATGTTTTTTTTCTTTTAATTTCCATAATATCTCCTCCTTTTATCTATAATAAGCTGTACTACTTATTAATTCTTTAGTAATTACATATTCTATATCTTCGTCACTTTTTATAGTGTCACCATTTTCTAAAATTACCTCTTTATCAGTAATATCGACTACTTTTTTGCCATTTACCCAATCGTCTTTTATAATCAAATTTTTTAAATTGTTTTCTACAATAGGCTCGTAATCTTGAATAAATCGAAGACAATCCATTGAAAGTGTTGGCTCGCACCAATGGTCTAACCACTCTATGTCAAAGCAAACATAATCATTTTCCTTATCAACCTCTTCTAATTTTGCAATTAAGCCCTCAAATCTAGCGTATTGCCCTGTTTTTATTTCCATTTTATCTCACCTTTTCAACTTTATTGATATTTTTGTATTCACTAAGAATAGGTATTCTAAAACCTGACGTAGTTATTTTATATGTTTTCCCTTTCTCTAGCTTTCCATAAATATCAGAACTATCGAATTTTGCTTTCCAAAATAAGTCACTTATTTTATAGATATTTTTTCCACAATCTACCAAATAAACACCGTCTCTATCATAATTTTTAATCCATTTGTCTTCTACTTGACAAGTTGTTGTTTCTGTATTCATATATCCTATTGAACAATAACCGATACAAAGAACTATGAATATTAAGAAAACCAGTCCTCCACCTAACGCTCTGTCCATATCTGTCATTTTCTTTTATTCTCCCCTTTCACTTTCTGTTTTACTTTAACACTATAATTTTCTATGTGTTCAACTTCTTTTTCTATATCTTCTATATTTTCTAATTTTTTAATATCAGTGATTTCATGATTATCATTTCTTAACTCTAAAATTATCTCGTAAATATCTTTGTCGCTCATTATTTCACCACCAATTCTTAATCTTCATTTATATACTCGTCTAGTAATATGTGAAAAGTTAAAAAACAATTTTCATAACCAACTTTTGCGTCGAATAAATAACCTCTTTTATCTTCGTCTTCTGTCATTTTAATAGTTTTTTCAATATCTTTTAATTTATCTCTAATTACTTTATCGTAAACACGACAAATCTTTTTTATCTTATCTGTTTCTTCACTATTTCTTACTGCTAATTTTTCCAATATTTTATTTTCTTTCTTTAATTCGTCAAAATAAACTAGAAACGCTAATTGTTGGTCGTCTAAAGGCTGTTCTGCACCTATTACATAATCAATTATTTTCTCTCTATTCCATACTTTTGGATTGAAGTTTGGTATCATTTCATATTCACCCACCTTAAATATAATTCTCTTATATCTTCATTTTCATTTGCATAATCACTATAATCTTTTTCTCTTTTTATTTTTTCTATGATTTTATCCATTTCTTTTTCGATTTTTTCTTTCTCTGTATATTCCCCACGATTTTTTAATTTCCATTTATAGTTGTCATTTTCCACCTTTAATCTTTTTCCATTTATATAAGGCTCTAAATAATCTTCGTCAAACTCTCTATGTTTCACGATAGACTGCTCAAATAAATCACAAGCCGTAGATAGCATTCTTTGTATATCACAGGCTTGCTCGGAATTTTTTTCCGTATAACCCCCTTGGTAAACAACGCCTTTTATATCGTCACTATAATAACAAACCATATCGAAACTAATATCTCGTATCATTTTTAATATCTCTGGTAAAGTCATAGTAAGAATAATATCTTCTGTTTTATCTTTTAATCTGTCAAAGTTAATTTCATTAGCAAAAAAATCTTTTCTGCTTTCATAACTATTCTTTTTCTCCACTATCAACACCACTTTCTTTTTCTTCTTTTTTTGCAATGGTATATAGATAATCTTCGTTAATTGTTTTCAATACGTTTATATTATTGTCATAAGTTTTCTTCATTACATTAATAAACTTATCTATATATGCCATGTAATCCTTTAAAAAGGCTTGTTCTTCTGCACCTTTTATCTGTGGTAGTATATTATCATTCATAAAATCTTCCCACTTTTCTTGGACAGGTTTATTGTCCTCTCCAAGCGTGTTATGTATCGGTTTTAAACTACCAAATACTAATTTTTCCACATTTAATTTTGTTTGCAAATTGTTAATTAAACTTTCTGCAACAAAAAGTCTTTTCTTATCGTTCTCTTTTAAAATTATTTCTTTTTCTTTCTCGTTTTCCATGTTAATTATATTCCTCCTTATTTATTGTTCCACACTCTGTACATTTTCCAACATCACTTACCAACATTTCATTAAAACCCATAGTCAAGAAGAATAATGCCGTTCTTTGTGTTGTACTTTGGTCTTTTCCTAAATATTCGTGTAAAGTTTCCTTTTCACAATGTCGACAATAAAGAGTTATGTACTCTCTGTTCTCGTCTTTAAACATAAAAATCACTCTCCCTTATACCTTACAAAAATATTATCATAAAATTAAAAAAAAGTCAAGCAAATAATCTTAACTTTCCCACAAAATTTTAATTTTCATTTATATCACGTTTTTTCCTTCCTCTTTTAGAGGTAATTAGGGCTTTTATATCATTAGGACTATAAACCCTATATTTATAAAATCTGCTGCTAAAATTCTTTTCCTTTTTGTATACATTATTTAATAACATTTTTCTTTGTTGGAATAAATTAACTTTATTTTTCTGTTCCATGAACATTTGTTTGATTTCCCACTCGTCTGACAATTTTCTTCTTTCTTTTCTACATTTCTTTAATAGTTTTACAAATTTCAAAGCACTATTAGGTGTAAAATCATAGTCTTCAAGTTCCACAAAGTGCAATAAATCATTTAATATATTGTCATTTTCCGATTGTTTTTCGGAGATGTCATTAAAATAATTATCTAAATCATTTAAGTAATCAATTGCCTTTTGTATATTATCAACAATTTCCATGTGTTTCTGTGTATCTTTTTCTTCTATATTCTCTTCTTTTTTACTTTCCTTATGCTCTGTTTCAAGCAATTCTTTTACCTCTTGTGAGGGCTCTAATGTAGTTTTCTTCATGTTTTATCACCACCCATTATAACATATTTTCTCTTACGAGTTTACTATCATTATTTATCATAGTCTCTCTTATAACTTTATCACTTGTGTGTACGTATGTGTTTGTTGTAGTAACATTGTCATGTCCTAGAATATCTCTAACAACATTTAAAGGCGTACCATTGTTTGCCATTGCTGTTGCTCCTGCATGTCTTATTTTATGTGCTGAAAAGTGTTGCCACCAATCTAATCTACCACTATACAAAGGACTTTCATTAAATCTTTTTGCATTGCTTTTTAAACACTCGTCAAAGTGTGTACTTTTTACTGGTAAACCATTTCTAGTTACAAATAATAAATTAGTATTTAAATTATTTCTTTCAACAACACCTTTTCTATAATTATTAATATACTTTTTTGCTATCTCAATTGTTAATGGACTGAAATCTATACGTCTTTCTTTATTTCCTTTACCAATAACATAAGCATAACCTCTTTCTATGTCGTCAGTTGTAATCTGTATTAATTCACAAAATCTAACACAAGTGTTATACATAATCTGACACATTGCTTTTGTTCTTAAATTTCCAATAAAGGAAATGAAATCAATTGCGTCCTCTTCGTCTAAAAATTTTACTTTCCTTTTAGGTACTTTAGGTGGTACTATCTCAAAAATTTCTTCGTCTATAAGTTTTCTAATCTCTTTATTTTCTTTTCTTATATATTTAAAAACCTCTTTAATCTGTGCTAGTTTTACTTTTCTACTATTAGCACCATTTCCTTTATCTGTTAAATATTTAAGAAAATCTTCTATATCTTTTGCCGTTACATTTATAATGTCTTCTTTTGTTTTTAAACCTTTATAGTCAGCAAACTCTTTAAATCTATCTACGTATTGTAACATAGATTTCTCTCCTCTACCTTCGATTTTTAACTTATATTCCACAAAATCATTAAGCACCTTATCAACATTATCTTTCATTTGTTTTACACCTCTTTCTTATTTTTATTCAGTTTATCATTTTTTTTAACTTTTGTCAAATAATAAATACCCTCTTTTTCTATTACTGACACGTCAAAATTTATTAATTCTTTTACAGCCTTAACTTGTTCTGTAAAGAAACAATAACCATGTCCTTTTGATTTTAAATCTCTTGTAGTTTCTTTTACTACAGAGTTAAAACTACTTCTACCTATTTCCTCTTCCATACTATTACCTCTCTTCTTCGTCATATTCTTCATAATCTTGAAACATTTTATCTTCTTGTCTTTCTACAACCTCGTCTACTACTGATTTGCATACTAAAGTCATAATTAAATTTAACATTATTTTTCACTCTCCTCTGTTTATACGTCTTTAATTTCATAATTTTCTTCTAAAATAAATTCTAAAAGTTCGTCAGTAGTATATATTCCATGTAACCAATCTATTACATAATCATTGCCATATTTACTACAATATTCCTCTATAATATCTTTCTCTCCGTCGTCATTTTTATCAGCATAATCATAATAATTTACTAACACTCTATCTATTTTTTCTAGTGTTTCTGTATCTAATTTATTTTTTAAATCTTTATAACCTACACAAGTATTTAAAATTTCCATTTATTGTTCCTCTCCTATTAATAGATATTTTACATCTTCATATAAATATTTAATATTTGTTTCTCCATTTTCTATTTCCGATAAAATATAATCATAAATTGTACTTACATCTTTATTTTTTTTGTAATAATTTATTGCTTGTTCTTTATTTTGGAAAGTTCTTTTTATTTCTGTATTTTTATCAAATAAAACTACATTTATCTCTTTAGGTTTTGTTATTTCTACATTTTTATTAATTGTTTCCTTAAAACTTTCCCAAAAATCAACATCTTTTAATATATTGGAAATAGTTGTTTCCATATCAATTTCTACTGCTTGTTTAAAAAGAGTTTTTTCTACTAATTCTGTTAAAAATTCTTCCATTAAGCCCTCTTTTAAACATATCTCGTCTTCTTTATTTTTATATAATTTAAACAATTCTTCTTTTTCTACATCAAAAAGCATATTAATCACTCTCCTTTATTCGTCTTCTTCTCTATTATTCCATGGACAAACATCATAATATTCTTCTTCAATATCTTCTAGTTCGTCTGCTAATTTATTAAAAGCCTTACTCATTTTTATTAAAACGTCGTTCCACCTCTCGTCTTCATATATATCTACGCACCCATGTTCTTCATAATTTTCTGCTATATATCTAAATAATTCACTAGGTACTACACCCATTTCAACTATAAAATCAGCAATTGTTTTCTTTTCTATATACTTTTCTATACTCATATTAATTTACACCTCTCTTTAATATTTGTTTTAACTTATCTTCACTATCAACATAGCAATATTCTTCATACATGTTATTGTTTATAAAATCTATTGCTTTATTAATATCGTCTTCCTTTTCTTCTAATCGTTTTTCTAACATATACATATATTGTCCAAACGATACATAAGCACCACTTAAATTTTTATCTTCTTTACATAATTCCAACCACTCATTAACTCCTAATTCTTCTTTTAATTTTAACATTTCTTTCATTATATCACTCTCCTATTAAGTTATTGAACCACTCTATTTTATCTTCTTGTACGTCGTCAACAAAGTCATAACTTAAAATGATAACCTCTTCTTTTTCTTCTCCACGTACTTTAAATTTTATTGCTATATTTTTGTTGTTTTCTAAATCAGTATATTGTTTTATTTCTTTTATAATATAGCCTTGTTCTCTTCGTTGTTTACTTATATGTTCTTTTAATATTTTAAATAAATCTTCCATAAAACTATTCATTATAAACACCTCTCTTTTTATATATCATTTCTTTCAACTATTTGTTTTATTCTACTAAAACTTACACCATACATCTCTGCAAGTTTACGATAACTATATTTCTTAAAAGGATTATTTGTGTTCTGCCCCTCGTTTTTCTTTTGTCCAATAGAATATAGTCTTTTTATTTCTTTCATATCTTCTATTGATAACTTTGATTTCTTATGATTTTCTCCCCACAGAAATTTTTTATTATTCGTTATATAAAGATTATCAATTGCATTGTTATCTTTATTTCCGTCTTTATGCTCCACGTGATAACTATAATTATTAACATCAAAATCGTTTTGGTGGAAAGCATAATAAACTAATCTAGCATAAGAAACACTTTTATATTTTTTATTTCCTACTTTAATAGTTATACTTTTACTATTTTTTTTAGGTTTCCCATTTAAGTTTAAAATAGTTCCGTCTTCGTAAACTTTATAACCTAACACTTGTTTCTCTTCCATTTTGTTTTCGTTCTCCTTTACGTTCTATATAATTCCTTAAATTCTTAAAACCAATACTATATATAGTAGCAAATTCTAAACATATACTTTTGTTGTTTTTGTTGTAAAATTTAACCACTTTTTTCTTTTTATTTATTTTATAAAAATCTATTTCTTTTTTTAGTTTAGCAATAGATAGGTCGTATGATATATTCTTACATACATCATAAAACTCTATCTTGCCATACTTTTTTATAAAATCAGCATTATTCATTTGCATTAAAATCTTCTCTTTTCTCTTTCATAAGTTCTTTTTCTTCTTGTGCTGATTTTATTTCTTCTTCACTCATACAATCTTTATATTCATATTCACTATCAAATATTTCTTTATACTCTTTATCTGTTAATAGTTCAAAACTATTGTCAATAAAATCTATTTGTTTCATAACATAATCATATAACTCTTTGTTTTGATTTTCAAGTTTATATTTTTCGTATTCTCCAGTAAAACCATTATTATGTAATTCAAAGTATTTTCTTGCTGTAATCATTTTAAAATCGTCTTCCAATGTCATGTTTTCTACCTCTTCATAACCACCACCTAAACCATATTTGATTTTACCATTATCTTGTATATCAATTACAAGAATACCATTATTATTGTCTTGTTTTTTAGGTATCATTTTAAAAGTATCTTTATCTTCTTCGTCGAAGACGTATTTTTCTTTTACTAAATCAACACCTTTTCCATAACTACCAAGAGTTGTATTCATTTGTATTAAGTTATGTAAAATATCAATATCTTTCCTATCACGATTTGTTATTTCAAAGTTCTTTTCTGCAAAATTATTATATTCGTCTTTCATATTCTTACTAATGAAATCTAATAACTGATAAGTTCTATTTATCATATAATGTCCATAATTCCATTGTAAGTGCATAGCCACTAAATTTTTATTGTTTTTATATCTTATATATACTTGGCTCCTTTGTCCCATAATTAACACTCTCCTTCTTCTATTTCAATATCGTCTATTTCTTCTTTTAATTCTTCTATTATTGTTTCGTCGTCACAACCTAGATAATAAGATGTATTTTCTTTTACTTTATCAAAAACTATATCTATATTACCTAATAACTCTGCATAATTATCTCCCTTGACAGTAAGTTGTGTTCCGTCATGTAACCAAAATGTAAAACTTAATTTATTATTCATTTCATACCACCTCTCTTTTATTTATTATTCTCAATATCTCTTAAATAATCTTCTACAGAATAATTATCAATTCTTTCTCTTTCTTTAAAATATTTTTTGCCATATTCTTGCAATTCTTTTATAGTGTTTTCATATTCGTCTTCTGTTAAAGAAGATATTTCTGTTATTTTTCTGCTTAAAGCACCTATTTTGTTTTGATATTCATATCTTTTATCATTATTTAGACTACCAACTACATCATTTACTTTAAACTCTCTGCCTACACTATCTTTTCCTACATAATATTTAAATATCATTGATGTAAACTTTATTCCAAATTCTAAAAATTGTAAATTTACAACATTTGCATTTATATATAAATCTGCTTGTAAACTATCTAACACGTCATTTTTTCCACGACTGATAATAAAAGCACCATTTATACTAAAATCTTCTTTTCTTTTTAAAGGAATATTATCAACATCAAGTTCTATACAATTTAAATCTTCTTTATCATAATCTAGCCAACCTTGTCCACATGAAATAATAATTCCATTTTTATCATAAAATTTTATATTCTTAATAACATACTTATCATAATGATAACATCTATAAAAATTTTCTTCTTTACCAATTTTAATCATTTTTTACACCTCTAATCTTCTTCTAATATATTTTTAATTTCTAATCTATCTAAATCTTCTTCTGTAAAACCTAATGTTTTAAACTTATTGATTATCTCTTCATTTGTTCCATTAATTCTCCATAATACAATTAGATAGTCTATAACCTCATTTAATAATTGTAAATCTCTATTCATTATTAACATCTCCTTTTATTAATATTCTTCTAAATCTAACATATCTTCAACTTTTAAATCTAGTAAGTCAAAATTTGCTATTTTATTAACCTCTAATTTTTTAGTGTCTAGGTTAATAATATATGACCACTCACAGAATAAGGTATTTTCAAGGAAACTATTTCCATTACTCATATAAGGGACAACTCTATCTATATAACAATTTAACTTACCTTGTGTATTTCTTAATAAGCAATACCAATCTTCTAAACTACGACTACTTACATTTAAGTCAACCACATTTGCTTTTACACACATGTCTTGTTGTTCTTTTGTTGGAATAGAATTCTCATTAATCAACTCTATATAGTCAAAAGTATCACTTAAAACCTTTATTCTATCTTCCTTTTTTATTTTATTAATCTCTTCTACAAGTTCTACACCTAAACCGCTAGGATAACTATCCCAATGATTATAAGTTCCCTTTAACTTTCCATTTTTTTTAATTCCATAATAACCTCTCGTACTCATTTTAATTTACACCTCTTTCTTGTCTTATAATTTCAAAACCATTTTCGATAAAATATTCTTCTATTTTACCTCTTATATATCTTGTAATATCATAATTTAATAATTTTTCTAACAACCACCAAAACTCGTCTTTATTATTATCTTTATCATATATTTCGTGATTTATAATTATTCCTAAATCTTTATGTTCTAAATCGTCAAGTTCAAGCCATACATAAGAATATTCTTCATGTCCCTTTAACTTAACAAACATACCTTTTTTATCTTCCCAATAATAATCAACAAATTTTTCCATTTATTACACCTCTTCTTTCTCTTCTAATAGATATTGTTCTGCATAATAACATACTCGGTCAAACCACTCTAAATCTTCCATAGCATTTTCCACACTTTTATCAAAATCATATTTTGCGTTGTTCGGTATTGCATATTTCATAAAATATCTAGCAAATATATATGTTAATTTATCGTCTTGATATTCTGTTGGAATATTGCTATATTCTTGTGGAAAATCTTCTAATTCGTCATTTAAAACATTTTCCATTTTATCTATATATCTTTCCAAAAGTTCAAAAGCAAAATCTATACTTTCGTCACTTATCTCTTTATCAAAAACGTCTTCTATTTCGTCAACCTCATTTTCAAATTCACTTTTAACTGCATATAATATATCTTTTACTTTATCTATTGTTATTTCTTTATTATCAAACATTTGTTCTACACCTCTTTCCTTAAAAATCAAATTCATGTTTTAAATCTTTTTCTATTTCTTTATATAATTCTTCTGTAATCTCTCCGTTTGTTAACATTTTTTCTAGTGCGTACCCATATAGATAATTTACTTTATTACCAATACTTAAAGTATTTCCACCCGTTAACTGATAATAATATTTTTTTATCTGTCCTAAAGTGGTATTATCTCCCAAGTTCCATGTTTCTTCGAGTTTTTTATAGACTTGTTTCTTCTTTTCTTTTATATATGTATTTATATATACGTTTGTTTCTTGATTTAAACGTATAAGAAATATAAGTTCTTCTTTTATTCTGTTGTCCAACTCTTCTTGACTATTATAACCAAAGAAATCGTTTTCGTCAGTTAAACACATTTCCATGTTTGTTGCTAAATTTTGTGTACTTTTAAGTAATGCACTTTTTAAGCCTTTTAAATTATTATTTTTAATATGTAAAACTAAACTCGTTTCCTTTACACTATCAAGTCCATACTTTATAGTCAAAGTATTTTCGTCTTCAAATTCATAATCTAAAAGCCAACCATAAAGTTTTAACTTTTCCAATATTGTTCTTATTTCCATTTTATTTCACCACCTTTAATAATCAATTTCATTAAATGCTCTTAAAAAATCACTCATAAAACCTATCATTATGTTTAAACTATCAATATCAATATTTTTTAAAGTTGTTTCCTTGTCTTCGCCTTTTCTTTCTTTTTCTATAAGATATTCACACAATTCGTTTATATAATCATAGTGTTTTTTGTATATTTCTAAAAAACTTTTAAATCTGTTTCTATTTCTTTCGTTAATACTATCTGCCGAGTTATCGTCAAAACCCCACCCATAGTCTTCCATTTTATCAAATATTTCTTTCTTTATCTTGTTTTTAGTTATAACTAATGTATTTTCTGTATCTTCCATTAAACTTTCTATATCTAATGTTAAATTATATAAATTTAATATTTTTTCTAAAGTATCTCTTAAAACCCACCACATATTTACATTAAGTCTTAACTCACCTTTATAATCATTATTTACATATTCTAACATTTTATCTATGCACTCAAATAATATATTCCACTCGTTTAAATATCTTTCATTCCACTCGCTATTTTTCACCGCAACCTCAAAACTTTCTTTAATTGCATTGTTTATTCTTTCGTCTAAATATTGTTTCATTTTTCACACCTCTTTCATACATAATTTTTTATAATTTCTTCTAATTCCTTTATTATTACATTTATTTTTGTATATTCTTCATAAATTTTATTATCTTTTAAATCACTA
Source organism: uncultured Bacilli bacterium (assembly GCA_947632375.1). Taxonomy (GTDB): domain Bacteria; phylum Bacillota_I; class Bacilli_A; order RF39; family UBA660; genus UMGS1124. The sequence continues at coordinate 48,335 of CANRPF010000005.1, forward strand.
TTTAATCTATCTCTAGCAATTCTCAAAAACTCTGTTGCTAGTCTTAACATTTCATAATCATTAATGATATTATCTAAATTAAATAACATGTCTTTCCCTAAATAGTTATTAAAAGTTTCTCTAATATCATAATCATATTCCATATTTTCACCTCATTTTTTCATATTCGTTTATTAAATCTAATACTGACGGATTGTTTGTTTTTAATAGTTCATTTGCCTTTTTAAAATAATTAAAGTCTTTTCCATTCTGTTTACTTATACTTTCAAGTTCTTTTAATGCTCTTAAAAAACCTTTACTTACTATTTCATAATGCCAATCACCATGTTTAAACCCTAATTCTTCATAATACCAATAATTTTCTATTTCATACCCACAAGTGAGATAATCTTTTAATTCTTTAGTCCTTTTGTCTTGTATTACATAATCAGCACTAGCATAGTCCCCTATTAAAATTAAATCGTCTTTATCTTCTTTATATATTAAATCTTCTTTATATTCTGTTCTAGTCCATACACTATGATATATACTATCTATCATACATTGTATTTTCCATATATTTTCAACCTCTTCTTCTGTTAGTTGTTCGTCATGATTAATTTCTATGTCTCCCAAATACTCATAACACATTTTCAACTCTGTTAAAATCTCTTTTTCTGTCATTTTATTTCACCTCTTTAATTATATCTCTTTCATTATATTATTAATCTTTTGCTTATCTTTATTATCAATAAACTCATATAAACATTGACAATTAATAATATCTTTCATTTCTATTTTATTTCTAATTAATTCTCTATCTTCAAAATCATATAAATAATAGATATTATTTTTACTTTTTCTTAACTCAAATCTATCACAACTTGCTTTTGCTAAAATTCTATTGAAAAAATCTAAATTATTCATTCGTTATCACTACCAAACTCGTCTAAAAAGTATAATGTATTTGAGTTGCAAGTTTCTAATAAATCTTGTGCTTTATCATAATAATCAAACTCTTCTCCACACTTTTCACTTAATCTTGATATTTCGTCTAGTGCTTTCATAAGTCCTTTTCCCATTAATTCATAACCATATTCTACATCTTTTATCTCTTTTCTGTCTGTTAATTCTAATTCTTCATAATACCAATTACCACTAATGGAATATTCAAACTCTCCAGTTTCTACATCTTGTACAGAATAATCATTATTAACATCTTTTCCTATAATAGTATTTGTTCCAAGTTCTTCGTCTTCTTCCACGAATAAATCTCCACTAGGAAAAGCATTTTCCCATACATAACTATAAATATCACTTATCATTTTTTCCATGTTCTCTATATCTTTTTTATGAACATATCTTAATTGTTCCTTTTCGTTTTTGTTTATATCTAATAAATATTCATAACACATTTTTAATTCTGCTAAAATCTTTTTATTACTCATTTTCTATCTCTCCTTTCGTTTTCAATATTTATTTTTTCTAATACTATATAGAACATCTCTGTAAAATTTCCTATAAAATCATTAAATACTTGATAAACCTCTACTAAATTCTTATTCTGTTCCTTTAATACACGTTTATCTCTATGTGGAATAACATACCACTCTTCGTTTTTTTCTTCTGCAAGTATTATATCATTAATATAATTAATCAAATATTCTTTTGCACTTTTCTTATCTTGATATAAACCAATTATACGAGTATTTAATTGTTGTTTTTTCATATTCCTTACCTCGTCAATATAAGTTTCATATAATAAATACATAATCTAATCTCCTTTTCTTTTTCTTTACACTTATTATATCATATTACTTTTAATATATTCACTTTTTTTACACTTTTTTTTATAAAATTTCATAATCTTCATTTAAGATACACTCAATAATATATTTTTCACTTGGAAATAAACCTAGCCACTCTCCAATTTCTATTGTTTCTTCGTATTCTCCGTATCTTATAACTAATTTATTGCCAGTTTTGTTTTCAATGTCATAAGCAAAATCAAAACCTTTATTATCTTCATAAACTATAAAATCATTATTTTCAAATATTTTCTTTAATGTCATTATTAAACACCTCTTTTATAATATTTATCTTCTACATATCTTTCAAGACAACTATAAATACCTTGTTCATTTGTATTATATTCACTAGCCTTAAAATCTTTTGCAATTTTAACACAAAATTTGTATGCTAAATCGTTCTCACTAGGAAGAAAGTTTTTTAATAAATCTCTTAATACAAATATTATATAACTATCACTATCAAGAAGATATGTTTTTTCTTTTTCTAATTCTTCTAAAACATCTAATAGACTTTTCATTTCAATATTATAATCGTTTTCACTATAATCATGCTCTTTAGCCCATGTTCTTAAATTTATAATTCTATCTTTAATAGTTTCTATATCATTTATATATAGATTATCTTCATAATAACCATAAGAATATATATCTACCTCTCCACTTATATACCACTCATGCTCTTTATTGTCTGTATCAAAATTTTTGTCGTTTGCAAATAGTGTTATATTATAACCACTAGCATTAATAGGTATATAACCAGTCCAAAAATCTATGTCAACGTCTACACCACCACAACTGATGTCAAAATCTTCGTTATTAACAACCTCTTCAATACCACCTTTATTAAATAAATCTACTGCTTTTTTATAACCCTCGTAAGCAAGTTTATAATCAAAATAGTTTCTTCCTCTATTATTCATATTTAATCACTCTCCTTATTTATTTTTTTTCTTTTATTAATCTCTTTTTTGCTCCTAGCAAAATTTTTATTTTGTAATCTTTTTTTCTTTTTATATATTCTTGCATTTGCATTATGATGTTTTCTGCTTTCATTATTCTTTATTAAAAGCCTTTCAAGACACTCTATTATCTCTTCGTCTTTTTCTTTAGATTTAATTTTATACAATATCTCTCTATCTTTTTCATTTATATAAATATGTGCCATATTATACACCCCTATTCTTCTTTAATCTTTCTTCTTCTTTTTCTAAACACTTTTCACAATAAGCACTTTCATAATCTTCTTTCTTTTCTCCACATATCATACAAAACCACTTGTTCTTTTCTTCTTGTTCTAAATTATCAAGAAAATCTCTAAAATTATCTAGCCAAACTTTCATACCTTTATCTGTATATTTTTTTGCAATAGTATAAAAATCTTCAAGACTACTTATTAAACAATCTTCTCCTAGGTAATCGTCTATTTCATATTGCCACTCTGTTTTATAGTAATCTATTGCTCTACCTACTGCATGACTGATAATTTCTTCAATTGTATCATTTTCCCATACATTTTCTTTTGTTTGCAAATCAAACAAATCAAATTTATCTCCATTTCTTACAACACACCACTCATAGTAATTTAAAAACTCGTCTAAATACTTTAGTTTTTCGTCTTTTGTGATGTCATAAAAACTAACTACATCTTTTTTCATATTTTAAACCTCTTTCTTTACTTTGTTTATTGACTTAATAAACTTACTTAATAAATCTCTAATCTCTTTATCTTCATTGATGTCTATATAACTATTTGCTATCTTATAAACATTTTTTGCATTAATCACAAACTCTCTTTTCTCCCATTTATCTGCTAAATCAAGATAGTAATTAATTCCATAACCAATAGTATAATATAATATATATTGTCTAGTAAACCCTTTAATTATAGCATTTAAACTACAATTATTATATACATCTCCAGTCTGTAAATCTAATATTCTAAAAGTCCTATTCACACTCGGTTTTATTAAAAATTCCATTTCCTTAATAAACCTATCTAATACTTTTAATTTATTATCTTTAGTGAGACCATAAAGACTAACAATTCCTTTTTTCATATCTATTCTTCCCCCTCTTCGTCTAATTCCATATCAAACAATTGTTCTATGTCCTTATAACCTTTTGGTATTTTCTTTAATAATCTCAAACTACCATTAGAAACGTGTTGTCCAGTGTCTCCAAACATACCAGTAGTCCATATGATGTCAAAAGTGAAATAAATATATTCTTCTAACTCACATAATACTTTAATACCACTTTCTATGTTTCTATAATATGTAAATGCGTCATTGAAAATATCTCTTTCAAATAAATCATAAATAACCTTACTTGCTAAATCACAATTGGTATAACAAACATAAAAATCGTTTATAATATCGTTCCATTTTTCGTTTGCTAAATCTTGATATTTTTTTGCTCTCTTTTGCACCTCTTCTACCATAAATACCACCTCTTTCTTTTAATTATATAAATACCACTCTTGTATTTTTAATACATCAAAATCTGCTTGTTTGATTTCTTCTTTTATAGTATATAGCATACTATCATTTACCTCTTCTTTATTGATAACCAACACCTCGTCTTTAAACATAAAGTATGCAATTACTTTTCCACTTTCATTAAACCATTTAAAACCTTTTCTTGTCATTATTTACTCTCCTATTAAATCTTTTATATCTCATACATTTTTAATAATATTTCTCTTGTGCTTAATTTGTCTAAAAAGTCTTCTTCCTCGTCTTCACAGAGGTAATATAATCTATCACTTAATTGTGATATACATAAATCGTTTTCGTCTGTTAAGTATAAGTCTTCTAAAAGTGGTATTAAATCATATGCTACCTCGTCATTAAAACCACTTGCTTTTAAACAAATATACTCATACAAATCGTCTATTGTGTCTTCTCCATATTCTTCTATAATTTCGTCTAAAACTTTCTTATCTTCCATTTTATTCTCCTCCTCTTAAATAATCTTCTAAATCATAGCCCCATATATCACAAGCAAATTTTGCATGTTTTTCTTCTTCTTTAACACATTTACCATTTTCAAATATTGCTATTCCATGTCCTTTACAACCAATATCTTCATTTGCATATGCTACCTCTACTCTAGCATTATATTTTTTACTTATTTTCTCAAATAACTCATAAGGCATGTTCCAAGCCGTTTCAAACTCAACCTCATTATCATTTATATAACGTGTAGAACAAGCATTCCATTTTGTCCCCCAATTATTATTACACCAGTCATACCATGTATCTGCTCCATAGTCCAATATATTTTTAATATAAATGTTTCCTAAATCTTCTAAATTATTAACACCTAAATCTATTAAACTACATGAACAAGTGAAATCAATTTTTCCAGTTTTCTTTTCTTTTTTTATTATTTCTTTTATTTTCTTTTGTGCTTTTTTATAATCTTCTTTACTGAAAATATTTTCATTTCCTAATTTTAATTCTTCAAAATAGCCACCTCGATAAAAACTTTGTCCTATACTCTTTAATTTTTTAAAAAGATATTCCCTTTCTACATTATCAATTTTACTAACTGCATAATGTACAGAAATGTCTTCAAAACACTCACTTATATTAAGTGTTTTAGGCATTTTTATTATTTCATTAAAATCAAATAACTCTTCTTTGTCTTTATAGCAATCTTTCATAATTCTTTTATCACTAAATTTTACAATATTTTTCACATAATTCGGCATAATTCATTTCTCCTCTCTTTTTAATATACAAACATTGGTAATAGATAACCTACCTCTCCAGTCTTTGTATTTTTGAATTTTATAACATATCTATAACCATAAGAAAATCTACTGCATAATTCAATTTTATCTGCTCTTATTAAATGTTTTATAGTGTCATATTTTTTTAAATCAACACCATATTTTATAATCTCACTTTCTTCTTTTATATCTCCACTATATTCTTTTTTTAATTTAAAAACATTATCTTCGTTTATACAATTATTTATATCTTCTGTAATATCTACAACATTAATAAGACTAAAACCTCTTGAAAAATCTTTATAAATATTTATAATTGTATCTTTAAGTTTATTGTTTTCTTCTTCTAAATAACCATAATCTTTATTTAAAAGAACAACTGAACAACAATTACTAATAATATATTTGCTTTCATATTCAAAACATTTATAGTATTGTAAATCTTTATGTTCATTATGTACGTCTTTAAAAAACCTTTTTAAATATACCTTATTCATTTTACCATACCACCTCTCCAGTTTCTAAATCTTCTAAACTAAAACTATTACAACCACAACCAGTATGTACTCTTCTACCCTCTGCAAAACTATCTAAACCTTTTCTTGTTAATCTTTGGTATTTCCAACTTTTTCCACATTTATCACAAGTTACTTTATACTTATAATGTATTTCTTGTTTAGGTGGAACAACATTTGCATTAATGTAAACCTTATCTATACTATTACATCTATCTATATGATAACCTAATTTATTATTTACCATATTTGCATAATATCTCCACTTTCTATCATGTCCAGTTGTGTCTTCAAAAGTATGTAATATCTCATGAATAATAGTGTTCTTGATGTCTTTGTCCACACCAACCTCTAATAACCAACTCGATATGTTTATGTCTATCTTATTGACACATTGACCAAATCTTCTTTTAGCACGATAATTTACCTTATAAGTAATATTATCTTTTAGTTTTTCTCCTAGTCCAATTTTAACAATTTCTTCTTCACTTTCCTTTGCAAGTCTCTTTAATTTCATTTCCAAACTTTCCATAAAATCTCTCCTTTTTCTTTTCTTTACACCCTAATTATATCATACTTTATTTAAAATGTTCACTTTTTTTGCACTTTTTTTGAAAAAGTTTTAATTATTATATCGTACTTTTGTTTGATTTTTCTCTTTCTTAAATTGTTCTAACTTGTTTTTGTAATATTCTATTTTTTCTTTATTATTTTTTCTTCTAGCCCAGTATAAGCCATTAGATAAATTATGATATTCTTTATTTTTCTTATTGTAATCTGCACTTTTTTTGTTTTGCTTTTGTTTGTCTTTTACAAATCTTTCTATCATATTCAAATATTCAACTAAAATATCATGTTCTCCATTATTTTTATTTATTTTGCTATCTAATAAGTCTTTAACTTTAAACATTATTTGTAAATCTTTATTTGTAATTAAAGCCATACATAAACACCCCCCTAATCTAAATCTAAAGATGTAAAGCCAAGTTTATCATTTTCTTTTTCTATTTCTTTTGATAATAACTCTTTGTAAACATTTCGTGTTTCTTTATCTAATATATAAATACCATTATCTAAATAATTTGTATAAAACTCAATGTCGTCTGTTGGAGATAAATCTTCTAATTTACTAATATCATTAATAAGATATTTACTCTCCATTTCGTCAGTCTTATCAAAACCACAACAATTCTCTTTCGTTTGGAAATATAATAACTTTTCTTTCTTTTCTTCTATTTTATTTTTAATTATGTCTTGTATATGTCCTATGTAAACACAGAATATACCAGTTAAAATACTATTAAAACTCATATTTGAAACATCTGTAAATGTTCTTATATCTTCAAAATCATATTCACATTTTTCCAACATTTCCCAGTCTGCATAACCACCACCAAATAAAGAACATAAAATATCATATAACATTTTTATACCTCCTCTGTATAACCAAAACTTGCTATACTTTTCATATTAAATGATTTTAAAACAACATCATTTTCAACAATATATAGTCTTTTTCCACTTTCACTTAACTCGAACTTTTGTTTGCTATCTCTTAACCAGTAGTTAGTGTCTCCACTCATAGGACTTACCATAATCAAATATTTTAGTCCTCTAAAATCTCCAACATATGTAGGTCTATCACTTTCCATAAAATCTTTTACCCAATCTTTCTTTTCCATAAAAATCACTCTCCTTTAAAAGTTTTTGGAAATATAATGATTTGCATACCACTCTATTGTGCTATTCAAAACATCATTTAATTCACTATCTCCCATAACATTACTATAAATGTTTTCTGCAATTTCATTAATTTGTTCTTCTGTTAATTTACAATATTCTTCACACTCAACATTATTCAAATAATCACAAATCTCTTCTTTTATAAACTCTTCCATTTATATTTTACCCTCTTGTACATCTAATATATTATCTCTAAAAAAACTCTTTTGTTGTTTTCCTTTTTCAACTACCTCTAGGTAATCACTATTTGTAATATCTGCACCAGAAGAAACATCTATTTTAATAATGTTTTTATTGAAAAACTCTATTTCTGCATATTTTTTAGTTATAAAACACTGCTCGTGATGTCTATTGTAAATTATTGCATTTTTATATAATCTTATTTCTTTTACTTTATTATCTAACATTTTATTTTCCACCTTTCTTAATCTAACTCTATATAATCTCCGTTTTCGTCATAAATACTATGTCCATTAAAACTTAAATAATACCACTCTTCTCCCTCTAAACCACAATTATTGCATTTATAAGGATAATAAATCATATCGTCTGCTATTTCCATAACATCATAATCTAAATCTTCATGTCTACATTTAGGACAAACACCCTTTTCATTTAAAAGTTTTTCTTCAAATTTCCAGTTATTAATTTCCATAATATTTTTCATATCTTTTATAATGTTTTCTACAAGTTTTATATTCTTTTCATTTTCTCCAAATTTTTCTTTATAATAATAACTACCATAAACATTATAATCTTTTCTTATATAATCATATTTAATAGTATAATCTTCATTTTCTAAAGTTATTATCATATCAGTAAAAGCAATTTCTATTCTTTTACTTTCTCCACTACCTACAAACTTAACATTTGAAAAAACCAATGTATTGTCTTCAAAAGTTGCTATCTCGTTATATAGTGGACTATACTTTTCTATAATCTTTTCCATTTTCATAAATAATCACTCTCCCTTTTAATTAATAACTATAAAATACTATTTTTCCACTTTCTAATTGATAATAATCTTCACTTTCTAACAAATCATAACCAAAAGCATAATCGTCAAAATAATCTTGTTCTTCATAACCATAAGCCCATTTTTCATTTTCTATCATATCGTCAAAATCTTTGAATACACAACCTACAATAGCCCTATCTTGATAATCTTGTCCATAGTTGTCAAAAATATCGTCAACCTCTATCTCACTTAAACCATATTCTTTTGCTACATATTCTTTTTCTTCTTCTATAATCTTATTAAACAAATCTTTGTTCTCTTTACTTAATAATCTCTTTTCAATAGTGTTTTCATATTCATTAATAATTTCTATACCTCTTTTATATTTATCACTATCTTTTTCTATTCCAAAACCTAGTGCTTTTATCTCGTCTTGTAATTCAAATAACTTTTTAAAGTCTTCTTTAGTTAGAATAGTTTCTAAATTATCATAATTTTCTTCTACTAACTTTCTAAACTCTTTTTCAAAACCACTAAAACAAGCACCCACAATATGTAGACCACTAAAATAATGTCCACACTCAAAACCTTTAAATTCCATATATTTAACACAATCTCTGTCTTCACTATTTTTCTCTTTTGCTAAAAATAATACTTTTTCCATAATATCTCCTCCTTTTTTCATTTTACACTCATATTATAACATATAAAAGTACAAATGTTCACTTTTTTTACACTTTATTTTGATTTTTTTTTAAATGTCTTCTTGATAATCATAATTTTTATGAACAAATAAAGGTGTATCATTATAATATAACATCTTATAACCAACTCTTAATAAATAAGCCATATTATCATAGTTTATCAAGTTATTATCGTCTTCCAAATAATACTCGTACTTATGTTCCATATTGTAATTTACTGCTTTTTGTATATTGTCTTTATCTTGTAAATTTATTTCTATTACCTTTTTTCTTTTCATTTTAACATCTCCATTTCTACTATATACATATCATTTCCATAATCAGTTTCAAAACTACCAATTTCATAGTTGCAATCTAGTACATCAATCTCTGTGCCGTACATATCATATAAAACAACATTATCAAAATAATTACTACAACCACTACATAAATCTATTGTTAGATAATTTCCATTAGAAAATTCTACACAACCAATTTCAATATAATCATATATTTTTGCCCCTAGTTTTTCCATTTCCTTTTTATCTGTGTTAAAATCTAAATCTAGCAACTTTTTATAATACTCATAATCTTCTTTTGAAATACTAAACTTTCCTTTATAAATCATATTTTACACCTCTTCTTTTCCTTTCATACCTATATAACACCTATATAAATTTTTGTACCTAGTCTAAATATTCCACTATTCTACCACTTGGTAGTTTATACCACAAATTATAGTTACCAATAGTTTTTAGTAATAATTCATTGCCAAAATTTTTATAGTTAAAAAATTCCATAGGTACGTTGTCATACCCGTAAAGTTCCCTTGTATGCTCTACCATATCATATAAATTATTATAAACACAACTTACCATATTTCTATCTTTACATTTTAGTTTATAGTTTTTCCATATTTCTTCTGTATCACTATCAGTCAAATTGTATTTCTTTTTTATATAGACCTTTTCTTCTTCTTGTATCTCTTCATATAGTTTCTTATTCTCTTCACTCAATAACTTATCTGTAATTATCTTTTCTATGTCGTTATAAATACCCTTTTTCTTATCTTTCACGTTATATATTTTATAAAATATCTCAAACTCTTCTTGTGTTAGAACACTTTTAATATCTTCATATTTATTGTTTACATAATCTCTTAAAGTATTACTAACACCTAGAACATTTTCACATAAAATGTCTTTATTTTTAAAATCTAGGTAAAAAATCACGTTCCTTTTATCTAAATTTTCAATTTTTGCCAAAAACACTATATCTTCCATATTTTTCACTCTCCTTTTATTCCATAGTTTCTATTTTACAATTTGCAACTTGATAGTGTCCACTTTCCATGAAATCACACATATAATCACTAGCCTTATCTTTAGTTAAGTTATTCTTCACACTAATTATATCTTTTTTTAATAAATTATCACTATCGGCACCTTTTTTAAATACTATAAATCTGTATTTCTTTTCCATAAAAATCACTCTCCTTTTCTTATTTAATACTTTCTACAATATCTGTAAATATATCTGCTATCAAACATCTGTTCTGTTCATATTCCTTTTCTATTTTCCTACTTTTTTCATATTCTAGCCACTCTATTTTGTCTTCTAAATACTCTGTATAATCTTCTAATTCAAAAATATAATCAATTAATTCTCCTCTAGTCATATCAAAATAGCCCATAGAAACATCTCCTTTATTTACTTTATTTTATTGTATTCTTCATACATTTGTTTCATAAAGTCCTTGTACCACTTATCATTTTTAAAATATCTATCACAACCAGTTGCTATCTCGTCTTCATTTACAATTATTCTTACACATCTGTTTTTTTCTGCATTATTAATATCTAAACCTATCATAAATACTACTATTCCTATAATTACTATTCCCACACTTATAATAACTTTCTTATACATAAATATCTCCCTTTTCTATACCAAATACTAATTTTTCTAACTCTTCAAAATCTAGTGTATCTATATCATAAAACTCTTCTAAATTAGATATAGTAATATCTCCACTTAATTTTACTACCTCTCTTCTGTTATTTGTACTTATAGTTAATAACATATCATTATAGTAAAAGTCAAAATAACCCAAGTCCAAATCAACATTTGTAAAACTTATTGAAACATTGTCTTCTGCCATTTTTTCAATGTACTTATACACCTTTTCAATGTCATGCGTATCTCCAAAATCAATACTTAATTTTCTCTCTAATTGTCTGTAATCAACATATGCTTTTTTTAAAATTTTCATATCTTTATCATTATATTTCTTTTCCATAATAATCTCTCCTTTTTAATTATTTATTCCATTTTACAATAGCAAATATTCCATTATAATTATAAATTGCATATCTACCACTCAATCTCTTTATAACATTATTTCCACAATCATAATCATAAATCTCAAAATTTTCTCCACTCATAGTTGTAATAAATTTCAAGCATGGTATTTTAACGTCTTCATTTATAATATATACATAATTAGTTCCGTCTCCTATACCATTAGGTATACATATTGTAAAGTCTTTATTACCTACTTTTAAACTGCCTATATCACTATATGTTTCAATACGTTCATGTTCCTTTTTATTCAAGTAGTTTATAACTAATCTTGTGTCTTCTTTAAATAATTCCCAGTAGCCTTGATTGTTTTCTAGTCTCAAATCATTTTTTACCAATTCTTTAAACTCTGTTATTGTTTTAGCATTTAACCAATACTCTTTTATAATCTCAATACTACCTTTATAATCGTATATACTTTCATTTAATAAACATCTTTTTGTAAACTCGTCTATCTTTTTTGTCTTTTCAAAATTTTCCCATTTCATATACAACATCTCCTATCTATTCATAATCTTTTAATAAAATCTTGTCTACGTCTTCATTATCTAACTTTTCAAGCATTACCTCAACTAAACCAGTCAAATTAAGATAAATTTTTTCTTTACTTTCATAATTTGATATTCTTAATACATCAACATCTACAAATTCAATAGTTTTGCTATTATCAACTAATCTTTCAAATAATTCTATTTTTTCCATTTCTATCACTCTCCTATTCCTAATCAAAATCTCTATTTCTTATAGTTTCTTTTAATATCTTTATTTCTTTACCAAAATCAGTTTCATAAAACTCGTCAACTACCTTTTGTCTTTTACCTTTTCCAAATCTGCTTATTCCATGTTCTCTTTTATAATTTTCTACATATCTGCAAATCTCATTATATTCTAACTTTTCTACAACACAACTCATGCAAGTCTCGTACGTATAACTTTCCCACGTTCTATTATAATATCTGCAAGTATTACTTTCCAATTCTACACCATTTTTTAATAAAGTAGTTTTATGTCCCCAAGCACGTGTATTTTCCCAATACTCGTTTACAAAATTGTAAACATTATCATTAATTTTTTTAACTCTTATTTCCATATTAACCTCTCCTTTTTTTTTAATTTACATTTATATTATAACATATAAATTTTAAAATGTTCACTTTTTATTCAAAATATTCAATTTTTTCTAAACACTTTTCTCCATAATCAATTTTTTCTTGAATATTCATTTTTTCTAACTTTTCATATTCACTTTCAGTTAACCCTACTATAAGAGTGCTATGTCCAGTTGGAACATCATGGTGGCTTTCTCTTAAATATAGATATTTTCCATTTTTACTGCTACCCTTAACATACATAGTGCAATCATAACCTCTGTAAAAGCAATCAACATATTTATCAGTTATTTTAGCACCACTTGCACCAGTCCACGTTGCATTAAATAATACAATTAAATAGTGTTCATAATCTTTCATTAAACTATTAAATACGTCTTCTATCTCCAACTCGTCTGTATAGTCATATTCTACATTTTCAAGACTTTTAATACAACTGCTATTTTCCAATTCATAAGCACTAACTGAAACATAATCTACATCTAACTCACTTTCAAAATCTGCAAGTTGTTTATCTGCAAGTCCTTTATCAATGTTTTCTATTGGTACATTATAGTAAACACCTACTTGTTGCAAGTCCATATTTTTAATATAATTTCTGTCAAAACTTTTCTCTACATAAGTTTTCATAAATAAACACCTTTCCTTTCAATTTACACTTATAGTATAACACCATATCAAGTTATTATATAAAATTTTTAATCTGTATGAAGAGGACTAAAAATCTTCTTCATACAAACCTTTCAAACTCTTATATGTATCTCTTAAAATCTCATGTGCCTTGTCTGTACCTATTTTTAAATACATACTATAATATAATTCTTCTATTATGTCCCTTAATTGTGCATTGTCCAATTTACAACTAATGTTGTAAATTGTATCCATAAAATCATAATCATTTACCATACAACTTTCCATTTCTTCTAAAAATTCCTTATTTTCCATTTAAAATACCCTCCTCTATTAATCTTGGTCTTCTTATTATTCTTATTATACTTTTAATTGGTAAATAAGCAATACCATTTTTTCCAATAAACATATAACAATAAGTTTCAAAATCTTTTTGTAGTAAAATTACGTTTGTTATGTCTATTATATCTTTTATTATTTTAATCTGTTTCTTTTCTCTGTCTTGTTCAAAAAACAAGTTGTCTATAATAAAGCCTTTTCTCTTTAAAATATCTTCTTTTTCTTTTTCAACTAATTTTATTTCCTTGTAATCTTTTAAAAAGTTTCTAAAGCCATGTTTTAGTGCTTTCTCGTCTTGTTCTTCTAACTTTTCCATGTTTTCTGTTTTTTCTTTTAATAAAAGCATAGAATAACCATTACTTATTAAAAATTTATTTTCTACATCTGCATATTTATTTTTATAACTATTCAAACCAGTTTTAAAATACTTTTCTAACATATCATTTTCTCCTTTATTTATTTCCATTATATTTTCACTTTCCTTTCTTTTACTTTCCATATATTCCATATTTTATTTACTTTCCATGTTTTTCTCAATTTTTTTCCATGTTATGTTATTTTTTTCTGTTTTATTATTTTCACTTTCTTAACCTTAATTAAGGAAAGAAAAGCCCAACACCTCAAATACCCAACCACCAACCATTTTTTTATATTTACTTATTCGTCTTCGTCTATAATTTCTCCGTCTTCATTAAGTCCTAGACTTTTATACCTTTATAGAATATTATTATTTTCTAGGACTTGTTTTACCTCTCCTAATATCATAAAGTTTCCAAAACTACCATTATTTATTTTATATTCAAGTAGTAACTCTAAAGTCTCCAAGTCTGCCCTACTGCAATTTACACCACTTATTCTAACCATATTATATTCGTTTTCTTCTATTGCTTTTTGTACTTTCTTTAATAACTTATTTTCCATATCTAATCTCTCCTTTTTCTTTTATATACACTTATTATATCATATCTTTTTAAAAATGTTCACTTTTTTTACATCTTTTTTATTTTTTTGTATCTGTAATAAACATTTTCATTTTATATAACTCTATACCCAAATCGTCTAGTTTTTTATAATATTCTTTTACATCTACACCTAATTTCTCAAGAGTATGTAGTGCAATTTCTATATTTACAAACTCTTCGTCCATTTTTTTAACACTCTTATAAATATTTCTCAACTCTTCTTTTTTTTGTTTCTCAAACATAATCTTTTCTCTCCTTTTTTTTAATTTTACGTCTCCATTATATCACACAATTTTTAAAATGTTCACTTTTTTAGCACTTTTTCTGCATTTTTTTTAAAAAATTGTTTTTTTTAGTAGACGTTCCTTTATATATAATACCCACAAAACATAGTTTTGCATTTAATACACGTTCCGTGTATGTATATACACGCCCACAAACTTTTAAGTTGCATTTATACATTATAATTTCCCACAAAAGTTTAAATTGCATTTATATGGTACATACTACATTATACCATGTTTTGTAAGTTTACATATACGAAACTCAAACTTATGTTTTATCGAACGTATATTCTATGATACATCTGTTCAATTTTTACCAAGTTTACTAATTGTAAATATTTCTTTTTTCTCTTCCTCCTCCTCTTTTTTAATTTTACACCTATATTATACCACTTAAAAATTAAAATGTTCACTTTTTTAGCACTTTTTTTAATTTTTTTTGAAAGTGTAAAAAAGTGTAAAGTACAAAAGTTTTTTAGGAAATTTTAAAAAAAATGTTGTATTTTGTCGTGAAAGTGGTATAATATATATATACACAGAGGAAATAGTGTTTATAAAAAAACAAGTAAAATTTATTGTGGAGGTGGTAAAAATGAAAAGAAAAAAATTGAAACTTAAAAATAATATAAAAGTAAGTCTAGTTATTATATTAATAAATATAATATTATATAATTTTACTAAAAACTATGGGTATATAGCAACGCAAGGTACAATAAAAGCGTATACTATTATATATAGTTATATTACAATTATTTTTAATAACTTTTTATTAATTTTAATAAACGAATAAAAATTGTAATATAGCATATAATAAGAATAAGCACTATTTTAAAAAAAGTGTATAGAAAAAATTAATTAAACAAGGAAGGAAGAGAAAAAAATGGACTTAATATATATAAAAGAATATATCAAAAAAAATGGAGGAATAACATACGACGTTGTTACACAAAAAAATACAACAAAAAAAACTGGGTATAGTGTTAGTCTATATGATACAGAAAAGCAGTTTAAAGATATTAATAAAATGTTAGAAGAGTTTAAAGAATATGTAAAAATTGCTAAAGAATATAATAAAGAAAGTATAAATAACAATTTTTATATTGGCGTGTGGTATTATAAAGATACGTACTTTTTAGACCTATCAACTATCATTAGTGATAGAAGAAAAGCAGTAAAGTTTGCAGAAAAAAACCAACAACTAGCCATTTACGATATTAAAAATAATAAAGATATAATATTAAACTATAATGTAAAATATTATAGTTTATACAAAATAATAAGAGATAAAAAACAAAACATAATTGACTATAAGTTTATTAATAATTATAATACTTTAGAAGAGATAAAAACATATTTAAATACTACTCTTGACGTTGTGAAAAAAATATCTAGCAACACTCAAAAGCATAGAAATAACAATATGGAATATACCATTGATAAAGGTTATATAAATATAAAAGACCTAGTCTATACAGAAGAGTAGAAAATAAAAGACTTATTAGTGTAAGTCTTTTTTTAATTGTAATAAATATTATAATATATAATATAGTATATATAATATAATATAATTAATATTAATATTAATATTAATAAATATAATAAAAGATAAAAAGAAAAAATAAAAAAAACAAAAAAAAATTTTAGGGATGCTTAAAGTATATCAGTAAAATTGAAAAGTGGGAACGTGTTGGACTTTTATAGATATGTTTTTTTTTGGACTTGGTAGACTTGTTTTTTTTGTGTGGTATGTTTTTTTTGCTTTTCAAAAAAAGCCAAACTAGAGCCGACTTTTATTATATACCATTTTTTTTGATTAGTTGTAAAAAAGCCAAAAAAAATTATATGCTTAAAATTTTATAGGGGGTATATAACATATATTATATACCGATATAATAAAATAAGGGGGATAGTTTACAAATTGTAAATATTCGCTACGCGAATAATAATGCGAGCTCCTCACCTTCGGCTCACGCCTTACAGCCACAAAACCACCTCAAAACCCTTCATTTACACCAATAACATTATCCCAGTATTCCCCACCTAAAATGTCGCTCTAAACCCCATTTCTGTGCCTTACACAAGCGGCGGGGTCAAACTGGCGTAAGCCAAGTTCGTCTTAAACGAAGACCCTTATCATCAAAATCTTCTCTTGCTATGGTATAAATATTGATTATCTTGGGCAGTACAAACACAGGTGTCTTCTGTCATTCCAAAGAGTTCTTCTCTACTAAGTTTTTCTATCTTACTAAAGTCCAGTTGTGAAACAACCTTCGTCACCAAAGACACTCATTTCCCAAAATATGAGTGGCTACATAGTGACAGAAGACAAGTGAGGCTTGACGAACGCAGTTGGACTTGGGAACGAAGACCTCTTAATTCTTTTTAGCCTAGACAAATTTTTTATTAGTTACTGACCTATCAAATTCAACTCCCGTCGATAAATCTCTGGTCGTGTGTATTGTTAGGTTACAGCCTTTGACGAGAGGTCAGGCTTCCACACAATACACTATGAATTTTCTTATCAAAATCAATTTTGTAACTTTTTTGGTTACAGAATAAAAAAAATTTGTTGATATATAATGATTTGCGGAGGTCTTTCTTAAAGAATATATAAAGAAGAACATATAAAAAAGCGTTTTTAGTAATTCCCCCAGACCCCCATTTCATTTTTTT
>CANRPF010000006.1 GCA_947632375.1 uncultured Bacilli bacterium
CCCACAGAGGACGGCGGGTCAGAGATGCCAGAACAAAATACTCCAGCAAAAGTGGATCGTCCCCAATCCCCACCAAAATTACCATAACACACAGCGCTGTTATTAAACCAAAATCCGTCCGCCTCGTATGTAGATGATGTACCATACCCCTTAACTGGCACTCTCCCCCAAGGCGTTACCTTCATTGTGCTTATATAACTTGCTGTTACTGCCGACTGCCCAGAAGGTGTCGATTCTTGTAATGTGATATAACCGGTTCCGTCAAGGTTATAGCCAGATGTAGAACTTCCATCATGAGTCCCCCATGTCAGTTTGACTTTCTGGGTACCGTGATAATCAATCCATCCGGCTGTCCGTCGCCACAGATTACCCCATGGGTTCTCCATGCCGAAGACCTTGACGCCAGATACTTGGTCATTGCTCCCCCAGAATAGCCCTTTCTTATCCATCGTCCCTTGGCCAATAGCACCATTATTTCCTGTGCGACAGTATCCTGCACCATATTTGATTTGAGTATTGGTAGACTTAGCCATCAAAACCAAAAGATCCTGAACCAAGAATTTATCAGCAACTACTTCTATGTAGTACCCATCACCATTAGCCTTTGCTAAATTGATTTGTGCTGTTGTATCAGTATTCACGTAATTTGTCCTCCCGGAAATAGTCCGTAGCCTTGTCCCATCCGACGAACCAAAATATATAGGTGTGTAAAAGTGATCTATTTGGTTATCATCCTGGTCATAGTTGCACCAGCAATCAAAACCATCCAGACCTATATCACAACACCTGAATTTATATGTATCTTCCGTTTCCTCGCGGCTCGTGAAAATCTTGCCCCATTGCATCATAGCATTGCCTGCGAAATTTATATCTGCCACGCTGGAAGACTGCCCATCTATCTTTTTGGTGTAGTCATTTGGATCTAGCTCTTCCATAACTACACCCGCATAAGATACCATCGTCGGTTTAGGCATAAACTTTTCGCCTGGTGCAAAATCCCAGCCCCCGTAAACAAATTTACCTCCGGCAAAATCCATATAGGCAGGCGCAAAATCAGTATTATCTACACCTGTAGGATAGGACACCCTGGCATCAGGGTCGGGCTCAGAGGAGATTAAATCAAATCCGTAATAATACTCAGATTTTAGTTCAATTTCTTCTCCCTTTTCAGATATATTAACTGTTTTTCCACCTATATCCCATTCACCAACATCATCTAATTCAAGATAAGCACTTAAATCTTCTCCAATAGTAACTTGAACATTTTTACTACCTTTTTTAGCTGTTATTGTTTTACCAATAACCTCAGATGCTTTAAATGTTATTACTATTTTAGCATTATCATTTGGTGTTACACTAGCTCTATACGACTTATCCCTATTATAAACATCATGGTCTGAATAGGAATAAGCCGCATAGTAATATGTTATATCATTTTTACAAATATCTTCATAAGCTGTAGTTTTATATTTACTAAAATCTTCTCTAGGAAGATTCAAAGCTACAACTGCTTCGTTATCATTTTCATTTATTGGATAACTACCCTCTTTTCTCAAAAGTAGCACCCCAGCAGCTCGACAGAGTTCTTGACCATCAATAACAGTATCATTAGGGCCTTCAATATAAATTCTATTCTTACCATTTGAAGGAGTAACCCTAAATAACTTAGGTGGTAAAGGCGGAATTCCAACCTCATTTCCTCCATTACCTCCGGTTCCCGCGTTTTTAATTAGCTTGCCAACTTCATCTATCGTATACTGCGCAGCTACAAAATCACTCATGTTCTATCTCATATGCCTCCGTTATTTTCTTATTACCAGACTCGTCTTGTGGTTCTATCGTAGTAGTTTTAACGTAGGTAACACCGTTACCATTTTTATGTTGTATTCTCTCTGTAATTATTTCTGCACCTTCTACATCTAAGGTCATTTGCTTTGTTGTTGTCACAATAGCATCTTCTGTTTCAGTCACAATAGTTCCATCCTCTTGGAAAGTTGTAACTTGATTTACTAAACCATAACGTTTTTGAAAGTTTATTTCTTCTTGCTCTTGCATATAGGTCTGCATAGCCTTATTTTGTTCGTCTAAATATTCTTTCAACGTTTGATTTTTTGTACCTTCTGCACTACTATATTTATAATAAATAGCTGCTACGTGAGAAATAGCAAAACCTTTGACACCATTTAATTTCAACCATAACTTATTTGTTGCCATTTATTACTCACGCCCCGTCCTCAGTTACTGTAGTTTTTATAATAAGAGTTGGTTCTTCAACAGTAATAGATAGCGCGTCAATTTTAGCTTTTGTATCATTTACTTTTTTAGCAAATTCTTCAGCTAACTTTTCTTCAGTTACAGCACCATCTTTTATCTTTTCAGTTGTAACTGAATCATTAGCTAGCTCATTCTCGCCAACTTCGCCATCTTTTATTTTATCTCCAGTAATTGCATCATTTTGTATCTTGCTTTCAGTTACCGAATTTTCTGCTAACCTACTTTCAGTGACTGCACTATCTTTTATTTTACTTTCAGTTATAGAATCTTCAGCTAACTTTTCTTCAGTTACAGCACCATCTTTTATCTTTTCAGTTGTAACTGAATCATTAGCTAACTTTTGTGTGGTTACTGCCTCATCTTTCAACTCTCTAGTTCCAACTGAATTAGGGCCAAGAGGAATAACACTTCCGTAAAAACTTGCCATTTTATTATATCTCCTTAATATACAAAGTCAACAATGGCTTTCGTTGTCTCCTTAAACTTTAAACTTGTTATAGGAACAATACAATCTAATTCATAAACACCAGTCTTACCTATTGTAATTTCTTGGTCATTTAATATTATTACCGTTCCTTCAGGAGCTTGAATGCCAATTTTTAGTAAAGTAGGTCTTTCACTGTCGTATTTCTTAGTTTTTTCCCTAATTTCATTATCTAACAAGTCTTTGTCTTTGTCAAAAGAACCAGATACCTGTCCAACACGTCCATTCAAAATCATATTACCGTACCTCCTATATGTAATATAAAAATTTTAGCAATCTATTTGAATAGTTCTGTCCTATTGATGTAAATTGATTTTTAATAAAAATTTTGATATAATATACTTATAGAAAGAAGGTATAAATATGAATAAGCATTATTGTTGCACAGATTTACATGGAATGTTAGACCTTTGGTTACAAATTGCTAGATATTGTGATAAAACAGATACAATTTACTTTCTAGGCGATGCAATAGATAGAGGTAAAG
The DNA here is from genome assembly GCA_947632375.1 of uncultured Bacilli bacterium. Lineage (GTDB taxonomy): Bacteria > Bacillota_I > Bacilli_A > RF39 > UBA660 > UMGS1124. Next base: position 3,246 of record CANRPF010000006.1, read on the forward strand.
ATGGTATGGCTGTTATGAAAAATCTTCTTCTTGACTCAAGAGTGATATATCTAAAAGGTAATCATGAAGATTTAATGGCAGATGCGGTTGCCGAGGTGTTAGGCGCTAGTTACCTTGATATATTTCATACATGGATGTACAATGGAGCGCAGGATACCTGGAAAGATTTATCACAATATGCAGATGGTAGTAAAGAATGGTTTATGAATAAAATACTAGCCATGCCAGACAATGAAGTATATATCAATCCTAAAGGACAACATATCTTTCTTTCTCATGCTGGAACCGCACTTGACTACGAACCATATGAGTTATTATACGCGGAAAAGGAAGGTAATAGATACCTATGGGATAGATTTCATATTAACAAACCGTGGCCAAAGGATAAAAAATATAAAGATTGGTATGTCGTACATGGACACTCTCCAGTCCAATATGTTACTAGAAGATATGATTTACCTTTACAATTAGACGAAGAAATGAGACCTTTAATAATTGAATATGCAAATGGTCACAAATTTGACCTAGATTTAGGTTCATTTGATTCAAAGGTTGTTGCATTATTTGACCTAGATGAATTAAAAGTTACTAAATATTTTTATATGAAGGACGATGTTGATGAATAAGAAAGAAATTTTAGATAGATTACAAGAACATTATGAATATGCTATTCAATGTGGTTATGATGAAGAACATATCCTAGGTGTATTCTTGTATGGTAGTCAAAATTATGGAACTGCTAATGCAGATTCAGATATTGATAGTAAGTTAATTTTGCTACCTTCATTTGAACAATTATGTTTAAGTCCAGAAATGGTATCAAAAGAACTACATTATAAAGATGAACATATTGAGGTTAAAGATATTCGATTAATGCGGCAAATGTGGATGAAACAAAATATTAACTTCATTGAAATTCTATTTACTGAATATTATATTTTAAATCCAAAATATGAAAAGTTATTTAATCAATATTTTGTAGAGAATAGAGAAACTATTGCACATTTTGATAGAAATAAAACTTTAGTTAGTATTTCTTCTCAGCTATTAAATACCTTAGACCAAGGTATGGGTGACAATAAAAAACTATATAATTCATGGAGATTATATTACTTCCTAGAAAAATATATTGCTGGAGAACCTTATGAAAAATGCTTAAAACCAATAGGAAAAGAACTTGCTTTCTTAATGTCTCTTAGAAATAATGCTAATGATATGTGCTTTGATAAAGAAAAAGCAGTTGTTAGTGGATACGACTTGAAATATAAAACACGGAAGCTCGTTGAAGACAACAATAACCTAGACTCACCTGAACATGAAGCGGCGACCGCGGTTTTAAATCAGGGAGTAATTGAAATTTTAAAGCAATCATTTGTAGAAGATTTATCACAATCTACCATGTCTAAAGCAGACTTTATGAAACAACTCACCAATGCTGAAGAACGTGCTTACTATTCTATTGTAAAGAACATTGGGGCTGAAGGTAATATTACTATTAGCAAGCTCGTGGAACAAAATAGCATCAGCCGCCCCGTATATAATAACTTAATTAACAAAATGAAAGAACATAATATTGCAAAAGTTTCTAATCAAGGAGTTAAAGGAACTTACATTAAAATCACTCAGCCTGAATTGAAAGCAGAAGCTATTGATTTTTAATAAAAATTATTATATAATTATTATATGAACAATGAAAATTAAATAAAAGGAGAAAAATTATTATGGTAGAACAGATTTTGAAGCCTATCATCCCTATTGTCTCAATTATCCTCATGATTGTAATTATTGCTGCACTTATTATTGTAGTAGCAAAAACAATGTATCGTAAGGTTCCGCCTAATCAGGCTATGATTGTAACTGGCGGTCCAGGTGGAAGTAAGACAGTAGTTGGACGAGGATGTTTCATTATTCCTATCTTGCAGCGTGTAGACTTCCTATCTCTTGAAAATATTCAGTCAGACTTTACATCAAGAGATGAAATTCCCACTAAAGATGCTATTAACGTGTTAGTAGATGCTGTTGCCAACGTATCAGTCTCCAAAGACCCAGAAGTAATGAAGATTGCGGCTTCCAAATTCGTTGGATATAAGCCAGATAAGATTCGTGAAATTATTACTCCTGTGCTAGAAGGCAACATTCGTGAAATTATTTCTCAGACAACTTTGAAAGAGTTGATTCAGGGAGATAAAAAGATGTTTGCTGAGAAGGTTATTGATAATGTAACTCCAAACCTTCGTGATATGGGTCTTGAGTTGACTACATTCAATATCCAGAACTTCAAGGATAAGAATGGTGTTATTGATAACCTAGGTCTTGAAAACACAGTGCAGATTAGTAAGGATGCCGCAATCTCTAAGGCTAACGCAGAAAAAGAAATCGCGGTGGCCCAGGCTGAAGCTGCACAGACCGCGAATGAGGCAAAAGTAAAGGCTGACACTGAAATTGCCAAGAAGCAGAATGAGTTAGCCATTCAGAAAGCTGAGTTGAAGAAATCTGCTGATACTAAGAAAGCTGAGGCGGATGCCGCATACAAGATTCAGGAAGAGGAACAGCGTAAGTCTATCGAAATTGCTGAGGCTAATGCTAATCTGGCTCGACAGGAAAAGGAAATCGAGTTGAAAGAGCGTGAAGTTGCTATCAAAGAGAGAACTTTGGAAGCAACTGTTAAGAAGGAAGCAGAGGCTCAGAAGTATGCTGCACAGCAAGTCGCCGATGCAAAGTTGTATACAACTCAGAAACAGTCTGAAGCTGACCTATTTGAGCGCGCTAAGAAGGCTGAAGCTGAACAAATTGAAGCCGAGAGACATGCTGAAGCTACTAAGGTTGAGGCAGAAGCAAGACGAATTGCCGCTGAGCATGAGGCCGCAGGTATTAAGGCTAAGGGTGAAGCTGAGGCTTCTGCTATTCAGGCAAAAGCTGTTGCTGAGGCTGAAGGTATCTTGAAGAAAGCTGAAGCTATGAAGCAGTATGGCGACGCCGCTAGAGAAAATATGCAGTTGGAAGCTATTAAAGTATTCTTCCAGCAGTTGCCTGCAATCGCCAATGCCGCTCGTCAGGCATATACCAACGTCGATAAGATTTATATGTATGGTGGGGAAAGTTCTAAACTCACAGAAGATGTCACTAAAAATATTGTCCAGTTATCTGAAGGGCTATCCAATAGCATGGGTATCGACTTGAAGGGTCTTCTTTCAGGCGTGCTTGGAGCCAAGCTGGTCGGTGGAAAAGATGTCACTGTTAATGTTGAACCAGCAGGTTCAGAGTATTAAGATGAAAGGCTGAGTTAAATACTCAGCCTTTATTTTTATTAAAATTTATGATATAATATTTATATAAGAAATAAGAAGGTGATTTGAAATGAAGAAAATATTGGCAACTATTATTATTATATGCGGGCTGGTAGTCACAGGCGCCTTAGTTCTCAATATACCGCTACAGTCAAGGAGATACATAGGTTACACAGTCGCGGGTCCCGCAAATGCAGAAAGGAAATAAAATGTTAAAAGAGGTTAAAGTAACAGTAAAATATCCATTTCCGCAAATTGATTCACAAGATTTTTACACTTATGTTCCAGAAGAAGAATTGAATGATCTTGATTCTGCTGTAACATGTGATGTTATAGATTTTTTATTAGAGGAAATTTCTTTTTCTTGTGAACTTACTGGTGAAGAAATGGAGGATGAAGAAGATTAAATGCAAAGAGTAATTTTTGTTAAAAAAGATGATATTTATGAATTAAATAAGCGTTTAGCTGATGGGTGGAGAGTGCAACAGATTTATCCAATTACAGCCCATCCTTGTGGGACCTCTTATGATAGTGGTTTCTATGGCGCATATATTGTAATTGAAATGTGTAGTTAATTGATTTTAAATAAAATTTATGTTATAATATTTATGAAAATAATTAAAGGAGAATTTGTGTTATATGGGAAGATATGACAATGAAGATACTTATGGCGGCTCAAATAGTGCAAGACAGAGAGACTTAGTTCTTGCCACTAATGAGTTTGCTTTTGTTATGACTAAAACGAATGGCGCAATTAAGACATATACTGGTCCTATCATGCTAACTATTAGTCAGCAGGAGTCTTTGGTTGTTTTTAATCCTAAGACAAAGCGTTTTGAAGATACAACAGATTTTGAGAAAGCTAAACAGCTTTTTGTTTCTGCTCCAGAGGGTTGGTATGTTGTACTAAAGAATCCTAGTAAGGATGGTACACATCCAGATGCAGCCAAGGCAGTCAATAGTGCAGAGCTGAATATTGGACATAAGGTAAATATTCCTGGTCCTTGCTCTTTCTCACTATATCCTGGCCAGATGACTAAAGTAGTTCGCGGACACCGCTTGAGAAGTAACCAGTACTTGCTCGCTAGAGTTTATGATGCGGCAGCCGCAGAAGATGGCCGCACCTCCGCGACAATTATCAATACAGAAGGTAAGGAAGTTAGTAGAAACGATGAAAGATATTTTGCAGGTCAGTTACTTGTAATCAAGGGTACTGAGGTTTCTTTCTATATGCCTCCTACTGGTATTGAAGTAATTCCTGTAACTGGTGTAGGTGATGTATATGTACGTGATGCTGTTACTCTTGAGCGTCTTGAGTATGCTATCTTGAAAGATGAAGATGGAGAGAAGCGTTATGTACATGGTCCTGCCGTGGTATTTCCTAAACCAACTGAAACATTTATTGAATCAGCTAATGGAAGTCCAATTTTCCGTGCTTTGGAATTATCTCCTATTAGTGGCATCTATGTGAAAGTAATTGCTCCATATGATGAAAAAGATAAGAATGGAAGAAATGTTCATCATTCTGTTGGTGAGGAGCTGTTTATTACTGGTAATGACCAGATGATTTATTATCCTCGTCCTGAGCATGCTATGATTCAGTATGATGGTAAATATATGCACCATGCTATTGCCATTCCTAATGGTGAAGGCCGCTATGTATTGAATAGACTAACTGGTGAAATTACTACTGTTAAAGGGCCTAAGATGTATTTACCAGACCCAAGAACAGAAGTTGTAGTCAAGAGAAAATTGACTGATAAAGAGTGCGCCTTGATTTATCCTGGTAACACTGAGGTTCTTGATTACAATAGAGGAATGAATGAGAAACAGACTGAAAAGCAGGCAAGAAATGGTAAGTTGGCTAATCCTACTGATTTAATTATGAACGGTTATTCTACCGCTAATCAGGAAAAGACACTTGCTATCTTTGAAGCAAATGCGAATATCAGTCGTGGCGTATCTTATACTAAACCTAGAACTATTACTCTTGACACTAAGTATGATGGAGTTGTTGGTGTTAATGTATGGACTGGATACGCTGTAAATGTTGTATCTAAGACTGGCAAGAGAGAAGTAGTTGTTGGTCCTATGACTAGATTGCTTGACTACGATGAAACTCTTGAGGCTATGGAATTATCTACTGGTAAGCCTAAGACTACTGATAGATTGCTTGAAACTGCATATTTGAGAGTTGAAAATAATAAGATTTCTGATGTTGTAACAGTACAGACAAAAGATTTTGTTGATGTACAGTTGAAGATTTCTTACTGTGTAGACTTTTTGAATGAATATCAGGATAAGTGGTTCTCCGTTGAGAATTATGTAAAGTATCTATGTGATAAGCAGAGAAGTTTGTTGAAACAGGAAGCAAAGAAGTATAATATCGAAGAATTTTATACTAATGCAAGTGTAATTGTACGTAAAGTATGTCTTGATGAAGCAGTAGAAACTGTAAAAGCATCTAAGACTGCTACGTCAAAGAGTAAAGAAGTCATAGTTAATACTGTTGCTGATACTTCCACAAGACCTGGCAGACTATTCAAAGAGAATGGTATGTTAGTCCATGATGTTGAATTGTTAAGTGTTGCAGTAGAAGCTGAAGTTGCAAAGATTTTGAGCAAGCACCAGTCTGAAATTATTAGCAAGACTTTGGAGTTATCTGATGCTTCCGCAAAGATGGCAGTTGTTACCAAGTTAGCTGATTATAAGAAGCAGGAACTTGAACTGAATCATCAGAATGAATTGTATGGTCTTGAACTTGAATTAGAAAGCAAGACTAAGAAATTAGCTAATGATGCTGAGATTAAAGCAAAGCAGTATGAGCAGGAGAAAGCTACTCGTCAGGCTGAAGCAGATATGCAGACTTTGATTGATGCTGTATCTGATGCTAAACTTGCTCGTTGTAAGAAGGAAGATGAAGCTAAGATGGAAACTGAAAAACAGTTGGCTGATATTGAAAAAGCTCGTCAGGAATCTTATGCGGCAACAGTTGCTAAGATTATGGAATCTATTGCACCTGACCTTGTTGCAGCTTTGAAGGCAAAAGCAAATGCTGATGTTATGAATGGAATTGGACAAGCTGTAAGTCCTTATGCTATGGCTAAGGGTGAAAGTGTTGCTCAGGCAATCAATACCTTAGTAAGAGGAACCTCTTTTGAAGATACATTAAAAAATATCAATTCATGTAAAATTGATGAATAAAAAGAGAGCGGTCTAATGACCGCTCTTTGATTTTTTATTAAAAATTTGTTATAATATATTTATAAGATAAAAAGGAAGAATTACATAATGAAAAGAATTAAATTAAATTTAACAATTTCAGCAGAAGCCAATGTAACAGAAGGTATGGACATTAAAGATTTTGTTAAATCCTATGTTGATTATTTAAATGCAAATTTACCATGGGGTAGTATAGATAATGCAGAATATGAAGTTACAAATACCTATCAACCAATAGATTGGAGGACTAAATATGTGTGAAAAAATTGATAGACGATTAGAACTACCAATGATTGAAAACTTGTGTAAAAATTATTATGATGCGAAGACCTTTGCTCACGCGCGCCGAGTAGCTCAATTAGTTGAAGAAGACCCTAGGGCAATGCGTCTTGGACCGGAATTCCGCGATTATTGTATTACCTTAGCCTATTGTCATGATTTATATGAAGATACGTTTATTCCTCATAATGAATTTGATAATGAATTACATGAGGGTATTTGTATTTTAACGCATTATGATTTTGAATCATATGCTGAATACTGTCAACGTATTTCTCATAGAGATAGCGAATATTTTATGACGGAAGTAGAATATGCTGCATGGATAGTAAAATTAAATGATATGAAAGACCATTTAATGCAGAAAGAGACTTTAACGAAAAGATTAAAGGAGAAATATTTAGAAGGGATGGCATATTTGTTATGATAATGGCGATAGTATTAGTTTTTAATTTCCTTTCTGGTGTAGCTATTGGTCTTTTAATTGGAGATATAGCTAGGAGAAACTAATATGACTAATATAATGTATGTTATTTCTGGATTTTTGATAGGTTTAATTAGTGGCTTTGCCCTTGGAGTAGTAACAAAATGATTAACATTCTTGAAATATGGGGTAATGGAACTGAAGTTATTATTAAATTCACTAGAGATGTTGGTGGAATTTGGTGGGCTGCGAGTAAATGGATGACTGTTAGTTATCCATATACGCCACAGTTTTTGAAAGCTAATGGTTATAGAAAATTAAATTATAAGGTGCATATAAGAGAGGAAGGTTAAGTATGATATTTTATTTTATGGGATTGATTACTGGCTTAATCGTAGCTTATCTCATTTTTAATGACCCAAAAAGAGGAGGATTTACTTAATGGGATATTTTGACAATAGAGAAGCTCTATCCAAAAGAGCCAGAGCATTATATAAATTTAATGAAGAATTTTACAAAAAAGAAATAGAGGCGGCGGTCCTCGGTTCACGCATCTATAGTCCAGATTTTTCTTTGCCTAGACAAGATACTAAGGAAGAAAGAACTTGGATACTAGCGCCCATAACCTCGACGGCCGCGACTCTACAATACAAAGAAGGCAAAACCGCAGTATTAAATTTTGCATCATACAAGAATCCTGGCGGAGCCTTCATTGATGGAAGCAGCGCACAAGAAGAATGTCTATGTCATAGCTCTTGTTTATATAATATTTTAAAATATCATGCAGATTATTATGATTGGAATAATGAACATAAAAATAGAGGGCTATATCTAAACAGAGGAATTTATACTCCAAACGTAATATTCTATACAGACTTAGCAGTTTTAGAGTCTGATACTTACACTGTTGATGTTATTACAGTAGCCGCACCTAATTGGGGTACCGCTTCAAGATATAATATGGCGACACTAAAAGAAAATGTAGAAGTATTGGAATCTCGTATTAACTTTGTATTAGATATAGCAAAAGATAATAATGTTGATACTTTAATTCTTGGCGCTTTTGGGTGCGGAGTATTTAAACAGAATGCGTATACAGTAGCTTCATTTTTTGCTAGTGGACTTCAAACAATGAAACCCTTTAAAAAGGTAGTGTTTGCAATTCCACAAGGGCCTAATTACAATATGTTCGCGGAGGTATTAAGAGATGGCTGTAAGAGATGATTTAGGGCAAAGAATGAAAACATATGAAGCTGTCCCCAAAAATTATTTAATGAGACGAACTCCAGTGGCAATTCGTATTGATGGTAAAGCATTTCATACCTTTACTCATGGCATGGGAAAACCGTTTGACAATGTTTTAAATAGAGGCATGTTAGATACAATGTTTTATCTATGTCAACATATTCAAGGCTGTGTACTTGGATATACTCAATCAGATGAAATTACACTTATTTTAATTGATTATGAAAAACTAGAAACATCAGCATGGTATGATTATAATGTAGAAAAACTATGCAGTATATCTGCAAGTATGGCAACTTTTGCTTTTAATAAAATGTTTGATGTTAGTGTAAAGCAAGAAATTTTAGAATATAAGACACCCCTTGTGCCTCAAAGCGTTGAATTACAGCAAAAGACTAGAGAATATCATAATACTTTAAAATTAGCAGTACAAACTGGTGCATTATTTGACGCTAGATGTTTTAATATTCCAAAAGAAGAAGTAACTAATCTTGTTTACTGGAGACAAGTTGATGCAATTAGGAACAGTATTCAATCAGTTGGACAAGCTAATTTTTCACAAAAACAACTTCAAGGTAAATCTTGTGAAGATATTAAAAAAATGTTAATTAAAGAAAAGGGTATTGATTGGGAAAAGTATCCAGATAAGTTTAAATATGGAAGTTGTTGTTTTAAAGACAGTGTTTTAATAAGTCCTCCATATAAAGAGCCTGTATATGCGAGAGGATGGAAATTAGATAATAACATCCCAATCTTTAAAGGTGAAGGTAGAGATTATATTGATAAACTAATTTTTATATAAATTTATAATAAAGTTGGCGGGATTATTCTTACCAACTTTATTTTTCTTAAAAAATTTGTTATAATATTATTATAAGAAAATGAATGAAAGAAGGGTAAAATATGATTCCGAATGTACTACTTATGGGTGATATACATGGAGATTTTAAGCCAGTAAGAGAATTACGCAATCGAAACTCGTGGCTCCAGCAAGCTGAATCCCGCGGTCAAGATAATATTCTCATTCTCTTGGGTGATGCTGGTATGAATTTTTATCTCAATGAGCGAGATGAGCGGTTCAAAGAGAAATTAGGTAAATATCCATTCACATATTTTGTTGTACGTGGAAATCATGAACAAAGACCAAGTATTTTAGCCAATGAACATCCAGATGAATGGCATACTGAAATATTTTTTACTGGCTTAGTATGGGTAGAAAACAAATATCCATATATTAAATATGCTATGGATTATGTAAATACTTATTTAATTCCATATGATATAGATTATTTTAGTCCAGAGAATCCTGAAGATGATGATATAGAAGTGATTAAGTATTTACATACTTTAGTAATCCCAGGCGCATACTCTGTGGATAAATTTCATCGTCTAAAAGCTGGTTGGTCTTGGTTCCCAGAGGAGCAGTTATCTGATAAAGAACGTGCATTAGGATTAGATTTAATTGAATCAATGAATTGGAAGTGTGACTTAGTATTATCTCATACTTGTCCAATAATTTATGAACCAACTGATTTATTTATTCCTACTCTTGACCAATCTATGATTGATAAAACTATGGAGCGGTATCTCGGTCAAATTGAATATGGACTAGATTATAAAGCCTGGTGTTGGGGTCATTATCATCAATTTCGAGACTATCCGCGTATTGATGGCCACATGAAAACAATGTTATTCAATGATTATGCGTTAAATTTAAAAGAGTATATGAATGGGGAAATTAAAAAGATATAGAAAGGAGAGGTAAATATGTTAAATGCAAATGGTGTGCGGGAGCTCGCTTATATTGTTAAAGTAGACGAGATTCATGCAATCGAAGGCGCTGACCGCGTTGAATTGGCTTCTGTTGGTGGATGGCATATTATGGTTAAGAAAGGTCAGTTTAATCCTGGTGATTATGCAGTATATTTTGAGATTGACTCTAAAGTGCCTGAAGTAGAACCTTTCATGTTCTTAGAGCCTAAGCATTTCAAAGTAAAAACTCAGAAATACTTTAAAGGAACTGTAATCTCTCAGGGATTACTTATGGCTATTGAAGATTTTACTATTGATGGTAAGACTCCTGCATGGGCTATGTCTATTTTAAATAGAATTGCTCAAGGTAAAGAAGTAGAACATGAAGGATTAACTGAAGTTATCGGTGTTACATATGCTGAGGTAGAGGATAATAAACGTAAAGCTAATTCTGAAGATAAATATAAGAAAATGGCACAGCGTAAGCCCAACATCTTTAAACAGCCCTGGGCAAAATGGATGATGAGACGTGAGTGGGGACGCAAAATCATGTTCTTCTTCTTCGGAAAAAAGAAAGATAAATCACCTACTGCATTTCCGACTAAGTTTCCATTTATCCATAAAACAGACCAGGAGAGGTGTGAAAACATGGTATGGGTACTTCAGGATAAAACTCCATACATAAAGACTCAGAAGTGTGATGGTAGTTCTGGTACTTTTATTCTTGAACATAAAGGACGTAACAAATTTGAATTTTATGTGTGTAGTCGTAATGTAAGACAGTTAAAGCCAGACCAGAAATGCTTCTATGATGATAACTACTATTGGCAGGTAGCTATTAAGTATGATATTGAAAATAAACTCAAGAAATACTTAACAATTCATCCAGAATTACAGTATGTATGCTGGCAAGGTGAGGTTTGTGGGCCTGGCATCCAGGGAAATCCGCACAAGTTGACTGATATTCATTTGTTCTGCTTCCACATGATTGACAGTGCTATTGGTAAGTACGATATTAGAGATGCTAAAGAAATTTGGAATTTATATAATATGGAATCAGTGCCGATTGTTTGTGATAATTATATAATGCCAGATGATTTTGAAGAATTTAAATTAGATGCAGATGGTAAATATGACCCTTCTGTTTGCGAAGATAATAAGGACTGTATAAGAGAAGGTTTTGTCTACTATAAAACAACTGACCCTAATTTTAGCTTTAAAAATGTTTCTCGTAAATATTTATTAAAGCATGGACAATAAAAAAATTGGACAAAATAAATTATTCTCCTCTCATTCTTTTTAATATATAATATCAAGATGAAGAACGAGAGGAGAATTTGTATGGGAGCTTTTATTGATTTAACTGGTAAAAAATTTGGAAAACTTACCGCAATAGAACGAATAAATAAAAAAGGAAAAGAATGGGTTTGGAAATGTAAATGTGATTGTGGTAATGAATGCGAAGTTATTGGCGCTAGTTTGCGCTCTGGCAGAACAAAATCCTGCGGATGCCTGAAACAAGAATCTGATAGGAAACCAAAAGGTAATGTTATTGATTTAACTGGTCAAAAATTTAGTCATTTAACAGTTATTGAAAGATGTGGTTCTGATAATAGAGGAGAAGCTAAATGGTTATGTGAATGTGATTGCCCAGCTCACAATAAAATTATAGTCCTTAGTAGTAATTTAAGAACTGGTCATACAAGGTCATGCGGATGTGAAAGAATGTCAGTAGGAGAGCAAACTATTAGTAAATTACTATTAAACAATAATATCTCTTATATAACTGAATATAAACCTTTTAAATTTGCAAGTGGAGGATATGCAGCTTTTGATTTTTATGTTAATAATCAATATCTTATAGAATATGATGGAGAGACACATTATCAATATAATTTACATGGATGGCATGATTTAGAACAACTAGAAAAACAACAGGAGCGAGATATAATAAAAAATCAATGGTGCAAAGATAATAATATTCCTTTAATTAGGATACCTTATTGGCATTTGAAGAATCTGCGTCTTGAAGATTTATTACTTGAAACTAGCAAATACATCGTGGAGTAAGCCAAAGGCTTACTCCTTTATTTTTATTAAAATTTATGTTATAATAGTAGTATAAAATGAAAAAGAAAGAAGGCATAATAGAATGGGGCGAAAGACACAGTATAGGAGAGAATTTACAATCAGTGATTTTTATTGTACGGAATGTGGAAATAAAGGTTTCAGTTGTGGTAGAAAGATTAGCAAACAGCGGGAACCTGGACATTTGAAGAAATTATACTGTATGTATTGTAAAAAAGAAACAAATCATGCTGAAATTCGTCCTTATGGTTCTTATAATGTAGAAGATTTTATGGAAGAATTTAATTTGGGCAGATTTGTAGATGGAAAGAAAATCCCTGTGTCTGATTTAATGAATTGCTCAAAGAAAGATTGTAAATATAATAAAAATGGTAAGTGCTGGAACTCAAATTATAGTTTTGATTGTGGACATAGAACAAAAAAGGAGGAATAATAAATGACAACTGAAAGGGTATATAAATTTTCTGATACAGATATTAAGTTATTAAAAGAGGTCATATATAATCCATGTAACGAATGTCACTCAACTTGCGTTGATTGTCCAGATTATAGAAAACACAGAGTAGCAGTTACTACAGCTATACAAGAAGGTATGAGTGCTATAGTCAACAGCATTGAAGTAATTGATGAAATGAAGCAAGATATTATTCGCAAAAAGAAAACAATTCAAAACATTTTTAATGAGTTACCGCAGGAAGTACAGGAATTGTTAATTAAACAGAACAAGGAGAAAATATAATAAATGAAAAGCGTAACAATATATAAGTTTACAAATGAAGATATAGAATTTTTAAAGAAAGATTTACCTGATAATCCGTGCATCACATGTAGCGATAAATACTCTTGCTGTGAATGTCCAGAAGGAAATCAATATAACAAAGCAATTAGTCCATATGTAGATAAAAATATCTATGAAATAGCTAGAAATATTAAAATGTATAAAGAGATATTAGCAACTTTTTATGATGCAAGAGAAAAAGTAAAAAGACAATTTGATAGATTTCCAAAAGAAATTCAAAATATTTTAATTGAACAGGACATGATTATTAAGGAGGCATAATAAATGGCTGAATTGATTTTAATGATGGGTATTCCTGGGTCTGGTAAAAGTACGTGGGTAAAAAATCATATGAAATCTGATGATATATATATTTCAAGAGACGAAATTAGATTCTCTTTATTGCAGCCTGGTGATGAATATTTCTCAAAAGAAAAAGAAGTATGCAGAATCTTGTATGAGAAAGTAAACCTTGCTCTTTCGGAGAATAAAACTGTCTTTGTAGATGCTACACACCTAAATCCCGCATCTCGTAATAAATTATTAAGAAATATCAAATATAAAACTATAACAAAAATAGTATGGATGAAAACTCCTTTATCTGTTGCTATTGAACGTAATGAAAAGAGGGCGGGGACCCAGGCCTATGTACCAAAAGGCCAGATTCGTCGCATGTATTATTCAATGGTTGAGCCTAACTTTTATGAAGGTTTTGATGTTATATATATAGTTGAAGAAGGAAAACCAATGCGTGGTTTTATAAATGAAAGGATGGAGATATAATATGCCAAATATCTGGCTCACTAGCGACACTCATTTTTGCCATGATAGAGATTTTGTGTGGGATGCCCGCGGTTTTAAAAATGTGCATGAAATGAATGAAGCTATTATTGAAAGATGGAATAAAGTAGTCGGAAAAGATGATATTGTTTATCATCTTGGTGATGTAATGTTGATGGATAATATTGAAGGATTAAAATTGCTTAAAAGTCTTAAAGGTAAAATCTATATTGCTTATGGTAATCATGATACAGAAGCAAGAGTGAGATTATATGATAATTGTTATAATGTTGCAAATGTAAGTATGGGATATAGATTATCTGAAGGTAAAAAAACTTTAGTTTTAACTCACTACCCTACAATTACTGCAAATGGTGAAGATACTAGAACACTTAATCTATTTGGTCATACTCACCAGAAAACAAATTTCTTTAAAAATGAAGATGGAACTGAGCGTAAGTATATGTATCATGTCGGTATGGATTCACATGATTGTACACCAGTAAACCTAGAAGATATTTTAGCTGAAATAGCAAAAGCTAATAAATAAGTCTCTGTCTTAAACAGAGACTTTTCTTTTATAAAAAAATATGCTATAATAGAGATATAAATGGGTAGAAATAGTTAATCAACAATTCTATTTTTTTATTTACTATAAATAAGTAGAAAGGATAAAAACATTCGCTTATGAAAAATTTTCTTAAAGGCATATTTCTTGTTGCTCTAGTTTTACCATTGATAGATGGTCTTACATCTATATTTAATCAAGCAGTTGAATATATTTGTATGAAAATTGCTAGTAAAACAGTAGAAATCCAAAAAACAATAGCAGAGCAAGCTAGTCAAGAAGAAGTTTGTACTAATGTTGTTGGTTTTCAAGTACCTAATCCAATAGAAGAGGAAGAAGAAATATGAAAAAATTTTATGACACTTGCGCGTTATTAGACCTACAAGAAAGCGCGTTTAATCAAGAAGTTTTTATGATTAGCTCTATTACATTAAAAGAATTAGAAAACATTAAAACTTCTGCCAATAAGGATGCGGATATTAAGTTCAAAGCTAGAAATATATTAAGACTACTTTCAGATAATCAGAACTGTTATGAGGTTATTCCGTATTGTAATAATTTTAGTTCATACCTCGAAGAATTTAATACATTATCAGATAATAATGATAGTAAAATTATTATCACAGCTTATCATACAAATAAGGCAATTCCAGTAACTTTTATTACCGCTGATTTATCATGTTTTATGATAGCTAGAACAGTTTTACCAGAAAGCACTGTTCAATTATTAAAAGAAAAACAACAAGATTATTTTGGATATAGAACACTTCAATGTATTAACGACGACCAATTTGCAGCAACATATACAAATTTATATAACTCTGAAAATTGGAAAGATATGAATATCAATGAATATTTATTTATTATAGATAAAGATAATAATATTGTTGATAAATATAAATATACAAAAGAAGGATTTAAAGAGGTTCCTTTTATTTGTTTTGATAGTAAAATATTTGGAAAAATTAAACCAAAAGACGACTATCAACTATGTGCGATGGATAGCTTAAAAAACAATAAAATTACTATGTTACGCGGAAGTGCGGGTACTGGAAAATCATATCTTGCTATTGGATACTTATTTTCACTACTAGAGAAAGAAAAAATAGATAAGATTGTTATATTTTGCAATACTGTAGCAACCGCGGGTTCTGCTAAGTTAGGTTATTATCCTGGTTCCCGCACTGAAAAATTACTTGATGCTCAAATAGGTAATTTCTTATCAAGTAAATTAGGAGATAGAGCAGAAGTAGAAAGACTAATTAGCGAGAATAAACTTGAATTATTGCCATTATCAGACATTCGTGGTTACGATACTACTGGATTAAATGCGGGAATCTACATCACTGAAGCGCAGAATCTTGATATACAACTATTAAAACTAGCTCTTCAAAGAATTGGAGAAGATTCTATTTGCATACTTGATGGTGATACAAAAACTCAAGTAGATTTATCATTATATGCAGGAGTAAATAATGGTATGATGCGAGCTTCAGAAGTATTTAGAAATAGACCCATATATGGTGAAATTACACTCAAAAATATATACCGCTCTGAAATTGCTCAAATAGCAGAGTTAATGTAATAATTAGCTGCTTGGGCAGCTATTGGTCGCGTCTTGATTTAAAAATGTGTTTTGAAAATTTTATAACCAAATTTATATATGCAAAGAATCCATATTTTTATGGGTTCTTTTTTAGTATAGAAAGGAGAAAATTATGCCTATTGTTGAAAGAATTGCAAAACTTATTGATGTTAAGTCTTTAATGACTTTAGCTTTAACTGGTTGTTTTATTTGGCTTGCAGCTGGTGGAAAAATTGATGGACAGCAATTTTTAGGTATCTTTACTATGATTACTGGTTTTTATTTTGGTACACAAAGTATGAAAAATAATAACAATAGTAACAACAACAATACCCAAGAGAAGGGTGAACAAGAATGAATAAAGAACAATTAGATATTTTGACCAATATTATTGGTGCAGTAGAATCTGGTGGACAGATTTATGGTAATCGTGATTATGGAGCATATGCAGGAAAATTTAAAAATTCTGATAAAGAATTTACCTGCACATTAGGTTGGGCACAAAACTATGGTAATGAAGCCAAAAAATTATGTAATATGATTTTTTCAGCTGACCCAACTGCATTTAGAAACGCGGATACCGCAGGTATAGAGCGCATGTTATCTCACGATTGGATAGCAGAAGGCTGGGACCCAAATCCCGCAGAAAAGACAGCTCTAATCAATATCATCACAACAGAAGTTGGAAAACAATGTCAAGATAAATTGTTTCAACAACTTATGGAAACATATATTAAACATGCAGAAGATAACGGAGTAAGCGCGGTTCCCGCTCAAATGATGTGGTGCGAGATTGAACATTTAGGTGGACTAAATCCAGTGAAGCGTGTATTCGCGGCTGCTGCTCAACCATATACACCAGATACAATATTTAATGCATTATTATTAGACCAAAAAGATACTTCTAATAATAACCAGGTTGGTGACAAAAAATTCCAGTCCCGCCATGAGTGTTGTGTTAAATGGATTAAGCAGTATGTAAAAGAAGATATTCCAGTTGGAAATCCAGTTGATAAACTTCTTGCTATTGCTATTGCTGAAGAAGGATACCTTGAAAAGAGGACAAATGCTCAACTAGATGACAAAACCGCAAATGCTGGTGAGAATAATTACACTAAATATGCTAGAGATGTTAATCCAAGTTTACAAGGATGTGCTTGGTGTGATATGTTTGTTGATTGGTGTTTTGAAAAAGCCTTTGGAAGGGATTTAGCAAAGAAAATGACTTTCCAAACTACTGGTTATTCTGCATATACACCAACATCAGCTCAATATTATAAGAATAATAAACACTGGTATACTACTCCACAACCTGGAGACCAAATCTTCTTTAAAAATAATATACGTATTTATCATACTGGTATTGTTACTAAAGTAGCAAATGGTATTGTATATACCATTGAAGGTAATACCAGTGGCGGAAGTACTGTTATTGAAAATGGTGGGTCAGTACATCAAAAATCTTATCCACTAAATTACAAAAAGATTGCGGGCTATGGAAGACCAGACTGGACTCTTGTTCCATGGAATAGATATGTTGAGGGTTGGAATCAAGATGATATAGGTTGGTGGTACGTATATGATGATAATGATAATTATTATACAAACTGCTGGGCTTTAATCAATCACTATTGGTATCTATTTGGCAAAGATGGATATATGCTAACTGGATGGCAACAGTGGGATAGCGAAAAACAAACTGTTGGTGAAGGTGAATGGTATTATTTAGATACAACTAAAGGCTCTACTGAAGGACAGTGTTGGCATGAAACAGAAGAGCATAAAGGCGCATTAGAGCCTTGGTATGTTGAATAATTTATAGGCAAGTGGAAATCCACTTGCCTATTTTTATTGTTTTAACTAACTTTTTATTAAGGGTCTTGACTTTCTCCAAAAATTATAGTATAATAAAGATGTAATAGAAAATAATTAAGATAGACAAGGAAGGGAAGTTAAATTTTGGTTAAAGAAATTGAAAAAGAACAAATTATTCCAAATCTAAAAGGTTTTTATGAACTTTCTTTATGTCCAGAAGATGTATTAGTGATAATTTTTGATAGAGAAAAATATGATATAAGCCAAGCACAAGCGGCTCAAAGATTATTACAACATTTTTTCCCAAACAATGATGTTATTGGTATGCTCGATGGAGTTGAATTAGGAGTGATTAAACATGGTAAGTAATATAATTAAACATTTTAAAACTATCTGTAAACATAAGTATTATGTTGGTAAATATTGTTTTATGGCGGGGATACCTTGGCGCGGCATCAAACACGATATGTCAAAATTTTCACCTACTGAATTTTTTGAAAGTGTGAAATATTATCAAGGTACACGTAGTCCTATTGATGCTTGTAAAGAGGCTAATGGATATTCAAAAGCTTGGCAACATCATAAAGGACGCAATACTCATCATTATGAATATTGGCAAGATAATTTTGATAACGGCGGGACTCCATTAAAAATGCCCTTTAAAGATGCGGTAGAGCTCGTCTGTGACTACTTAGGCGCCGGCCGCGCGTATCATGGAGATGAAAATTTTACCTATGCAGATGAATATGAATGGTGGCAAAACAAAAAAGCTAAACCATTAGCTATGCACCCACATACAAAAACATTTATTGAAAAAGTATTATTACAATTAGCTTGGTCTAATGAACCTAAAGTTATTCTATCAAAAACACATTTGAAACAGTTGTACAATAGTATCAATGATGATGGAGGAATCAAATGATACACATTTATTGTGATGGAAGTGCGCAAGGAAATGGAAATAAATATGCTCATGGTGGTTTCGGAGTAATAGTGTTTAATAATACAACAAATAGTGTTGAATACAAATATTCAAGACAGTCAGATGGAACAACAAACAATAGAGAAGAATTAAAGGCTATTATTCATGCTTTTGAACTTGCTGAAAATAAATATCCAGAAGAATTATGTATTATTCATTCTGATTCAGCATATTGTGTAAATATATGTAACGATTGGATTCATACATGGGCAAAAAATAGATGGTTTAATAGTAAGAACAAAACAGTTGAAAATCTTGATTTAGTTAAAATTATTTATAAATATGTTAATGTAAATAGCTTTAGCTGTCATGTAGAAAAAGTTCAAGGTCATTTTGGAATTATTGGAAATGAACTTGCGGACGCGCTTGCTCGTAACAATCAAGTCAAATATAATAAAATAATTAAAGAAAACAATATTATTGATAATACTTGAGGTATAAGATTTTAAAACTTGACAGGCAAAAAAATATATGATAAAATATTATAAGAAGGAAAAAGAAAAAGAAAGGAGTTATACAGATGAGCAAATTATACGACGAAAATAGCATTGAAAGTCTTTCTCCATTAGAGTTTACTCGTCTTCGTCCTAGGCGTATATGCAGGTGATACAACATATTCAACTCAATTACTTATTGAAATTGTATCTAATGCAGTTGATGAATTTAGATTAGGTAATGGTAATAAAATTGATGTAAAAATAGATAAAGATATAGTAACTGTTAGAGATTATGGTCAAGGCTTTATTCCTAACTCATTTAGAGAAGATGGAAAAACAATTCTTGAAGCGGCCTTCAGTGTATTAAATACTTCTGGTAAATATAGGGAAGATGGAACTTATGAAGGAACATCATTAGGTTCTTTTGGTATTGGTAGTAAAATTACCACATATTTAAGTCATTGGTTGACAGTATGCACAATTAGAGACGGCAAAAGAGAAGAAATTGAATTTAAAGAAGGTGTCTTTTCAAAGAGATATAATGGGAACCCAGTTCATCCTGAATTGGAAATTAACCAAAATGGAACTGAAGTTACATGGCAGCCTTCTGAAGAATTTTTTACTCATACGGAAGTAGAAATTAACAAAATTAAATCATTATTTAAAACTATCTCATGTTTATGTCCAGGATTAACAATTAACCTTGATAATAATGGAGAAAAAATTTCTTATTATTCTACTAGAGGTTTGAATGATTTAGTTGATGATGCTATTGGAGATAAAGAAATTATTAAAAATAGATTTGATATGAAGTTTGCTGAAGGGAAAAATAAGATGGATTTAGTTATGACCTATACATCTAACTATTCTTCTACTATTGTACCCTATGTTAATACAGGATTAACTGAATCTGGACCTCACATTACTCAATTAAAAACAACTTTAACCAGAGAATTTAATAAATTCTTTAGAGAAAAAAAATGGTTAAAAGAGAAGGATGAAAACTTAACTGGTGATGATATTCAAGAGGGAATGTATCTCGTTTTTAATATTACAGCACCAAATGTTTCATACGATGCTCAAGTTAAAAGTAGAATCACTAAAATTGATGTTAAACCTTTTCTTCAATCTGTGACAGAAAATTTACAAATATGGTTAGATAATAATGAAAAAGAAATCAAGGCAATAGCAGACAAAGCTATAAATGCAAGAAAAGCGCGGGACGCGGCTAAAAAAGCTAGAGAGGCGGTTCGTGAAACACAGAAGAAGAAAAAAGAGAAAGTTCTTAAGTTTGATAGTAAATTAGCGGACTGTTATAGCAAAGATAGATCCAGGTGCGAGATATATATAACCGAGGGCGATTCTGCCTCAGGCAACCTTAAGACTGCAAGAGATAATGAATTTCAGGCAGTCATGCCTGTACGAGGCAAGATACTTAACTGCCAAAAAGCTAGCCTCGCGCAGATTCAAAAAAATGCTGAGATTATGACTATGATTGACGCTTTTGGTTTAACTATTGATCCAAAGACGATGAAAGTCACATATGAGCCAGAAGATTTGAGATATGGCAAGATTATAATCATGAGCGATGCCGATGTAGATGGTGCCCATATCAAGAACCTGTTCTACACATTCGTTTGGAATTTTTGTCCACAACTCATCATTGATGGTTACATTTATGCTGGAGTTCCACCACTCTATAAATTAACTATTGGTAAAGAATATAAATACATTAAGAACGATGAGGTTTTAGCTGAATGGAAGGCAGCGAATCCTGGTAAAAAGTTCTCAGTCAACAGATTAAAGGGTCTTGGTGAAATGTCTGTAGAAGAGACAGAAGAAACATTAACCAATGTCAATAATAGAATTATTAAACAGATAACTGTTGAAGATGTGTCTAGCACAGATGTTCTTTTTGATCAGCTTATGGGAACTGGAGTAACAGCAAGAAAACTTTATATTAAGGAGCATAGTCATGAAGCAACCTATAATGCAGAGTAAAGCGATGTTAGTCATAGATATGCCTAAATGTTGTGAAGTATGTCCATTTGTAGATAAAGAAGAATTTAATAAACCATATTGTAAAATAGGTCATTTGGTGCATTGTTATAATGGAAATATAGAGTTTGTTTGTAAGCCAATTCCATTTGATGACTATGTAAAAGATGTAAAACCAAATTGGTGTCTTTTAAAAGTATTAAATATGGAGTAAATATAATGAAAAATGAACTAATGACAATAGATGAAGCTATTCAACATTGTAAAGATGTAATAACAAAAGTTGGCTGTAATGAATGTGGCATGCAGCATCGTCAGTTGATAGAATGGTTAGAAGAGCTTAAATCTTATAGAGAGCGAGAGGTAAATAAATGAGATGTAATGAACCAATAAAAGTAACTTTTTCCATACCTGTTCCAATAGATGAACCAGATGATAATGGGGTAAGTTTTACAAAAGAAGCAATTATAAATGCTGTAAAAAATTTTAAAAAAGATGTTCCTTTAGTAGTTGGTTATAACAAGAATGATAAGTTAATAGGTGTAATAAAATCTATTTCTTATTTAGAAGAAACTAATAATATGTTAGCTGATGGTATTATTTTCTTTGGTGGTACAAATGAAAAAGCAGAACGTAATGAAGAAGGTCTAGTTAAAGATATGGAAATACTTCTATTTGGAATTGACGCTGAAGGAGTAAAAGATAACAATGCAAAATGATATTAAAAATGAATTAGGAACAAATTTTATAGAATATGCTGTTGCAGTTAATACAGACAGATCTATTCCCGATGCCAAATGTGGTCTTAAACCTGTAGCAAAAAGAATACTTTGGTCATCTTTTGAAGAAGGAAGAACTTCAAATAGGCCTCATGTTAAATCAGCTAGGATTGTTGGTGATGTTATGGGTAAGTATCATCCACATGGAGACTCATCTATATATGGCGCAATGGTTAGATTGTCACAGCCATGGGTTATGCGTTATCCATTGATAGATTGGCATGGTAATAATGGTAATATTGCAGGTGATGGTCCCGCTGCACAACGTTATACAGAATCAAGACTTGCAAAGATTGCTGAGGATGGATTATTAGCTGGTATTAAAAAACGTAATATTGAATTTATGCCAAATTATTCTGAAGATGCTGAAGAGCCTGTCACGCTTCCATCCATCTTTCCAAATCTCCTGTGTAATCCAAATAGCGGTATTGGCGTCGCAATGGCATGCAGCTGGTTACCTCATAACTTAAAAGAAGTTGCAAATGCAATATTTGATTATATAGATGGTAAAGAACCGATGTTACCTGGACCAGACTTTCCAACAGGAGGAATCATTATAAATAAAAATGATATTCCAAATATTATTAAAACTGGTCATGGTAGTGTAAAAGTAAGAGGAAAATATAAAATAGAGAAACAAAATATTGTATTTTATGAGATTCCTTATGGGACTAGCATTGAAGGATTATTAACAGAGATCGCAGAAGTCTGTGGCGGAGATAAAAAAGAGATTGATGGTGTTATAGAAGTAAGAGATGAAAGTAATAAGAAAGGATTAAGAATTGTTATTCAATGTGCGAAGGACGTTAATCCTGATTCAATAGCAAATCAGCTATTTATGAAAACTAATTTGCAAACATCTATTTCTTATAATCAAGTAGCATTAGTTGATAAGACACCAACCGAATTAAATCTTAATGATTGTATTAAGATTTATCTTACTCATAACCAAGATTGTTTGATTAAGGAAACTCAATATGACCTCGAAAAAGCGGAAGCCCGAAAAGAAATTGTTGATGGATTATTAAGGGCTTTGTTGTCTATTGATGAAATTATTGCTTTCATTAAGGCAAGTGAATCATCAACAGCAGCAAAAGAGGGATTGATTAAAAAATATGGTTTTACGGAAAATCAAGCAAAAGCAATTTTAGCTATGAGATTATCAAGTCTTGCTAAACTAGAGAGTGTTGAATTAAACAATGAAAAAGCAGAACTTGAGAATAATATTGAAGAATGGAGTAAAATAATTGTTGATTCTGAAAAACAAATAGCAATTATTAAAGAAAGATTAACTTCTATTGTAAAAAAATATGGTGATGATAGAAGAACAGAATTAGCCCAAATTGAGATACCAAAAGAAGAAAAAGCTGTTAAAGCTATTATACCAGAAGATGTCGTTATAATATTTTCACAAACTGGAGATATTAAAAGAGTCTCTAAAAAGAGCTTTAAGGTACAACGTAAAAATGGTAAAGGAGTAAAAAGCGTTGATGAAGCTATCTTGACAACAATCTCTACAAATACTGTGGATACTTTAATGTTATTTACTTCAAAAGGAAGAATGTTTAGATTGTTTGTAGATGATGTTCCTGTTGGTACAAATGTATCAAAAGGAGTAAAAGTAAATACTTTAATTGATTTAGACAATGATGAAAAAGTAATTGCTTTAACTTCTTTATATAAAGATAGCAACGCTGAATATGTTATATTCTTTACAAAAAATGGTTTAATTAAAAAGACTAAATTGGAAGAATATACAAAGTTAAAGAAAAGTACGGGAGTAATTGCGATTAATCTAAAAGATGGAGATTCATTAGCTAATGTAACATTCTTAAATGATGAAGAAGTAATAGTGGTAACAAAGCAAGGTATGTCTATCCACTTTCCAACAAATGATATATCTCCAATAGGAAGGGTAACTGCGGGAGTCCGGTCAATAAAGCTTGAACCGGAAGACGAAGTAATTATTGGCTTACCTATTCATAAGAATAGTGACACTCTATCATTATTTACAACTAATGGATATGCTAAAAAGATTTCACTTGAAGATTGTCCATTCCAGTTGAGAGCAGGAAAAGGTGTATGTGCTTATAAAGTAAATCAAACTATTGGTAATGTAGTTGGCGCTGCTATGATTGATAATAATGATGATATATTATTAGTTGGATTACCGAACTCAATTTGTGTGTCAGCGACAGATGTTCCAATTATGAGCAGAATAAGTAATGGAAATATTATAATAAAGAATAGTAAAATAACATCAGTTGTCAAGTTATAATACTTGACAACTGGTTAAATTTGAGGTATAATATAAATGGACAAAAAGAAATATAAAATAAAAGTACCAGTAGGTTGGATAATGGGTTATTTAAGGTATGGCCATTTTGAAGGCATTGTAGAATTGACAGATAAAACTGTTGAAGCAATAAATAGTGGTAGTGTATTTGTAAAGGATTTTTGTAGAGAATATTTAGATTTAGTTGTTGATGACTATAGAGTAGAGGATTATGGCGATATAGGAGATATAGAGTTGGAGGAGATAAAAGATGTTCGATAAAGCAAAAATTGAGGAATTATATCCTGAAGCAGTAATGATTCCAGCTATGAAAATTCATGCAAGTACAGATTCTCAATTAAGAGCAGCTTGTGATAGTGGAGATTATTTTGGCCAGCTTAAAAAAGATGGATACTGGTATCAATTTGAAAAACATGAACATTATTCTTATCTCTTTTCTCGTAGCACAAGTAAAAAGACTGGCTTACAAGCAGAGAAACTAGCCAATGTACCACATATCGCGGAGGCTTTATCAGTTTTACCTAAAGATACTATTCTTGTGGGTGAAATCTACTATCCTGGCGGCAGCTCAAAGACAACCACTGAGATTATGGGATGTCTACCAGCTAGAGCTGTGGAGCGTCAAGCGGGTTCCCGCGGTTTGATTCATTATTATCTTCATGATATTTTAATGTATGATGGAGTTAATTTAGTTGATAATCAAGTAGGAAATGAATTGCGTTATAAAATTCTTGAAAAGGTATTCCACCTTTATTCTCTTGATAAGTATGACTTCTTAGAATTAGCAGAAGTATGGTATGATGATTTATATGCTAAAGTTGGTGATGCTCTAGCTTCTGGTGAAGAAGGTATGGTTATTAAAAAGAAAACTGGATTATATGAACCAGATAAAAGACCAGACACTAATCTTAAAGCTAAAAAAGTAGATTTTGCAGATGTGGTTATTATTGGTTTTGAAGAACCAACAAAAGAATATTATGGAAAAGAAATAGAATCTTGGCAATATTGGATTTGTGTAGACCCTGCTAATCCTATTAGATTTGAAGGTAATGGTTATGAAGGTTATCTCAATGGAGAATTATATCCAGCAACAAAACCATATTATATGGGTTGGTATAATTCTCGCATTAGAATAGGTGCATATGATAATAATGGAAATATGCACGAAATTGGTATTATTCATTCTGGCATTTCTGATGAAATGAAAAAGGATATGAGTGAACATCCAGATAAATATTTGAATCATGTTTGTTCTATTCAAATGATGGAGAAGGATTCTATTGCTAAAACAATTAGGCATGGTTTTTATAAACATATGCGTGATGATAAAGATGCTAGTGAGTGTAAATTGAGTGAAATTTTTTGACTATTTTGAAAATTTTTGATATAATAGTCATATGAAAAATAAACATAGAACTTTTATAAGAAAAAAAGCTCTACAAATAGTAGAGCTGGAACAAGAGATACTTTTGGGCAAAAATGTTCAAGAGAATAAGCAGAAAATTCAATATATTATGTCCACCCTTTCAATAGAAGATATGTTTCTATTAGATGATTATATTAGTAGAAATAAACTGTTGACTAGATAAAAAATTTTTGATATAATATATGTATAAAATAAAATAAATAAATTTATAAGGAGATTAGATTATTATGGCAGTTTTAAAAGAGAATAGCCGCAAGGTATTTGATTATGTAAAGAGTTTGGGTCCAGATGACCACGTAACAGCAGCAGATATTGCTGAAGCAACTGGATTGGAAACAAAGCAGGTTAATGGTATTGTAACTTCAGCTTTCCAGAGAAAGGGTTTGATGGAGAGAGTTCCCGCTGAGATTCAGCTTGAAGATGGAACACATAAGCCTGTTAAATTCATTAAGATGACAGCTGCTGGTATGGCTTTCGACCCAGATGCTGAGCCTGAAAAAGCAGAGTAATATAGATTATTATGGGTTAAGTTAATTGATAACTTAACCCTATTTTTTTAACTGAAAGGGTGAGATAATGAATCTTATAACTCTTTTTGGTATTATTCTTTTAGGCTTTGGTATACTACTTATTATTATCAGTATAAAATATATAAATAAAGCCCAAAATATGATAAATACCAAAGAACAAAATTTACAAAAAGAAAGAGAAGAAAAAAGACAATTACAGAGTGAAATTTCTATTCTTTTACAAAATAAAACTGAGTTAATTGAAAGTATAAATGCTAATAGAAAAAAGAATGAAGAAGAATATGAAAATTCTAAAAAAATCATTTCTGAACAAATAAATTTTTATAGAGAAAATGCTCAAAATGCAAGCATTGCTTATATAGAAAATCTTGAAAAAGAATACACAAAAGCTGAACAAAAATATTTGCAGCGTAAACAAGAACTTATTGCTAAACAAGAGCAAATAGAAAAAGATATAGAAGACGCGGGCGCCAGGTTTATGGCGCTTAAGAGCAAGATAAATGCTGCCACTGAGGCGCAGCTCCGCGAACGCGAAAAAGAAGAAAAATTAGATTTTTATAAATTGTCTGTTTCTTCTATTGATTTAGATGATATACAAAAACTAGAATCTGTAAAACTAATGTTACATAATCCAGTTATATTAAGTAAGTTAATATGGTCTACGTACTTTCAAAAACAAACTACTGAAATGTGTAATAGGATTCTAGGTTCAAATAAAATATGTGGTATTTATAAAATAACTAATATTAAAACACATCAATGTTATGTTGGACAAAGTGTTGATGTAGCACAGAGATGGAAAGACCATTGTAAATGTGGATTAGGTATAGAGGCTTCTGCTACAAATAAATTATATAATGCTATGCAAAAAGATGGTATATGGAACTTTACTTTTGAATTATTGGAAGAATGTCCACGAGAGCAATTAAATGAAGCTGAAAAACGATGGATTGAGATTTATAAGGCAAGTGAGTTAGGATATAATAGTACCATAGGAAATAAATAAGGAGATAAAAGGATGAAATTTGGAAACACTAAAGTTTATAATTTTGAAGGTGCATTTCATGGAATGAGGAATCCAATGAATAGCTGGGATAAATCAGATAGTGTTTTTGGTATTATCAATACAGATTATGATGAATATTCCTGGGATGTTTTGGAAGCGTGGATAAAAAGAAACCATTCAGAAATTGAAGATATTGAAGAAGCTGATATAAAATATCCAGAAGAAGTAAATTATATTGATGAATGGTTAATGAAAAATGGTATTTTACGTGAGTCAGAAGATGATTATTTAGCTGATGTAGCATTTATTGGTCCAGCTGATATGGAACTTGCACAACGTCTAGTGCGTTCAGGACCTGAACACCGCAAGTTTTTACGTCAAATTATGGTTTCTGTTGATATTACTGCTCCGCTCTATTGGTGGAAAGAGTTTGATACTTATAAAGTTGGAACAACAGCTAATAGTACATCAACTATGCATAAACTAGCTTCTACCCCTATTACTATTGATTGTTTTGAAACTGATGATATGATTGAAAATAATCTATTAGAAGATTTTGTTCCTTTATTAGAAAAAGTAAGAACTCTTTATAATACTACAAAAGATAAAAAATATTGGAAAGAATTAGTTAGAGCGCTTCCTGAATCTTGGTTACAAACACGTACAGTTACAATGAACTATGAAAATATTTTATCTATTTGCAATCAAAGATGTGGTCATAAATTAACAGAATGGCAAGCATTTATCACTTGGGCTAAAGAACTTCCATATGCCAAATCTTTAATATTCTATAATGAAAATGATACAATAACATCATAAAACATAATAAACTTAAATGCAATTTTACTTGATTTTACTAAATAATTATGATATAATATAAGTATAATAATAAAGGATAGGTAAAATCAATGACAAATAAAGAAGCATTTATTAAAATTGTTCAAAATGAAATTTTTGATAGACCAGATATTTATGTAGAAAATTATGAAGAAGAATTTGAATTAGCCCTAAGTTATTTTAATAATTTGAAAAATAGCAAAGCCAAAGAATTACCAATTATAACAGAAAATGGAAAAAAGGTTTTATCTTTTATGCAAGGGAATAAAGACAAATATAATAATATTTTTAAAGCAAAAGATATAGCAGAAGGATTATTTATTTCTTCCCACTCTGTTTCTGGGTCAATGAAGAAACTTATTACAGAAGGCTTTGTTAATAAAATTGGCCAAGAGCCAGTTACATATTGTATTACAAATAAAGGTTTAGAAATGCAATTAGATGAAATTTGACACGTTTAAAAAATTATGATATAATTATTTTATAATAAAGTTGAGAACAAATTATATAAGGAGAATTTATATGCGCAAGAATACGAATACAGAACATATTGAAGGTAGAATTTATGAACATAATTTAGTAGTTAAAACAGTGCAAAATCAGAAGTCAGATAACTTTGGTAAAGAATTTATCTCAGGAACTATTGATGTTGCAACTGATGAAGAAGGATTAAATGTTCTCCAGGTTCATTTTACATATGTGACTCCAACTACAAAAGCGGGCGGAGTAAATAATACTTATAATGCATTAAAGAAAATTATTAACGAAGGACAAAGTTGGATTACAAGTGGCAAAGATGCAGCAACAAAGGTTAAGATTGATACTGCTCTTGCTTTGAATGATTTCTATGCACAAGATGATACATTGGTGTCAGTAAAGCGTAATGAAGGTGGTTTTGTTACACTTGTTAATGATTTATCACAGGATTTAAATGAGAGAAATAAATTCACTACAGATATGGTTATTACAAATGTAACAATGATTGAAGCGGATGAAGAAAAGCATATTGATGAGGCTTATATGTCTGTAAGAGGTGCAGTATTTAACTTCAGAAATGATATTTTACCTGTTGAATTTGTTGTTCGCAATCCTGCTGGTATGAAATATTTTGATAATCTTGATGCTAGTCCATCTAATCCAGTATATACAAAGGTTTGGGGTAGAATTATGTGTACTACAACAGAAATCCAAAGCATGGAAGAATCTGCTTTTGGCGAAAGTGTAGTGCATACCACTTCAAGAAAAGCAAAAGAATGGGTTATTACAGGTGCAGCTAAAAATCCGTATGAATTTGGTGAAGATAATGTTTTAACTGCGGATGAATTAACGAAAGCTATGCAGAACAGAGAAGTAAGATTAGCAGAAATTAAAAAGAATAGTGATGAATATAAAGCTGCTCGTGCTGCTAATGTAGATTCTGCTTTCTCTGCTGGGAATGTGATGAATATTCCTGGAGTGCAGGCACCAACTGGAGGATGGAATTTCTAATACATATGTAAGGGAGCTTTCTCCCTTACATACTTTTATAAGGAGATAAAGTATGTTAGATTTATTAAGTATTCAACCACATCAAGTAAGTCGAGACCTAAGAGGATATTCAGTTTTTTTCTATGGTGAGCCTAAATCTGGTAAAACAACTATTGCAACTAAATTTCCTAGACATGTATTGTTAGCTTTTGAAAAAGGTTATAATGCAATTCCAGGTGCTATGGCTATGCCAATTAACTCATGGGCTGAATTTAAGAAAGTATTAAAACAATTAAAAGATGAAGCAGTAAAAGAAAAATTTGAAACAGTCATTATTGATACAGTAGATATTGCTTATGATTTATGTGAAAAATATGTATGTGCTAATGCTAAAAGACCAGATGGTGGCTTTGGTGTAGACGCGATTGGAGATATTCCATTTGGTAAAGGCTATACATTAGTAGCTAAAGAGTTTGATGAATGTTTAAGAAGCATTGTACAAATGGATTATGGCTTGGTTTTAATTAGTCACGCAGTTGATAAAACATTTACAGATGAGCAAGGACATGAATTTAATCAGATTGTTCCTACATTAGGCAGCAAACCTCGTAATATTGTTTCAAGAATGTGCGATATTATTGCATATTCAAGGGCAGTCCAAGATGCAGAAGGTAATGTATCTACAAAACTCTTTATGCGAGGTACACCGCGTTATGTAGCCGGCAGCCGCTTTAAATATACACCAGATTGTATTAACTTTACATATAATGATTTGGTTAAAGCTATTGGTGATGCTATTGATAAGCAAATGGCAGAAGATGGACAAGAATATTTTACTGACCAGCATAGTAATTTATATTCAAATGTTGTAGAATTAAATTTTGATGAATTATTAAATGAGTTTAATAATCTTGTATCTGATTTAACATCAAAAATAGACGATGACACTTTTAAAGAGTTCTGGTCGCCGCGTATTACTCAAATTATTGAGAGATATTTAGGTAAAGGGCAAAAAGTAAATAATATTTCAAGAGAACAAACAGAGGCTCTTGACTTAATTGTTTCAGATTTTAAAGAACTAATAAAGAATAATTTATAATAATAATGGGGCGTGATTGTTTATCACGTCCCATGTTGATTTTATTAAAAAAATATGATATAATATTAGTATAGATTTTAAATAAATTAGAGGAGTTTTAAATGGCTCACGTTGTAAAATGTAAAGTATGTGGTCAACAATTTGATAGGGATAAAATTCCTTGTATTGCAGTTTCAGCTAAACGATATGCACATATTAAATGTGCAACAGAAGCTGGACTAAGTGGCCAAAAAATTGAGCCACCTGAAAAAGATAAAGACTTAATTGCTCTTGAAGATTATATAATGAAATTATTTAATGAAGATTATATAAATGCAAGAATAAAAAAACAAATTAAAGAATATAAAGAAGAATATAACTTTTCTTATAGTGGAATACTTAAAACTTTAATTTATTTTTTTGAAATTAGAGGTAATTCAATAGACAAAGCCAATGGTGGTATTGGCATTGTTCCATACATATATAAGGAAGCAAATCAATATTATTATAATTTATATTTAGCTAAAATAGCAAACGAACAAAAGGATATAAGTGTATACAAACCAAAAGTAAAATATATTGAAATTGCTCCACCAAAAGTAGAAAAAAGAAAAATAAGACTATTTAATTTTGATGAATAGAGGTTAAATGTATGGGTAAATATGTAGATACTTCTGCTATTATTCAAGTGATAGGAAATATATATAATAATCCTAGTATACTTGATATGGAAGATAAATACCATTTTTATGAAGAAGACTTTCCAGAAGAATTTCATCGAGTTCTTTTTGGTTCTATATATAATTTACATGCTTTAGGAGCAAAAGAAATCAATGTAAATACTATTGAAGATTATTTGCAGCAAAGGCCAAAACATTTGGCTATATATGAATCTCATAAAGGTGCAGATTATCTTACTAAAATTAGTAATAATGTACAATATGCAGCTTTTGATTATTATTATCAAAGAATGAAAAAAATGACTTTATTGAGAATGTATAATCAACAAGCTGGATTAGACTTAAAATGGTTATATGATATTGATAATATATTTGATGTAAAGAAACGTCAAGCACAAGAAGATTGGTTTGATAATACTCCAATAGAAGTAATAGCAGACACAATCGACCAAAGAATTTCAGATATAAGAATTAAATATGTTGATAATACTGATACTGAAATTATAAGCGCGGGAACTGGAGCTGAAGAGCTCCTAGAGCAACTTAAACAGCGCCCAGAGATTGGTTATCCGCTATATGGGCCCCTGGTCAATACGATAACACGCGGTGCCCGCCTTAAAAAGTTTTATTTGCGGTCCGCGGCGACTGGTGTTGGTAAAACTAGGTCAATGATTGCAGATGCTTGTTCTATTGCTTGTGATGAAATTTTTGATAAAGAGCAAGGTATTTGGGTTAATAATGGGACAAAAGAACCAACCTTATTTATTGCCACAGAACAAGAATTAGATGAAGTACAAACTATGATGATAGCTTTCTTATCTAATGTTAATGAAGACCATATAGTTATGGGTAATTATTATGCAGGAGAGTGGGAAAGAGTTATCTATGCTGCTCAATTATTAAAAAAATGTCCAATATATACAATTAGATTAAAAGATTTTTCATTACAAGATATAGAGAATACAGTAAAACACAGTATTAGAGACCATGAGACAAGATATATTTTCTTTGATTACTTACACTCTAGTATGAAAATTCTTGAAGAAGTGTCTTCAAAGGCTAAGGTTAAAGGATTAAGAGAAGATAATGTTTTGTTTATGATTTCAACCAGATTGAAAGATATTTGTAATGAATATGGAGTTTTTGTTATGACTGCAACACAGTTAAATGCAGAATATAAGACAGCTCAGCAATATGACCAAAATCTTTTAAGAGGTGCTAAATCTATTGCTGATAAAATTGATGTTGGTATGATTATGCTTGAAGTTAGTCAAGATGATAGAGCTGCACTTGAAGAGATTATTAAACAAGGTTTCGAGATGCCAACTATTAAAATTTCTGTTTATAAAAATAGACGAGGAAGATATAAAGATATTTTAATGTGGTGCAGAGAAGACCGTGGAACTTGCAAGATAGAACCAATATTTGTTACTGATTATCAATATGAACTTGTTGCTATTGAAGATTTAAGAATTAAAATTAAAGAAGAATCAGCATTTGAGGAATAGATATGAAATGTTATAGAAATGGTGGATGCGGTCCATATGAAATGTATAGTTGCCATGAATGTCCTTGTAGTAAGAAGGAATATTTATTAAAAAGGTTAAAAGAGGAAATTAAATATAAGAAAAAATGTACAAAGAATTAAAGGAATTATGGGACTGGTTGGGTTTTTGTGTTTGGGTCGGTAATTGGAGGAAAGCAAGTGAAACTTCTAATAAAATAGATGAAATTGCAAAGAACCATAAAATTGCAAATTTCTTTGCTATGATGTTTCATGCGTTTTAATAATATGTATAATAAAGATAAAATAAAAAATTCTTTAACTCTTGAACAAGTATATGAATTTGTAGTTGACTTAGGCGGAGAACCAATTATAAAGGAAAATTATTTTATTTCTAGGACGATATGTCATAATCCACCTGGGTTTGGTTCATATAAATTATATTATTATAATAATACAAAATTGTTTAAATGTTTTACTGATTGTGGAGATAGTTTTGATATATTTCAATTAGTATGTAAAGTAAAAAATCAAACTATTGAGGATAAAACTGCACAATGGCAATTAAATAATGCTATTATGTATGTTGCAAGATATTTTGGATTTTCAAATGAAAACTTTGATTTTTCAAATAATAAAGATAATCTTCACGATTGGGAAATTTTAAATAAATATGATGAAAATAACTTAGTTAAACAACAACAAATTATTGACTTAAAAGTTTTTGATAAAAATATTTTAAAATATTTACCGCATCCAAATATTACTCCATGGGAGCTAGAGGGCATAGATGATAAAGTAATGTGTGAACATGATATTGCTTATAATCCAATTTCTCAAAGTATTATTATACCACATTATGATATTAACAATAATTTAATTGGAATTAGAGAGAGAACTTTAGTAAAAGAACAAGAACAATATGGTAAGTATAGACCTGCTATTTTAAATAGACAAATGTATAACCATCCTTTAAGTTTTAATTTATATAATTTAAACAATAGTAAAGATAATATTAAGATAATAAAAAAAGCCATTGTATTTGAAGGTGAAAAATCACCTTTACTTTATGCAAGTTATTTTGGAAGTGATAGAGATATAAGTGTAGCTTGCTGCGGAAGTTCGCTTATTTGGTATCAAGTTCAACTTTTATTATCTTTAGGTGTTGAAGAAATTATTGTTGCGTTTGATAAACAATTTCAAGCGATTGGTGATAATGAATTTAAAAGATGGATAAAAAAATTAACTGATATTTATAAAAAATATAGTAGTTTTGTAACAATTAGTTTTATGTTTGATAAATGGAATTTATTAGATTATAAAATGAGTCCAATAGATAATGGCAAAGAGACATTTATAGAATTATATAATAGACGTTTTTCATTGGAGGAGAATTGATATGATAGAAATATTACGTGAAGGACCTGGATTAAGACAGGTAACATGCTCAAATTGTCAATCTTTATTGCAGTATGATGAAAGATTTGATACAAAGGAAAAAGAAGAATTTAAAAAAATTATTGAATATATAATTTGTCCAGTGTGTAAAACAAAAACTGTTGTAAGATGGAGAAAAAAATAAATGAAGTATAAACTAATTAAACCTATCAACAAAGATTATACTGCGCTAGAACAGGTACTTACTAATAGAGGAATTGCATTAGAAGAAATTCCTCATTATTGTAATACAACAGATGAAGATATAAACTCTCCATTATTATTTGGAGAAGAGGTAATGAAAAACGCGGCGACCGCGCTCGTAGGATGCATTGGGGCTAACCAAAATGCAGCAATTATCGTAGATGCCGATTGTGATGGATTTACATCATCTGCACTTTTAATTAACTATCTTTATAATATATGGCCAACTTGGGTAGATAATCATTTAACTTGGTACTTGCATGATGGTAAACAACATGGTTTAAGTGATTATTGCGATCTCTTAGAACAATCACATTATAATCTAGTAATAATTCCGGACGCTGGGTCCAATGACTACACCTACCACGAACGTTTAAGTGCCATTGGGACAAAAATAATTATTCTTGACCATCACGAGGCGGACGAAATATCGCCCTACGCGATAGTAATAAATAACCAACTCTCTGATTATCCTAATAAACAGCTCTCAGGTGTCGGTGTCACATGGCAATTTTGTAGATATATAGATAGTTTATTAGGCAAGAATTATGCAGACCAATACCTTGATTTGGTCGCACTTGGACTAACCGCAGATATGCAATCTATGTTGTCATTAGAAACCAAGCATCTGATTAATAAAGGCTTTGAGCCAGATAATATTCATAATCCATTTATTTATAATATGTGGCAAAAGAATAAATTTAAGTTAGGTGAACACATTACTTCATGGGGCGCCGCGTTCTATATTGCTCCCTTTGTTAATGCTATTGTTCGTAGCGGAACTCAAGAGGAAAAAGAAATAATTTTTAAATCAATGTTACAAAAAGAAGCCTTTAAGATGATATTATCTAACAAACGAGGTCATAAACTTGGAGAACAGGAACAATTAGTAGAACAAGCTATGAGAGTCTGTACTAATGTAAAAAATAGACAAACAAAAGCACAAGATGCTGGAATGGAATTTCTTGAAAATAAAATAGAAGAAGAACATCTATTAAATAATAAAGTATTATTATTCTTGTTAGAACCTGGGCAGGTAGATAAAAATATTGCAGGATTGATTGCAAATAAATTTATGGCTAAATATCAACGACCATGTTGTATTTTAACAAGAGTAGACGATGTAGAAATATCATATCAAGGTTCTGCTCGCGGATGCGATAAAGTTGGAGTAACTGAATTTAAAGATATATGCGCGGGAACTGGTCTACCAACCTTTACAGCTGGCCATCAGGGCGCCTTTGGCCTAGGTCTCCGCGCTGATGATATTTCTAATTTTTTACAAGCAACAAATAAAGCATTGAAAAATATGTCAGAAGAAGCATTATATTATGTTGACTATATTTATGATGGCACAAATGTTAATGCTGAGAATATTCTTGATATAGCTGATATGGATGCTTATTGGGGTAAAGATATAGATGAATCATTAGTAGCTATAAAGAATTTAAAAGTTACTAAAGATATGGTTACACTGATGTCACCAGATAAAACTCCTACATTAAAAATAACTTTACCAAATAGAATTGCTATTATTAAATTTGGCTCAAGTCAAGAAGAATATGATAAAATTGCTACTGATGGATATGTTACTCTTGATATAGTTGGTAAATGTAATAGGAATGAATGGAATGGATGGGTAACTCCACAGATTCTCATTGAAGATTATGAAATTATTGATTCATGTAAATATTACTTTTAACTTGGTTGGATGGCTCTTGGTTATATCCTAAAACAATCTGGCTTTTGGAAATTTTTCATTTGATTTTTTATATAAATTATGATATAATTTATATAGATAAGGAGAATAATGATGTATAAAGGAAAAGAAGATTTAAATGCAGCTATACATTTACAAAATGGAGAAGAATGTATACTTATTGGATACGGCCAATCTATGACGCCTATTATTAAATCTGGTCAATCAGTAAGAGTAATTCCAGTAACAAAAGACACAGAATTAGAAAAAGATGATATAGTATTTTGTAAAGTAAATAGACATTTTTATATACATAAAATATCGGCTATTAAAAATAACAATTCATATCAAATATCTAATAATCATGGTCATATCAATGGTTGGATTAGTAGAAAACAAATATATGGAAAAGTTATTGAAATATTATAAAGGAGCAGTATATAAATGATATTAACTTCAAAACAAGAGCAAGGATTAAATATAGTTTTAAATAAATATAAAAACCATGAAAAATATGCAGTAATTGCAGGATATGCTGGTACTGGCAAGAGTACATTAGTAAAATTTATTATTTCTGCACTACTACAAGATAATGATATAGAAGAAAAAGATATAGTATTTGCAACCTATACGGGTAAGGCTGCACAAGTTTTAATTAACAAAGGTAACAAAAATTCCATGACTTTACATAAATTACTTTATGACTCATTTCCTAAACCAGATGGGTCTTTTTTCCGTAAACCAAAACCAGAAATAGGGTATAAAATTGTTGTAGTTGATGAAGTATCAATGGCACCAAAAACTTTAATAGATTTACTTTTTTCACATAATACTTTTGTTATTTGTCTTGGCGACCCATTTCAGTTACCTCCAATAGATGATAAAGAGGATAATCATTTACTTGACCATCCAGATATTTTTCTTGATGAAATTATGCGTCAAGCTAAAGAATCTGAAATTATTCAACTAACAATGAAAATTAGAACTGGAGAACCTATTTCTTATTTTACTGGTAGGGAAGTGCAAATTATTCCTAAAAAGAGTATCGTTGCTGGTATGATGGTTTGGGCAGACCAAATTCTAGTAGCAAAAAATGAGACTAGAAATGCTATGAATCAAACTATGCGGCATTTGCTTAATAAGAATGAACCAATGCCAATGGAGGGCGACAAAGTTATTTGTTTAAGAAATTATTGGGATATAACTTCAGATGAAAATAATAGTTTAATCAATGGTACAATAGGTTATCTTAATAATAAATTTGAAACAGTGCATTATCTTCCAAAGTGGGCTGGCGGTGGCAATATAGATGTAACTATTGCAAAATTTATTACAGATACTAATGATGATTTTAATACATTAGAAATGGATACCAAGATGATTATGACTGGCGAAAAATGTGTAGATAATAAAATTGCTTATAGATTAAATGTTAATCCAAAAACTAAAGCAATAGTACCTTTAGAATTTACATATGGATATGCAATTA
This sequence comes from uncultured Bacilli bacterium, assembly GCA_947632375.1. Classification (GTDB taxonomy): domain Bacteria; phylum Bacillota_I; class Bacilli_A; order RF39; family UBA660; genus UMGS1124. The sequence continues at coordinate 40,918 of CANRPF010000006.1, forward strand.
CATGTCATAAAGCACAAGGTTCAGAATGGAATAAAGTTTTAGTATTTGAAGAAAACTTCCCATTTAACAGAGAAGAACATGCTCGTTGGCTCTACACTGCCTGTACAAGAGCATCAGAAAAATTAGTCTTATTAAGATAGGAGTTAGACATGTGTGATTATTGTGAAGGAGCAAAACCTTTAATCTTAGGTAAAACAAATGATTATGGAATAGCAATATTACATCCAAATAGATTAAATGCTTATGGATATGATGTTGATGGTCCTAAATCTAATGGATTAATAGTTAAAATAAATTATTGTCCAATGTGCGGGAGAAAACTAGATGGAACAATATAATAATTGGTATGATTTTTGCGATGCTAACAAAGATGAAAAAGAAAAATTTATCAGCAAACAAATAAAACTATCTTTGAATGTAGTAAAAACAGAACCTAGAATCTTGGAAGAATTTAAAAAGTCTATTTTATACCAAAAGAACAAGTCGCCTAATGTAGAAAGAAGGTGATAATATTAAACTCAGAACTAGCTATTTTTACCAGATTCGTAATTTTAAAAGAAATATGATTCCAATATCAACAGCTATTTGGGACCCAAAATGGTATCATAATTTTACAGGTAACTATAATTATATATTTAAAGACAAAAGAGGAATAGTCAATGGTATTAGATACTTACCTATAATAGAATGCGGGAAGGCCGCTCAAAGCTGCAAAGGTCCAGAACATTGTAGTTTTCAACCGGAACCCGCATGTCCTTTTTTAAGTAGTTATAGACAAAATCTTGAACAATTAGATTTTAATAATCTTTTATCTGACTTTTCTTCTCTTGCTGAAAAATATAAAGAAGCAGAGAGTATAGATGAAGAAATAATAATGGTTTTAATTGTTTATGAAACTCCTAAAAATTCTTGTAGTGAGAGAGTAGCTTTAATAGATTATTTTAACTCGCATGGAGTTGAGTGTGAAGAATTGGTTTATCCAATCACTTGACTTTTGATTTAAAATATGTTATAATATAAATAGATTAAAAAAGTGAGCATTTTTATTGATACGCATACAAACTATATAAAAATATGAAAAAATTTTGGACGAAGTTTAATAAAGTTCCTGTGAGTATTTTTAAATATAATATCAAAATAAGAAAAGGGGCTTTATTATGAAATTGATTGATTTAACAGGGCAAAGATTTGGCAAGCTAGTTGTTTTAGAAAGAGACACTTCAAAGACTAATGGCACCTATTGGTTATGTAAATGTGATTGTGGAAAAATTATTTCAGCAAGAAAAGACCAATTAACTAGGTTAAAAAATCCTAAGCGTAGTTGTGGATGTGATTTAGCAGAAAAAACATCATTGGTTCATGTAAAAGATGAAACAGGAAAAAGATATGGAAAATTAACTGTGTTATATAGAACAGAAGATTTGCGCAAAGGAGAAGCAAGATGGCATTGTAGATGTGATTGTGGTAATGAATGTGATGTTAGCGGTGTTCATCTTAGAAATGGTTCTGTTCAATCTTGCGGGTGCAAAAGATATGAAAGTCATAATGGTATAGATGAAACAGGTAAAAAGTATGGAAAATTAACTGTGTTATATCGTAGTAAAAATATAGATAGTTCACATATTTTTTGGCATTGTAAATGTGATTGTGGTAATGAATGCGATGTTAATGGTTCTTATTTAAGAGCTGGTATTAGTACAAATTGTGGCTGTGAAAGAAGTGTTGGTGAACATAAAATTGCGAAAATACTTAAAGAAAATAATATACGTTTTAAACGAGAATATACTTTTCCTGACTTATTGGGTGATGGTAGAGGAAGGTTAAGATTTGATTTTGGAATTTTAAATGAAAAAGATGAATTATTATATTTAATAGAATATGATGGTATTCAACATTTTGAACCAAATTGTTTTGGCTATAATGAAGAAAACTTTAATATTCTAAAAAAATATGATAAAATAAAAGATGAATACTGTAAAAAGAATAATATTTATTTAATAAGAGTGCCATACACAAAACTTAAAGATTTAAGCCTCAATGACTTAATAAGAAAGGAGGATTGATAAATAATGATAATGAGTAGATTTGAAATACATTCACATACTCATTATTCTTAGGTATCTAACCTAAGATTATTAGATTGCATAAATCGTCCAAAAGATTTAATCAATAGAGCGATAGATTTAGGATTGGCAGGAATCACAATAACCGACCACGAATGTTTAAGTTCACACATGGAAGTAAATAAATATGCTCAAGAAATAAGTAAAGAACATCCTGATTTTAAAATTGCATTAGGTAATGAAATTTATTTATGTGGCGATAGAGAAAGTGGACAAAAATATTTTCACTTTATTTTAATTGCAAAAAATAAAGATGGACATAGAGCATTAAGAGAACTATCTTCAAGAGCATGGATGAACTCATATTGGGACCGCGGAATGGAGCGTGTGGTTACTACATACTCAGATTTACAGGAGATTATAAGTAAGTATCCTGGTAGTATTATAGCGACGACCGCATGTTTAGGTGGAGAATTAAGTACAATGACTTTAAGATTAGTTGAAAGTCGTAATCTCCATGATATTGATGGCGAAAGAATGATGCAAGACAGAATAGCAAATTTTGTCTTGTTTTGTAAGAATATATTTGGTGAAGATTTTTATATTGAATGTGCGCCAGGTTTAAGTAAAGAACAAATTGCAGTTAATAAACAATTAGTTTCTATTGCACAATGCTTTAATGTAAAGATGGTAGTAGGAACTGACGCTCACTATTTAAAAAAAGAAGATAGATTTGTTCATAAAGCATATTTAAACTCAAAAGGTGGAGAAAGAGAAGTTGATGATTTTTATGAGTATGCTTATTTGCAAACTCAAGATGAAGTTATCAATTATTTGAGTCAAAGTATTCCAAATGAAATTGAACAAATGTTCAAGAATAGTTTGGAAATTTATGATAAGATAGAAAATTATTCGCTTGAACATAAGCAAACTATTCCACAAGTTGAAGTAAAGGATTATCCAAAAAATTCTTGGTGGGGAGTAAATAATCCAGACGCAGATGAAATGTCAAATTATCCAATATTAAAATCAATGTTTGTTTCAGATGATAAAGTTGAAAGATATTGGGTGAATCAATGTTGGGAATCACTTGAAAAAATAAAGGGTTCTTGGCGAGATAATTTGAATTATGTAGCAAGATTGGAAGAAGAGGCTGATACAAAGAGGGTTATTGGAGAAAAATTGGAAACTAATATGTTTAGTTATCCAGTAACACTCCAGCACTATGTAGATTTATTTTGGAATTGTGGTAGCATTGTAGGCGCAGGCCGCGGTTCAAGTTGCTCAGGATTGAATCATTACTTATTAGGAATTACACAACTTGACCCACTTCAATGGGACCTTCCATTCTGGAGATATTTGAATAAAGAAAGAATTGAACTTGGTGATATTGATTTGGATTTATGTCCATCAAGACGTCCAACAATTCTTAAAGAAATTAAAAAAGAGAGAGGTCAAAAGTTTAAATTAGATATAGATGATTTATCAAGAAAAAATCTTGGCTGTACATTGATTGCTACTTTTGGTACAGAAGGAACTCGTTCTGCAATTTTAACTGCATGTCGTGGTTATAGAAGTGAAGAATATCCTGATGGTATTGATGTTGATACAGCTCAGTATATGTCATCATTGATTCCTTCTGAGCGAGGATTCTTGTGGCCATTAAATGATGTTGTAAATGGTAATAAAGATAAAGATAGACGTCCAATTAGTGCGTTTATCAATGAAGTTAATCAGTATGAAGGATTGTTAAATATTATGTTAGCAATCGAAGGCTTGATTAACAAGAGAAGTAGTCATGCTTCTGGTGTTATCTTGTTTGATGAAGACCCATATGAATTTGGTTGTTTTATGAAAACTCCAAAAGGAGAAATTATAACACAATATGATTTACATATGTGTGAAGCAGCGGGTATGACAAAATATGACTTCTTAGTAACAGAGTTTCAGGATAAATTAAGAGAATGTATTAGATTGTTACAAGAATATAATGAAATTGACTCAAAGCTATCATTGAGAGAAGTATATAATTTATATTTTCATCCAAATGTTTTACCTATTGAAGACAAAAATATATGGAAGGTATTACATGATAATAGTGTATTAAATATCTTTCAGTTTGATTCAGCTGTTGGAAGCCAGGCAGCTAAAAAGATTAAACCATCAAATATTCTTGAAATGGCAGATGCGAACGGACTTATGAGATTGATGACAAGTGAAAAAGGTCAAGAATCACCAATGGAGAAGTATGTAAGATTTAAAAATAATATAAGTCTGTGGTATAACGAAATGCGGACGGCCGGTCTTTCCGCCGATGAACAGCATACATTAGAGCCATACTTCTTGAAATCATATGGAGTGCCACCAAGCCAGGAACAGCTAATGATGATGTTAATGGATGAAAATATTTGTGGTTTTACTCTCGCAGAAGCGAACGCCGCGCGTAAAATTGTCGGTAAAAAGCAAATGTCTAAGATTCCAGAATTAAAACAACAAGTTTTGGATAAAGCAAAAAGTGAACACCTTGGACATTATGTATGGGAGCATGGTATTGGACCTCAGATGGGATATAGCTTTAGTATTATTCATGCTTTAGCATATAGCTTTATTGGTTTTCAAGGTATGTTTATAGCAACTCATTGGAATCCTATCTATTGGAATACAGCTTGTTTAATTGTTAATAGTGGTTCTCTTGAAGATGATGACGATGTAGAATATGAAATAATTGAAGATGATGATGGAGAAAGTGTTAAGAAAAAAGAAAAAGGAACAGATTATGCGAAAGTGGCTAAAGCTCTTGGTGATATTATCTCTCATGGTATTCATATTTCATTAGTAGATATAAATAAGTCAAATTATAGTTTTGAACCAGATGTTGCAAATAATCAAATTTTGTTTGGTATGAAAGCATTAAGTAATGTTGGCGCGCCAATTATTGATATGATTATTGCAAATAGACCATATAAGAGTTTTAAAGATTTTTTAAATAAATGTCCATTAAATAAAACAGCGATGATTTCTTTAATTAAAGCTGGAGCATTTGATAATTTAGAGACAGAATGGGCAGAGGAACTTCATGTTCATCCTCGTATTTTAATAATGACATATTATTTATCATTAAATTGTGATGCAAAGAAAAGATTAACATTACAAAATTTTAATGGGTTAATGCAAAAGAGTTTGATACCAGAATCTTTAAGTTTCCAAAAAGAAGTATTTATCTTTAATAAGCTATTGAAAGCTGAAAAGAAAGTTGGTAAATATTATGTATTTGACCAGTCTTGTGAAGATTTTTATTCAGATAATTTTGATACAAATAAATTAAATGTAATAAATGGTATAACTTGTATTCTTCAAACAGATTGGGATAAAATATATCAAAGTGTAATGGATGATGCAAGAGAATGGCTAAAACAGAATCAAGATGAAGTATTAAGTGAATTTAACCAGGTCTTATTCTTAGAAACCTGGATAAAATACGCTTCAGGCAGCATTTCCGCGTGGGAAATGGAGAGTTTATGTTTTTATTATAATGAACATGAATTGGCTCACGTTAATAAAAATAAATATGGTATTAGTAATTTCTTTACTATGCCAGAACAGCCAGAAGTAGAATATTTCTTCAAAAGAAATGGTAAAGATATTCCAATATATAAAACACATAAAATTATTGGAACTGTTATTAGTAAGAATGATACTCGTTCATCAATTACATTGTTGACAACAGATGGTGTTGTTGATGTGAAGTTTACAAAAGAATATTTTGCGATGTTTAATCGTCAAATATCTGAAGTTCAAGAAGATGGAACTAAAAAAGTAAAGGAAAAAGGCTGGTTTACAAGAGGAACAAAAGTATTATGCACTGGTTTTAGAAGAGAAGATACTTTTGTAGCAAAAACATATAAAAGAACCGCGTCACATCAATTATATAAAATCACAGATGTTGATAAAGATGGAAATATTACATTGATTCATGAGCGATATGGTGCAGAAAAGAATGAAAAAGAATGAAATAAAAACATGGAATCCTAATAAAGAAGCAACATTTAAAATAGATAATGCAACAATAAATTGGGAGTTTTTAAAAAGAATGAGCAAAAAATATAAAATTATTGCTCTTTTTGGTAAATCTGGGGCAGGTAAAGATACCATTCAAAAGTGGATGGTTACTAACCTGCCCAATATGAAAGGCATGGTTAATTATACTACAAGACCAAAAAGAGATTATGAACAAGAGGGCATAGATTATCATTTTATTAGTAATACAGAATTTGCAGAAAAAGTCCTTGACGGCAGTATGTTAGAAGCTACAGAATTTAATCATTGGTTTTATGGTGCTGCTATTGATGAATTAGATATTGATAAAATCAATGTTGGAGTTTTTAATGTTTATGGTATTCAGGGATTACTACAAGATAATAGATTGGATGTACTTCCAGTATATATAGATTGTTATGATAAAATAAGACTATTGCGTGACATAAACAGAGAAAACAATCCAGATTGTTATGAAATTTGCAGAAGATATTTAGCAGATGAAAAAGATTTTGATAAAATTGACTTTGAATATGCAACATATTTAAACAATGATAATAATGCTATATACTTTAATATTCATAAAATTCCTCAAGTAGCTAGTTTTATAGAAGGCCAAGAATAGATAATATTATTGTAATAAAATTCATATTTATTACAACCTTAAAATATTTATATAATTAGGAGGATAATATGAAAATACAAATTATGAAACGTGATGGTCGAATTGTTCCTTTTGACCAAAACAAAATTATTGATGCAGTTTTGGCAGCATTTAAAGAAGTTGATGGAGATTTAACTGATTATGCTTATGCGAAAGCAGGAAATATAGCAGATTATATTCAGTTAATTGCAGAAGAACAAAATGACCATTGTTTAAATATTGAACAAATTCAAGACTTAGTTGAAAAAGGGCTAATGTCAACAAAAAGAAAAGATGTAGCGCGTGCATATATTACATATAGAAATGAACGTACTGCTGAACGAAATAGAAAAAATTCTTTAATAAAAACTGTTTCAGAAAAATTAACAGCATCAAATGTGCAGAATCAAAATGCCAACATTGATGAACATTCTTTTGGTGGTCGTATGGGTGAAGCTAATGAAGCTTTAACTAAACAATATGCACTAGATTATTGTGTGTCTCAGAAAGCTAGAGAAAATCATTTAAATAATCGTATTTATATTCATGACCTTGGGGCATATGCAGTTGGTATGCACAACTGTTTATCAGTACCTTTTGACAAAATATTAGCACAAGGTTTTAACACAAGACAAACTGATGTACGACCAGCAAACTCAATCAACACAGCATTTCAATTAGTTGCAGTTATTTTTCAATTACAATCACTACAACAATTTGGTGGCGTCTCCGCGACGCACCTAGATTGGACTATGGTTCCATATGTTCGTAAGAGTTTTTACAAGCACTTTAAAGAAGGTTGTACTTACTTATATGAAGAACCAATAGAGATTGAACCATTTGATGATATGACAAAAATTTCAATAGAAGCAGATGATTATAAATACTTTGCTAAAGCATATAAATATGCTATGGATATGACTCAAAAAGAATTAGACCAGGCTGTTGAAGGAATGTATCATAATCTAAATACATTACAAAGCAGGTCTGGAAACCAGTTGCCTTTTACTTCTATTAACTATGGTACTTGTACTTTAGCTGAAGGTAGAATGGTAATTAAAGCATTACTTGAAGGCAGTATCCGTGGCGTCGGTAAGTTACATAAAACTTCTATTTTCCCTTGTGGAATTTTCCAATATATGAAGGGTGTTAATGATAGACCTGGAACACCAAATTACGATATGTATAGACTAGCTCTTGAATCAACAGCAAAAAGATTATATCCAAATTATGCTAATGTTGATTGGAGCGGGAACGCCGGTTATGACTGCAATGACCCAGCTACATACTTCAGTACAATGGGATGCAGAACTGCCAATGGTTGGGATATAAATGGAATGGGCCAGACTAAAGACGGACGAGGAAATATCTGCCCTGTTACCATTATTCTTCCTACTATTGCTATGGAATCTAAAGAAATTCTTGACCACGGAGACGGTTTTGTAAATACAGAAGAAGGTAAAACACAATTACAAGATTACTTTTTAAGAAATTTAGACAAAGCTATTTATGATGCTAAAGATATGTTATTAGAGCGATTTGAATGGATTTGTTCTCAATCGCCAGAGTCCGCAAAATTTATGTATGAAAATGGAACCATGGCAGGATATATTCCAGAAGAAGGAATTAGGTCGGCTTTAAAACATGGTACTTTAGCTATTGGTCAATTAGGCTTGGCTGAAACATTACAAATTCTGATTGGATGTGACCATACTGAAGAAGAGGGTATGAAATTAGCTAAACGAATAGAGCAATTATTTAAAGATAGATGTGCAGAATTTAAACAGCAATATCAATTAAACTTTGGTGTATATTATACTCCTGCGGAAAATTTGTGCTACACAGCTATGAAGAAATTTAAAGAAAAATATGGAGTAATTAAAGACGTATCTGATAAAGAGTTCTTCACTAATTCAATGCACGTACCAGTATGGAAACAAATAAGTCCATTTGAAAAGATTGATATTGAATCTCAATTAACTGGATATTCAAGTGCAGGTTGTATTACTTATGTTGAACTTGATGGTGGCGTCCGCAAAAACATTGATGCTCTTGAAACTATTGTAAATTACGCTATGGACCATGATATTCCATACTTTGCAATCAATGTTCCAAATGATACTTGTCTTGAGTGTGGATTTACTGGAGAATTTAATGATAAGTGTCCTATTTGTGGAAGTAATAATATTTCACGTCTTCGCCGTGTAACTGGATATTTAACTGGCAATTATACAACAGCATTTAATTGGGGCAAACAAAAAGAAACTGAAATGAGAGTGAAACATCAGTGAGAATTTCAGGACTTATAAAAAATGATGTTGTTAATGGTATAGACGTATGCGTTTCCCTTTGGACTCAAGGTTGCCCCTTCCACTGTCCACATTGTCATAATCCACAGACATGGGATTTTAATGGTGGATACATTGTAAATAATCTAAAGGATACTATTATAAAAGCTATTAGTGCTAATGGTGTTAATCGAAACTTTTCTATTCTGGGTGGAGAACCTCTCTGCCCAGAAAATATAGAAATGGTTAAAGAAATATTATTAACAGTAAAAACTGTATATCCAAATATAAAAACATTTATATGGACTGGATATACATTAGAAGAATTGCAAAGACTCCGTAAAAATAATAAAAATTTAGATATTATCTTATCTACATCTGATTTCTTAATTGATGGATTATTTATTCAAGAGCAAAAAGATTATACATTATGGCTACGTGGAAGTAAAAATCAAAATGTATATCACTTGACAGAAGATAAGAAATATGTTAAAATAGATAAAAATGATAATGGAGAATATATTACTTATGAGTGAAATGGAACTAGGTAATTTATATAATGTAAATAAAACTATAAATCTTCAACAAAAAATATTAACTAACACTGAATTAAAAGCCGCATTAAGAAAAGTTAAACATTTTTTTGTTGATAATTCAGATAAATATTTTATGTTATTGTGTAGAGAAAGATATGATTATACTTTATTTCATTTCTTGAATAAAGGAGATATTACTCTGCAACAAAGTATTAAAGACATAAAAGAATGCTTATTAAATCGTGGTCAAGTAATTTCAATCGAGCCAGCAACAGAAATGAATGGATATGAAATTTGGCTTAAAGTAGATGATGAAGCATTTGCTTATTATTTATTTCCTTATGATTTAGGTGTTCTTGAGGAAGGTGTAGTATGAAAAAAATTGTAGGAGTATTACGTCCATTTGATAGACGGCAAAATTTCTATGTTTATGAAGATGGTAATAGAATAGATAAGATTTCTGTAACTCTTGAAGAAATGAATGAAAGTCTTTTTGCATTAGCTCAAAAGCATGATATAATGCGAATTGATTTATCTGGGCCAAAACAATATGCTAGGGGCTTAGCTAAAAAACTTCAAGAAGATGAAATAATTAAATATAATAGAGCATTTTTAGAAATTAACATTATTTAAGGAGAAAATAAATGTCTAAATATTTAGTAGCAACAACAGAAACATATAGAGTTGATAGTGAAGATGAAGCTAAGCAGCTTATTGAAGAAGCAAAAAATGAATCATTAAGTAATTTAACTAAGTATTCTTGTGTATATAAGGAACAAAAGTTAAAAGGTGAGGTGGTTCAAAGTTGGTATAGAGTTACTTTAAATAAGTCTTTTAATATTGAAAAAGAACCAGAGGAGGATATTACGATTACTTATGGAAGAAATTAAAGTAAAATATCTTAATGATAAAGTAGAACGTATTAAACCAATTTGTAATGGAGACTGGATTGATTTGAGGGCGGCAACCAGTATACATTTAACTAAAGGAGAATGCGCGCTTATTCCTCTCGGTGTAGCTATGCAGCTCCCCGCTGGATATGAGGCTATCCTAGCTCCAAGAAGTTCTTCATTTAAAAAATGGGGTATTATTCAAACAAATTCTATTGGAGTAATTGATGAATCCTATAATGGAGATAACGACCAGTGGTTAATGTCAGTAATTGCAACAAGAGATGCAGATATTGAATTAAATGACAGAGTATGCCAGTTTAGAATTATTAAACATCAGCCTGAAATCGCTTTTGTTGAAGTAACAACACTTGGCAATGAAGACCGCGGAGGCTTCGGTTCAACCGGCACAAAGTGAGGTATATGTAATTATGAATGATGCTAATGTAGTTCAATACGATGGTATAGATGTAGTAAGTGACCATGATATATTACAACAACAAGAATTTGAGTTTTTAGATTCTATTGAAGATTTAGAAACATATCTTCAAGAAGCGAATTGGTCGATTCATGAAATAATGAATCAAATTGATAATAACTGCGGACCTTCTTATACAAAAGAATCTAGTATTTTTAATTGCATTACCGCAGACGATTTTATTAGTTATTTAAGAAAAAGATATAAAGGTAAATATGAACCTTATTATTATATGGAGTGTCGATTAAAACAAGTAACTGAGTAGGATGTAGAAATACATCCTACTTTTTTATTTTATATGAATCTTGACAATATAAAAAATTTTTGATATAATCTAGGTATAAGTAAGGAGGAATTTAGTTATATGAATATATTAGCAATAGATGCAAGTACAAAAAGCAGTGGATGGGCTGTCTTTGAGGATACTAGATTACTAGATTATGGATGTATACAGTCGGCATCCGCAGATTTAATTAAACGTATCTATATCATGAAAGATGGAATTGAAAAAATATTAAATAAATATAAAATTGATAAAATTATATTAGAAGAAGTAAGACCAGAACAGGGCCTACAAAATTTAAAAACACATAAAGCATTATTATACCTTCAGGCTGCTATTGCTTTTTTAGTGCATGAAAAATTTAATAAGATAAATATAGAATATGTTTACCCTAATGAATGGCGTAAGGCTTGTGGGATTAAGACCGGAAGAGGAGTTAGACGAGAAAGTCTAAAACCTTTAGATATAGCTTTTGTGAAAAATACTTATAATATTATTGTTAATGATGATGTAGCAGATGCAATAGGAATAGGACATGCCTATGTTAATACTATTAACAATGAAATAAATTGGGAATAAAAAAGAGGGAGCCTTTTAGGCTCCCTTTAATTTGTTAAATACCTTATTTGTTATTTGTATAATCTCTTCTCCATAGGTTGCAATTAAATCTGCTAACAGTTCTTCTTGTTCGAGTGTTAAATCTATATTATATGAAAACATAGCTGCATGGGTAAGTTCATGGCAAAGAACTTTCTTAAAAAATAACCCTCTTAACTGATTATTTATATAAATAGTTTTTGTATTATCATCACAAGTAGCAATAGACAAAGAA
>CANRPF010000007.1 GCA_947632375.1 uncultured Bacilli bacterium
TTATCAATCATTTGAAAATTTAGTAAATCACTTTGATATAACAGATATAGATTATTTTGTAGGAGATGCAGCTTATTTAACACCACATATATGTAAAACAATTATAGATTTAGAAATGATACCAGCTTTTCCATATACAAGAAAGGGGTATCGAAAAGGATATTTTAAGAAATATGAATTTGTATATGATGAATATAATGATATATATATTTGTCCAAATGAAAAAGACTTAATTCCAACAGGTCGAATAGATAAAAATGGATATAAAATTTATAAATCATGTGAAGAAGATTGTAAGAATTGTCCATTCAAAGAACAATGTACGAAAAGTAAATATAAACAAATATTGAGACATGTATGGGAGGAGTATAAAGAAATGACAAACGATTATAGACATCATAAAGATGTACAAGAAATATATAGACAAAGGCCACAGCATATAGAAAGAGTCTTTGCCGATGGAAAAATGAAGTATGGATTAAGAAATACATACTTTAGGACAAAAGAAAGGGTTCATCGAGAGTTGACTCTACTTTATGCGTGCATGAATTTAAAGAAATTCTCATTACATCACTATGTTTAGTGTAGAAACACACTAAGCATTACTTTTTTTTCTAATAATATCTATAATTTTTCAAAATAAAAGACAAATAAGTAATTTTTTTACCTATTTGTCAACAGTCTGAAGAAACTATAATTTATAGTTCCTTTTTTATACTCCTCTAGATTGAATTTCAGCAATTTTTTCAAATACTTCAGCAGCATTTGATGTATTTATTTCATTATAACCAAGTTCTCTTAAAGCTTGTATTTTTACTGTATTTAGTTGTTCTGTACGAGAAAGCTTTTCTTCGTTTCTTGCTTCAATTTCAGCGACAAATCTATCTCTTGATACTATTACTTTACTCTTAGATGCTCCACCACTACTAAATAAAGTGAATGCTGAGTGAATTATTCCTTCAAACATAAATTGTTTATCTTCATTAAAAGCAAATTCATTAGGTTTAGTAAAACCTGTAGCTTTACTTACATATCCTAGTAAATATTTTAATTCTGGGATATTATCTACTGATTGTAATAAATGGTATAAATATTCAATTACATAGTAATTTTGATCATTATTTTCTTCAGCTATTTTTTCTTTCAATAAAAATATAAAATCTGATAATAATGTTTGTTGTTGTTTATTTAAACCTTTTACATCTATTAAATCATAGTTATTTATTTTATTTGATGATACTAATCTTTCTTCTACAGCTTCTAAATATTCAGTATTAATTTTAATTTTATCTAAATTAGATTCATCATCATCTTCGATATTTAACAATTTTAATAATAATATTTTCTTTTCTTTAGGCCATTTATTAATGCTATCTAATTCTAAGTAATTATATACCATTTGTCTAGAAACACCTAAATACTTAGCTAATTTAACTTTTGAAATTCCTAAATCATTTAATATTTCTTTTAGTTTTTCCATTAAACACCCTACTCCTCTAATATCATTTACATATTAATTGTAACTTAGTATAAATATTTTTGTCAAGTAAAAGTAAACTAAAAAAGAAAATATTTTTATTTTCTTATAAATACCATAACTTTTTATTATTTTTTCTAACTTCTTTAATAATTCCGCTACCTAGGCATTCTCTTCCTAAATATAATACACATGCTTGTCCTGGTGTAACTGCAGCAACTTTTTCTGGATAGCTAACAAGTATTTCATCGTTTTCTAAATAAGTAAGTGATACTTCGTAATCTGGACCTCTATATCTGAATTTTGCAGTACAAAATGCTGGATGTTTTGCTGCAATAAAATTAACATTATCTATAATACATGAATCACTTAATAAATATTCATTATTTTCTCCAAATGCTACATATAAAATATTATCTTTAACGTTTTTTCCTACTACAAAATGTCTTTCTAAATTACCACTTATACCAACATTTCTTCTTTGACCAATAGTATAGTTCATTAATCCATTATGTCTACCTATTACTTTTTTTGTTTTAACATCTACTATATCCCCTGGATTTGGAGCTAGATAGTTTTGAATAAATTTTTGATAATTTCTTTCACCTATAAAGCATATTCCTGTTGAGTCTTTCTTTTTCGCAGTTACTAAATCTAAATCACTTGCTATTTTTCTTACTTCTTCTTTTGTTAAATCTCCTAATGGAAATAATACATTTTTTAATTGATCAAGTTTTAATTGAGATAGAAAATATGTTTGATCTTTATTTAAATCTTTAGCTCTACATAATCTATTACCTATTATTTTAGCATAGTGACCTGTAGCGATATAGTCTGCTCCTAATTTTTTAGCTTCTTTTGTAAATAAATCAAATTTAATATATTTGTTACACATTATATCTGGATTTGGAGTTCTTCCTAATTTTAATTCGTTTAAAAAATAAGTAAATACATTATCCCAATATTCTTTTATAAAATCTACTCTATGTAATTCTATCCCTAATTTTTCGCATACTTTTAAAGCATCGTTATAATCTTGTTCTTGAGGACATATATCATTATCTATAGTAGGATTACCTTCTATATCATTATTTATCATACTATCCCAATTTCTCATAAATAATCCTATTACTTCATAGCCTTGTTCTTTTAAAAGATATGCTGCTACTGATGAATCTACTCCTCCAGATATACCAACTACAACTTTTGTCATATAAATCACCGAGATAATTATATCAATTTATAGAAGAAAAATAAATGTTTTAATTAATTTAGGAAATATAAATATACCTATTATATTATAAATTGTTATCATAATTATAGAAGCTATTATTTTTGCTATTATTTTAGAGTATGTGTTATAAATACTATTATTGTTTTTATTTTTTAATGATTTGGTTATATTTAAAATAAATTTACTAATATTAATTGTTATATATATTAGTACTATTAAATATAATAATTTAGTTAAAGTAAAATATATAGTACCAAATAATAACCCTTTTAATGCTTTTTTCTTTAATAAAATACCTAAATACATTCCAATACTAATAGTTTCTAGAAATAAAGCTAAAAATGGCATTAAAGAGCCAATAATTGTAAGTGATAATAAAAATAATATAATATATATTAATGGAGGATATATTAATATACTTATTATATTAGAATTATAATCAGATATATATTTAAAAAAATAATTATATATATTATTAATAAGCTCACTATCTAAACTAAATGATACTAATAATCCTAAAGTTAACCCTACTGATAAAATTAAAATAATAATATTATATAATTTAGTATGTCTTTTATAACTATCCTTAATGTATTTCATGCTATCACCTATTTAATTATATTTTATACTTTATTTATTATTCATGATTTAGTATAATTAGTTTAATGAGGTGAATTTATGGCTAAGAAAAAGAAAACAAATATAGGTTTTAAAATATTTGTATGGATAATGTTAATAGCTATGGTAGGTAGTGTAGTAGCTGGATTTATAATTTATTTAATATAAAAAAAGTAGATTTATATTAGTAATTCTACTTTTTATTTAATCTATCTTTAACAATTTTGCTAACTAAACCCATATCAGCACATGGACCTACAATATTTTTAACAGATGAAATAACTTTTCCCATATCTTTCATATCAATTGGCTTTAATTCATCAAATACGTTATTAATTATATTATTTAATTCATCCATAGTTAAATCTGCAGGAAGGTAACTATTTAATATTTCTATTTCTTTTTCTAAGTTTTTTACTTCTTCTAATTTATTATATTTTTTATATTCTTCAATAGATGAATTTCTAACTTTAACTTGTTTTTTTATAATAGCCATTATTTCACTATCAGATAATTCATCTTTTTTATTTATTTTTTCTTTTTGTAATTCTGTTTTTAGCATTCTTAATACTGATGTTTTGAATTTATCTTGGCTTTTCATTGCTTCTGTTAAATCATTTTTTATTCTATCATTCATATTAACAGTCCTTTTATTTATTTTTATTCTTTCTCTTACGTGAATTTTTAATCATTTCTTTTTTTGCTTCACGTTTTTCTACTCCAGGTTTTTTAAATGCTTTATGTTTTTTTAATTCAGAAGGGACTCCACTCTTGGCAAATTTAATTTTAAATTTTTTTAAAGCTCCGTCAACATCTCCGCCTCTTACTTCTACTCTAGTCATTAGTTTCCCTCCCTTCATTTCTAGATTATTATATCAAGAAAATAAGACTCGTTCAATAATAAATGTTAAAATTTTTAATTTTTATATTATATATTTTAAGTTTGCAACGATTTCTTTATTTTTTAGATTTATATTCTTATTAATACTATATATTATCGGCTCTACTTCTATATTTTTTAAATAGTTATATATTGATTCATTAAATAGTGTATTTAAAATCATTATAAAATTATAGTTTTTAATATTTTCTTTTATGTTAAAAATAGCATCTATTAAACCAACTTTATATTTATTTTTATCTATATTTTCTAAATTAGACTTATAAAAGCTTGCTAAATAGTATTCATTAGAATTATTTTTACTTAATATTTTATCTAATAAGTTATATGGTATTTTTTCTTTTAATTCTATAATTATAATTTTATTATGTATTTTTTTAATTACTTGAGATAAAAGAGGTATAGATGATTTTATATTTTTAGAACCAAAATTATATTTTAATAATTCTTTATAAGTATATTTATTTATAGAACCATGTCCATTACTAGTTAAATCTATTAATTGATTATGTATTACTACAATATTGTTATCTTTAGTAACCCTTATATCTAATTCTATTCCATCATATCCATTATTTATAGCATTTAAAAAAGCTTCCATAGTATTTTCTTTTATATCGTTAGTAACTAATCCCCTATGAGCTATTAATTGCATAAAAAATCACCTAAATAATATTATTCAGGTGACGTTATTTTTAAAAGTCTAAATCTCCTAATTCAAGTTTTTTTGTTTTCATTAAATCATCTAAAGCATCATCTATATTTTGTTCTCCTGTTTTACTAAGAGCATCTTCTAATATATCTAAATCATGATCTTCATCATCTAATTTATTTGATGAACCACCATTTGAATCATTTTTATTATCTTTGTCTTTATCGCTTTTATTTTTATTCTTTTTCTTTTTGAATAAGATAATACCAACAGTAGTAATTATTCCTACACCAATTATAGATATTATAACAATTAATAAAACATTACTTTTTTTCTTTTTTTCTACTTTAGTACCTTCATTTACAACTTCTTCTGTTGTAGTTACTGCTTTTTCTTCTTTAGTTAATGTAATTGTATAAACTTGTTTATTTTCACCATCACTGCTTGTTACAGTTATAGTTAATACATTTTCTCCATCTATTATATCTTTTATTTTAGTTCCATCTATTTCTTTACCATTAAATTTAATTACCATAGTTGCTTTTGGATCTTCTGTTTTAGCATCAAAACTAAATTCTTTAATATCATTTGGCATAGATGCAGTGTAATCGTTTGTCATTGAATCAAAGTAAGGGCTTAATTTAAAATCTTCAATTTTTAAAGAATCTAAATAAGCAGAACTAGCTTCAATTTCTCCTCTATAGATATTTAATGTATATGTTTTGTTAGAGGCTCCATTTTCACTAACAACCATTATTGATACTTGATTTAATCCTAATTGTAGTTTGATATTGTTATTATCTTTTATTTCACAGCCGCCAACAGGACAAGAGTATTTTATATCACTACAATTCTCATCACATGTTGCATTTATAGTTACAGAAGGTATTGTATCTTTTATTCCTGTAACTGTATAAGTATCTATATCTGATTTAAAAGTTTTATCTAATACTCCACCACCAGAAACTGTAATACCTGATAATCTTGCAACATCACTTTTTGGTCTTTCAGTTGTTTTTCCAGCAGTTAATGATATATTTTCTTTTTTATATTCAACATCATTCATTTTTAAAGTTAATGTGAAGTTTTTTATATCTTTTTCAGTATTATTGAAAACAGTTATAGTTGCTACTTCAATAGGTATATCATCTGCTTTAATATTTTGAAAAGGGATAGAACATTTGGTATTATTACATACGGCATTTCCCATTTCTGAATTTGGTGTAACATTTATTGTTACGTTATTATTTGATGTAGATATATCAAATAGTATTAAATCTGTTACTTCATCATTTTCTTCTTTTGTATAGGTAATATTATATTCTATTTTATTATCTGATTTACTTTTTTCATTTATATTTAATGATGCTGCATGAGTAATTGTAGGCAAAACCATTAAACTGCTAATTAATATACAAAAATATTTTAACTTCTTTTTCAAATTAACACATCCTTATCGTAATTTAATTTTAGCAGTAATTTATATTTTTTTCAATAGTTATAATAAAATTATATAAAAAATAAAATAGAAAATTCTATTTTATTTTAAATTAATCATTCTTACAAAAGGGTATCCTTCTATATTTGAAATAGCAGCAGTTGTAACAATCATTTCATTATAATATTCTTCATTATCTTGAGCATTCGTGAAGTCTTCTCTATGTATGCTATTATTTTTTGCAACAAATATTCCATCCCATGTTGCAACATGATCAAAGAAGTAATCTGTATTATATAAAGTATAAGCTACATCTTCATGGTCTTCTCTATTTGGTTTAAGTCCTGTAAATGGATAAAATATTGTTGTATCTTTACCAATAACTGTATTAGTACTTTTATCTACACTATAAGCATATAAAGTTTTTGTTAATTCCATAGGATTATTGCTATAACCAATATCATCTGTTATAACATCTCCAACATTTAAATTTGTAGGGGATATACCAACTGAGTATCTTTCATAGAATTCTCCTTCTCCTTGTGCAGATATTTTAATAGTTGGTTTTCCATCTTCACCTTCAGGAATATATTCTACATATCTACCTAATGCTTCAGATATAAATCTTAATGGAACATAAACTTGACCATTTATTTCTTTTGATAAAACATCAACAGAATCAGCATTAAATGTAGGACTACTTAATAAAAATATTGATCCTTGTGGTATTTCAAAATAGCTTTTATATTCCCTAGTACCTATTTCATGAGTTATTGTATAAGTTGGTGGTGTTTTTGAATCATATATTGTGAAATCACTTGGTATTTGTGCATTATTTTTCATAATATCAAATCTAATAATAATTTGATTTGGATTTTTAGTTGAACGAGTAAATGTACAATCCATCATACTGCATAAATTATTTAAATTTACATAAGTTCTTTCATTTTCTACAAAAGCATTAGGATTAAAACTAATCTTTTTATCACCTATAATGAAGTTAGCATCAAAAGTATTAGTATTTTCACTTGTTATAGGTTTAGTTATAAATATTTTGTTTCCTTGACCTCTATGAGGTGGGGCTACTTTATTTCTATAATCTTTATAATTATAAGCAATTATAGTACCATCAGATGCTACAAAATATTCATCGCATTTATTTGATGGAAATGGAGTATCTTTACCAGGTACGTTATTGAATATACTAAGAACTTTAAAATTCTTATCATATAATGTATCATAATTTAAAAATGTATCATCGTTAAAGAATATTGTTGCTTCACTATAAGTTAAAACAAATGATTTTTTAAGCTCTTTTATATTTGTTAAACCATCAGATGCTACAATATTTCCATTAGCATCTCTTAATATTACTCCTTTTTCTTTATAAGATCTTATTAATAATAGTCCAGAAGGAGATATTTCTATTAATTCTTCATTATTATCATAATCATAAAATTTAGGACCTTCAGGTTCATATTTCATATATGTTATTTGTTCTCTATCAATAAAATCTAATGCGTCTAACTTCTCTGATTGAGAAGTAGGAAAAGAATCTACTATTTCATTATTTGAATTATATACTACATAATAATTTCTCTCATCTTTAGTAGTTGGAAACTCTACAGGCTTTTTTACATCAGTAGCTGATATTTTTGTTGGAACATAATAATATTTTATAACATAGCCTCCATCTTTTAATGCAGCGCCACTTGTAGCTTGGTCTATACCTTCGTTATAATAATGTTTTTGATATATTTCATTTCCATCTTTATCAAATCTTACTTGTATTGCATCAAAATCATCATCTTGGCCACCTAATGCATAATTTTCTTCTCTATCAAGTCCAAAAGTAAAACCATATATCATAAATGTACCATCTGCAAGTTCAAATATACCATTAGCAGTTGTTCCTATTGTTGGTGCTAAAGGATCTGGATTTTCCCAATTTAATAATATATAGAAATCTTTTTCAAATATTTTATTAAAATTTTGATCATATTTAACAATCTTTGTATGATCTTTTTGATATGTTCCAGAAGTAGCTTCCCCATTTGCATCCACTCCTGGTATCAATCTATCTGATTCTTTATATAAAGCAAGCATTAAATAATTATGATCTTGTGTTTCTATTATTTTTTCAATACTTGGATAAGAACCACCTAAATCTAAATTTATTTCCTGCCAATTATTAAGGTCATAGTTGCTAGAATCAGGATAAGTTTTAGCATTAACATTAATTAAACATATACCACTTAGTATAAAAAGTACTAACATTTTCTTTATTTTATTCAATTTAATCACCTACTTTAATTTTTATAACATTAGATTTTACATCTTTTAAAGTACAATATATTTCTGTATCACCTAATGCATTCGCTCTTATATTATTCTTATCTATAAACTTTATTATATTTTCATCTTTTGAAAAACATTTAACTAATTTAGATTTACCACTTGTTGCAATTATTTTTATTGTAGCTCCTTCATTAGGTTTCATCTTTATTATAGTTTCATTATTTGGTCCATATATATAGCTTACATTATTTGAACCTACTTCTATACTTACCCCATTATTTGTATTATAAAATCTAAATATTAATATTCCTACTATTACTACTATAATTATTATTGATAAACCTATTATTTTTCCTTTATTTATAAATTTGTTTTCTTTTTTCTTTTTCATAATTTTACCTACTTATCTATAAATATAGCTTTACTAATACAACTTTCATCTTCTATTGTACATTCTTCATTATTAGTTGTTCCATTGTTAGTATTTGCATTATTTCCATTATTTAAATTTCCATTTGTAGTTGATTTACAATTATTATCTAAAATACAATTATAAGCACAGCTAGCTTCACTATGATCTAAACCAACTGCATCAAATAAAAATAAAATAAGTGAAGGAAGGAAGAAAATTATTATACCTGCTACTATTCTCCATATAAGTCTAATGCTTTTTTTCTTTAGGGCATCATTTTCAGAACTAACTACAGCTTGATATAAATCAAAAGTACCTAAACCTATAATTATAATTGGAACACCTATTTTTAATATTTTTAAGAGCATACCAATTAAACCATATACAGTCATAAAGTCTTTATTGCAAATATCCATTTGTTAAACACCTACTCTATTCTTATTTTTATAATATCATAACTGTTTTAAAATCGCAATCTATTATATAAGTTTTAATAAAATTTCATTCATAATATATAGTTTATCTGGATTTATAAAAACATATCCATCTTTGAATATTAAATCTTTATTTTTTATTAATGGTTTAATAGGAAATACTTCTTGCATATTAACTTCATACTTATTATAAAATTCTTCTAAACTTATTCCTTCAATTTTTCTAAATCCTAACATAAGTTCATTTTCTTGTTTTTCTCTAATACCTAATATTTCTTCTTTATCTACATATTTTCCTTCTAAATAATTATTTAAATTCTTAGTATTTTCATAACGTATACCATCTATATAACCATGTGCTCCTAATCCAAAACCATAATATTCTAAATTATTCCAATAATTTAAATTATGTTTTGATTCATAACCTTTTTTAGAAAAATTACTAATTTCATAATGAATATATTTTTTTGATTTTAATTTATTTCTAATATAGTTATACATTGATAATTCTAAATCTTCATCTATTGGTTTAATATTTTTAATACTTAGTTTAGTATAATCTTCTAATATAAGAGAATATGTACTTATATGATCTGGTTTAAGTTTTAAAAATAAATTTAAATCGGTTTTTAAATCTTTTAATGTTTCTCCTGGAATACCATACATTAAATCTAAATTAATATTATTTATACCTATTTTTCTAATCATAGATATTTTATTAGAAACATCATCAAAATCAGCATATCTTTCCATAAATTTTAATTTCATTTTATTAAAAGATTGAACTCCAATACTTAATCTATTTATTTTATTTTTATATAAAAATGTTATAAGTTCTTCAGTTATATCATTTACATTACATTCAAAAGTTCTTTCAGCATCTTCTTTTATATTTATAATATTAATTATTTTAAATAATTTAGTTAATTCTTCTATATTTAATACACTTGGAGTACCTCCTCCAATATATAAAGTATCAAGAATTTCTCCATTATATCTATCATTTATTTCTTCTTCTAGTGCCTTTAAATATGCATCTGTATTGCTATAACTATAAAAATGTTTACAGAAATCACAATATGAGCAAATTGTTTTACAAAAAGGTATATGTATATAAATAGATTTCATATTATCACCTAATTAATTATAACAAAAAAATATTCAAAAAAAAACTTATAGTTAGTATTAAGTTTTTTATATAATTATATTATTATTTTCATCGAATTCAAAATTAATAGATTTTCTACTTGCTAAGAAATCACACATATGTACAAATTTTTGAGTAACAGTTTGTGGTAGTGGTAAGATAACTTTTGAAAATTTAGTTGTATTCCATTTTCCCATATGACTTGCTACATTATTTGTAATATCATTTATTTCTTCTTCATTTAAACTTAGCATTTCTTTTATATTTTTTAATAACTCTCCTATTAATAATGGATGATCAAATCTTGTATAGTTTTCTTCAGTAAATCCTTTTTTTAATCCATCATGAATTAGTAAGCTAACAATAATTATATCTTTGGTATGATTATCAAATTTATATATTTCAAATAATAAAGTTGCAAAATGTACTGCTGCTTTTACATGTTTTATAAGCCCTTGATAAGTTGAGGCATAAGCAGGATGGTATTTTCCTGTTGATGCTGCTGGTATTCTATAAAAATAGTCTGGTAAATTATTTAAAATAATTGTTGCATTTTCTCTAATTCTATTATCAGTTATTAAATTTAATTCATAATTAAAAATATCACTTTTCATACTACCTCATTTATTTGTTTTTAAAATACTTAAGAATGCTTCAGGAGGTATTTCTACATTGCCAACCATTTTCATTCTCTTTTTTCCTTCTTTTTGTTTTTCTAGTAATTTTCTTTTTCTAGAAACATCTCCCCCATAACATTTTGCTAAAACGTTTTTTTTCATTGCACTTATATTTTCTCTTGCAATTACTTTAGAACCAATACTTGCCTGTATAGGAACTTGGAATAATTGTCTAGGAATTATTTCTTTTAAATTTTCTACTATTTCTTTACCTCTTTGATATGCTACTGTTTTATGTACAATAACACTTAGTGCATCAACTATTTCTCCATTTAGTAATATATCCATTTTAACTAAGTCGCTTTCTTTGTATTCTGATAATTCATAATCAAAAGAAGCATAACCTTTTGTATAAGATTTTAATTTATCAAAGAAATCATATACTACTTCTGATAATGGTAATTCATAATGTATATTTACTCTAGCTTTATCTATATATTCCATGCTTTTATATATTCCTCTTTTTTCACTACATAAATCCATAATTGGTCCTATATATTCACTTGGTACAAATATATTAGCTAGAACATATGGTTCTTTTATACTTTTTATAGAAACTTTATCTGGCATTTCATTAGGTGCATTTATATTTAATATTTTACCATTAGTTAATTCTACTTCATAAATAACACTTGGACTAGTTGCAATTATTTCTATACCAAATTCTCTTTCTATTCTTTCTTCAATAATTTCCATATGTAAAAGACCTAAAAAACCACTTCTAAAACCAAATCCTAGTGCAACAGAAGTTACAGGTTCATAAGTTAGTGCTGCATCATTTAATTTTAATTTTTCTAAGGCTTCTCTTAGACTTTCAAATTTATTAGGCTCTATTGGAAATAAACCAGAATATACCATAGGTTTCATAGGTTTATAGCCGTCTAATGGAGCTTGAGCAGGATTATTATCTAAAGTTATTGTATCTCCTACATTAACGTCGTTTATACTTTTTATTTGAGCACAAATCCATCCAACTTGACCACTTTTTAAAATTGGTAATTTCTTTTCTTTTGGAGTATTAACTCCTAATTCAATTACTTCATAAGTAGCATTATTTGACATCAATCTTATTTTATCTTTTAAAGAAATAGTACCAGATTCAACTTTAACAGATATAATAACACCTCTATATGGATCAAAGTAAGAATCAAATATTAATGCTTTGGTTGGATCGTTATCAGCACTTTTAGGAGCTGGAATTCTCTTTATTATAGCTTCTAATAATTTATCTACTCCAACTCCTGTTTTTCCACTACATAATATTATTTCATCTTTTGCAAACCCTAAAACATTTTCAAGTTCATTAGATACCTTTTCAATATCTGCATTTGGTAAATCAATTTTATTAATTACAGGAATAATTGTTAAATTATTATTTAAAGCTAAATATAAATTAGCTAGTGTTTGGGCTTCTATACCTTGTGCTGCATCAACTATTAAAATAGCACCTTCACAAGCTGCTAAACTTCTTGAAACTTCATAAGAAAAATCTACATGTCCTGGAGTATCTATTAAATGAAAAACATAATCTTCATTATTATATTTATAATTTAATTCAACGGCATTTAATTTAATAGTTATTCCTCTTTCTCTTTCTATATCCATAGAGTCTAGAAGTTGATCCTTCATATCGTGTTTGCTAACAGAGTTAGTCATTTCTAAAATTCTATCTGCTAATGTACTTTTGCCGTGATCAATATGTGCAATTATTGAAAAATTTCTAATGTTGTTTTTCATAAATAAATAATTCTCCAATCTTAAATATATTATAGTATAGATAATCTTTAAAAATCAATAATATCATCTATTACAAACTTAGCACAAAGTATCCCTGCTGTAGCTGGAACCATCATTAAACTACCAAGTTCTTGTGTTTTTATTGAAGTTTCTTCACTTGAAACTACATTTATTTTATTATAATATTTTTCGTTTTTAAATGTTTTTCTTAATACTTTAGCTAGTGGATCACAAACTGTTTTAGATAATTTTGTAATTCTTAATTTGGTTGGATCTAACTTTTTAGCAGTACCCATAGATGAAATAATTTTTATATTATTTTTAAATGCATATTCGATTAATGATTTTTTTGTAGAAATTGTATCACAAGCATCTATAATGTAGTCATAATTATTGCCAATTATAGTATTTATATTTTCATTATTTAAAAATTCACAATATGTTTTAATTTTAACACTATTTGAAATGCTTTCTGCTCTTTTTTTAGCAAGTATTACTTTTTTTTCACCAATATTATTTAAATTTGTTATTATTTGTCTATTTAAATTAGTAATATCTACCTCATCAAAATCTACAATTCCTATCTCGGAAACGCCACTGCGCACTAGAGTTTCTAATGCATAGCCACCTACTCCACCTATACCTATTATAATTACTCTAGCTTCTTTAATTAAATTAAGATTTTTTTCTCCTATTAAGCTTTTAATTCTATCGAATTGCATATTTTCCTCCATAATAAAACCTAGGAAATAGTTTATTGTGATAAAAACCCGCTCCATCACAGGTGGGCATCACATGATAAACTTTAGGATCCTAACTCACTTAATGGGTTAGTATTCAACACCGCTTATCAATTAGATTCCCGTATATCACCATAGTCGGTTTTATGAACTCACTAATTCTCTAGGCAATTATATTATATCAATATTTATTTAAATTGTATATACATTAGTCATCCATTTTACGTTTTTTAAGAGTTTTTTTATCATCATCATTATCTAAGTATTTAGATAAGTTTTTAGAAACATTCATAACTATTATTAATCTTAATATACTTCTTGCAAAATCACTTTCATAGAATTTATTAGGATTATAAGTATTTATAGCTTCTTGAGCTAATGTATCCAAAGTAACATCATCTACATTAAAACCAAGTATTTTATTAATTTCTATTTTAATTTTATTTAATGATTCATTTTTAGTTTTTATTTTATTATCTATAGTATCAAATGCGTTATTAAATGCATTTTTAAATTCAGCTAGCTTTTCATCATATTCTTTTTTAAAGTTCAATACTATATTATTAAAATCATATAAACTATATACATCGCTAACATATTTTTCATATGAACCATCAAATAATGTCATTAATTTAGCTATTTTACGTTCATATTTATTTAATATTTGAAATATAAGATATCTCTTTTGATTTTCAATTGTATGTTTTAATACAGATTGTCTTTTTTTCACTTTAAAACTCGTTAATGCATTTTTTATAAATGAATTATGAACGTATTCCATTTCTGCTTCATTTAATTTTCTTAATGTTTCTTCTGAATAAAATCCCTTTAAACTATCAGGTATTGTAGTATAATGATGTTCTAATTTATCTCCAATATGATATTCATAAGAAATATTTTGTTCAAATGCACTTTTTTCTATTGATTCACTAGGTTTAATACTTAAACAATCTTCAAATAATTTAGTTATAATACCATTAGATGAATTAAATGCTCTATCAAATTTATTTAATAATGATTTTGTTTCTTCTAAACCACTAGAAGTTATAAATTTTGTATTAAATAATTCTGCAAACTGAATATCATCATATCCATTTATTTCTTTAAATAAACTACTTAATCTATTATGTTTAAATAATTTAGGAAGTTCTATTGATTCAACAAAACTTTGATTTTTTACACTTTTATACTCAGTTAATAAACTAATTAATCTAGCTATTTTTTTAGAATCTTTACTTAAACTATCTAAACTATCCATATTATTTAAAATATCATCAGTATCTTCTATAGTAGATAGCCATTTAAATGCATTTATATATGATTCTTTATATTTACCTAAATCATACTTACTTATTATTTTATATACTAATTCATTTGCAGTTGCATTTATAACACTTGTATATTCATTTGATAAATTTTTCATAGTTATCGCATTATTCTTTATTTTTTGTTTTACATTTTCTATTGCTTTATCTATATTTTCTATTTTTGTATCTTTATTTTTTCCTTCTTTAATAGCATATAGATTAGATAATTCTCTAGTTAATTCATCGTTGTTTCTTAAAGCAATATTATTTTTTACAATAATAGTATGTAAAAGTACATTTTTTTCTTTTTC
Source organism: uncultured Bacilli bacterium (assembly GCA_947632375.1). Lineage (GTDB taxonomy): Bacteria > Bacillota_I > Bacilli_A > RF39 > UBA660 > UMGS1124. Next base: position 15,384 of record CANRPF010000007.1, read on the forward strand.
TAATGCTTTTGGATCTACACTCATTTTATATATTAACTCAAATACTTCAGGAAATTCAGTTTTTAAAAGTGTAGATAATTCATCATATTGTGCCATTTCTATATCAATTTTATCACTTACATAGCCTATTCCATTAAAATCAGTAGATAAAGGACTTTTTTTTGATTTTAATACCACTTTGTCCTTCGCTATTTCACTACCAATTTGATTCTTTTTTGAAATTATATTTTTTTTAATTTCATTTACTAAATTCATAAAAATTCACCCCATAAATTTTTTTGTTGCTATATTATATCAAAAAAAATCCTATTTTGCAAGGATTTTTATTGTTTGCCTTTCCATGTATTTATAATATCGCAGTTTGAACTATATGGAGCTGGATCAGGCATATCCATTTTAATTAATAATGGAATCTTAAATGCGTTACCGAAAGCAACTAGTGTACCAGATTGTAATGAGTTTAATTTATCAATAACATCACCACTTATATTTGGAAGCATTTTTTCAATATAATCCAAGTCTAATGGATGTGTCATTTTTAATATTAAGAAATTACTCATCTGAGAAACAACTGTATCACTTATTTCTACAGGTCTTTGACTTACTAAGTCTAAGATAACTCCATATTTTCTTCCTTCCTTAGCGATACGTTCAAATATATTATATCCAAGTAAGAATACATCTTTATCTTTAACAACATATCTATGTGCTTCTTCTATGAATAAATGGAATGGAATTGTTGCTCTTTCTGGTCTACTTTTAGCAAAATCGAATAACATTTTTGATAGTATTTTAACTATTACTTTAGCAAGATTATCATCTATACCTTCCAAATTTATATTAATTATTTGACTACGTTTATTATTATTCATAATCATTTTAGAAATAAAAGTTTCTAAGTTATAATATTCAGGTACGTTGAAAAATTCACTATTAGAACTATTTATTATAGAATTTAATCTAACTTTTAAAATAATAGCAGCATCTTGAATCATTTTATTTTCTTGGAAACCTTCTCCAATTAATGTAAAGCTTAATGCACTTGCTAAATCATTTAAAGTAAAATATGCAGCTTTTGGAGCTTGTATTTGTCCTTCTAAGCTATCATCTATATGTTTATTTAAATATTCATTTAATAATACAGATTCTCCAAATTCACCATTTCTATCGATACCAAAACATTCACTAAATAATCTTGTATATCCTATACCAGGAAGTTCTGCTTTTAAATTGAATTCATCAGTAGAACAATTAGTTACTATAGTAAATATATCACTTTTTTTAGCAGTTGAACTTTGATTTGAAAACAAAACATTCATAATAGCTTTTGCAATTAAGTGATTTTTTAATTTTTTTGTTAAATCATCATTTTTACTAAATATACGTGCTAATTTAATCATTCTTTCAATAATTGTTATTTGTGAATGTTCTTCAGCTTGTAATAGTAATGCAACATCATCTATTGATAATAAATATATTGGAATAGTAAGTTTACCATCTGTTGGATCTGTTGGATTTGTAGTTAAAAATTTATATTGATAATTAGGATTTATAGTTGATAAACTTTTAAATGCATTTTTATATTCACCATAAGCATCGAAAAAGAATAAGTTTGCATTATAAGTTAGAAAATTCTTATTTAAAAATACATTTTGTATTATTCTTGAAACACTACAACTTTTACCACTACCTGAATTACCAAATATGGATAAGTGATTTGAAAATAAATCATTTATATTAGCATATATATTTCTTTCAGGATATATAGGACTTTTTCCAATATAGATATTTGATGGAGCATCTGTACCTAAAATAATATTCAATTCTTCGTCATTTATAACTCTAATTTGACTAGATAATGAAGGCTTTTTTATAGTACCTGCAATAAATCTGTCTCCAACAAATTCTCCTTTTAAATCTATTTCAATATAATCTGCTAATATAGATCTTACTTCTCCTAATAATTTAGATTTATCATCAAAAAATACAACATGTAAATTCATCAAGTTAGGTATAACAGCAGTATTTTTTACTAATTCTACATTTACTTTAGCATCTGTTATATTTAATATTTTTCCAAACATATCTTTCACCCTTTACTTTATAATTAGTATATCAAATTCTAATTGATTTCGAAACAATTAATGTCATCGCTTGACAATTTTATATCTTTATTAGTGTATAGAGTTGCTAAAATATCGTTTTTGTTTATATGATCTCCAATATTTTTAAATAATTTTATACCAGCATTAGGATCTATAGAATCATTTTTAGTAATTTTACCAGCTCCAAGTTTTAAAGATAGCATTCCTATTTTTTCAGCATCTATTTTAGTTAAAGTACCAGATTTATCACTTCTAATTATTTTAATATCAGCATCTATTTTTAATTTATTTAAATTACCACCTTGAGCTTCAACAAATTCAATAAATTTTTTATAAGCTTTTTTAGATTTTATAATATTATCTACTTCTTCTTCTGCTTCTTCTATTGTTATTTTTTTAGCAAGAGAAGCAAGTAGACTTGCTATTTCTTTAGAAGTTTCATAAAGCCTACATTTTTCACCTTTTAATACTTGAATAGCTTCTTCTACTTCCAATCTATTTCCTATTGAACTAGATAATGGAGTATTCATATCACTTATTATAGTAACTACTTTTCTATTATAGTTACCACCTATCTTTTTCATCCATTTGCTTAAAGTTTGAGCATCTTTTTTAGTTTTTATTAATGCTCCACTTCCTACTTTTATATCAATTAAAATAATATTAGCACCACATGCAATCTTTTTAGACATTATACTTGATGCTATTAATGGTAATGATTCAGTTGTACCTGTTACACTTCTTAGAGCATAAACAACTTTATCTAATGGAACTAAATCTTTAGTTTGAGAACAATCTACAAATCCTACTTCTTTTAAATTTTTCTTAAATTCTCTTTCACTTAAATTTACATTAAAGTTTGGTATACTTTCTAATTTATCTATCGTTCCACCTGTAATTCCTAAACCTCTTCCACTTATTTTAGCCATCTTAATTCCCATCGCAGCTAAAATTGGGCCAACTACTAAGGTTGTTGAGTCTCCTACTCCACCTGTTGAATGTTTATCTACTATTACATCAGATATTTTACTTAAATCAAATATTTTGCCACTTTTTATAAAAATATCAGTAAGATTAATAGTTTCTTCTAAAGTCATACCATTAATTACTATTGCCATTAATAACGAAGACATTTGATAATCTAAAACATCTCCTTTTAAAAAACCATTAAAAGCAAAACTTAATTCGTCATATGTTAGAACTTTATTTAATCTTTTCTTATTAATTATTTCAAGAATATTCATACCAATTCTCCTATTCTATATAATTCTATCATATTATTAAAAAAAGTTCTATTATTTTCATAAAAAAAAGAAAACATCAGTTTTCTAATTTTTGATTTGATTCATTACTTCTTCAGCAAAATTTTCTTCTCTTTTTTGCATTCCTTCGCCAACTTCGTAACGAATCATTTTCTTAACAGTACCCTTATTATTAGCGACATATGTTTTTACATCTTGATCGCCATCTTTTATAAATGCTTGATCTAAAAGGCAAACTTCTTTATAGTATTTTTTAATTCTTCCAGCGACCATTTTTTCAGCTATTTCACTAGGTTTTCCTTCTTCCATAGCTTGTGTTTTTATAATTTCGCTTTCACGTTCTAATACATCACTTGGTACTTCAGTTTCATCTAAATATAGAGGTTTCATTGCAGCAGCTTGCATTGCAACGTCTCTTGCAACATCTTCATTAGCTCCTTCTAATACTGTTAATGCTGCAATTTTACCGCCCATATGTAAATATGTTCCAAAAACTTCATTATCATTTTTTTCAATATTTTCAAATCTTCTTAAAGATAATTTTTCCCCAATTTTTGCAGTTTTAGCAACTATTAAATCATTAATAGTCATATCATTAACAGATAAATTTAATGCTTCTTCTAAAGATTTTGCATCACTTTTTAAAATTGTTTTTCCAATTTCATCTATCATAGATGTAAATTCTTCATTTTTACTAACAAAATCTGTTTCACTATTAACTTCTAATATAATAGCTTTATTTCCTTCTACATATATATTAGCAAGACCTTCTGCTGCTATTCTGCTAGCTTTTTTTGCACTTTTTGCAATACCTTTTTCACGTAGCCAATCTACTGCTTTTTCAATATCACCATTTGTTTCAGTAAGTGCCTTTTTACAATCCATCATACCGGCACCTGTTAAAGTTCTTAATTCATTTACTTGTTTTGCAGTTATCATATTTTACTCCTTATTTATTTAAAACACTAATTAATTCATCTTTTTTCATAGAAGTATATCCAGAAATTTTAGCTTCTTTAGCCATAGCTTTTAATTCTGCTACAGTTTTTTTAGATAAATCCTCTACTTCTTTAGCTTTTTCTTTTTTTATTTCTTTTTTATCGTCTTTTTTTACTTCTTTTTTAATTTTAGTATCTTCCTTTTTATCTACTTTTATTTTTTCTTCTTCTAGTTCTTTCATTCCTTCAAGCATGTCTTTTTTAGTTACTTTCTTAGGTTCTTCTTCAGTTATATAATCAACTATTTCTAATCCTTTAGCTTCACATATTGCATTATTTAATACTCCTAAAACAACTTTAACAGCTCTTACTGCATCATCATTTCCTGGAATAACATAATCTACATCATCAGGATCACAATTAGTATCTACTATTCCAAATACAGGTATATTTAATTTTCTAGCTTCTCTAATTGCATTAATTTCCTTTTTAGGATCTACTATTATTAATGCATTTGGAAGTCTGTCCATATCTCTAATACCAACTAATACTTTATTTAATTTATCGTATTCTTTACGTAAACCAAATACTTCTTTTTTAGGAAGCATTTCAAACATTCCATTTTTTTCCATATTTTCTATTTCTTCTAAACGTTTAACACGTTTTCTAATAGTACGGAAATTAGTTAATGTTCCACCTAACCATCTTTCAGTTACATAGAAAGATTCACTTCTAATAGCTTCTTCTTGGCTCGCTTCATTAGCTTGTTTTTTAGTACCAACAAATAAAAACTTACCACCATTTTCTGCTATTTTTTTAATTTCAGCATATGCTTTTTCAATGCATGCTACTGTTTTTTCAAGATCAATAATATAAATATCATCTCTTGATGTAAAGATGTATTCCTTCATTTTAGGGTTCCATCTTTTAGTTTGGTGTCCAAAATGTACACCTGCTTCTAATAAATAATTCATAGAAACAACAGCCATAATTTCACATTCCTTTCGTTATTCATCCATTTGCTTCTTTTTGCCTCACCAACAATAGCCACTAGGATTAGCAATCTGCAAATGTGTATATTTGGCTTAAAGCCATTGATATTTTATCAAAATTAAGACTTTTTTTCAATAAAAAATTGCATATTTTATTATATGCAATCAATTATATTTTAGATGTATACTTTCTTCTACCAAATTTAACACATTTATTTTTATTATCTATCTCTTTTACATCTATTATTAAATCACTATTATATTTTCGTGTAACTAACTTTATAATGTCATTTATTACTATGCCACCATTAAGTTTATTAGCAAGTATACATTTTGTATTTAAAATATCTTTATTGTTTTCTTTTATATTCATTTTTAATTCATAATGATTATCTTTTTTTAAATAATCTACAAACATATTATATATTTTTTTATTATTTTCAAAAGAATCTAAAAATAATATATTTTCAAAAAAATTTATTGAACTTATAAAATCTTTATCTAAAGATAAATTATTCATATACTTCACTTCCTTAGCTATATATTATATAACCTTAGTTTAATAAATTGCAAGAATAAATATAAGTTATTTATTTTAAATTTAATTTATATAATTTATTGGAGGTTTTATGATTTTAAGTTTATTAAATATATTTAAAGGTCTATATTTTTTTACAGGATCTTATTCTATAAATATTTTCCCAGAACCATTATCGTTAGAAGAAGAAAATGAATGTTTAGAAAAATTAAAAAATAATGATAAAGATGCAAGAGCTAAATTAATAGAACATAATTTAAGATTAGTAGCCCATATTGTAAAAAAATATGATACTAAAGAAAAAGAAATAGACGATTTAATTAGTATAGGAACTATAGGTTTAATTAAAGGTATAGATAGCTTTAAAAATGATAAGAACACTAGGCTGACAACTTATTGTGCAAAGTGTATACAAAACGAAATATTAATGCATTTTAGAAATAATAAAAAACATATAAATGATGTTAGTTTAAATGATTCTATAGGAATAGATAAAGATGGAAATGAAATAAATTTAATCGATGTAGTTAAAAGTAATGATGAAGATATATTAAGTCAAATTCATAATAAAGATTCAATAACAACGCTTTTAAAATATTTAAACATATTAAATAAAAGAGAAAAAGAAATCATTATAAAACGCTATGGTCTTTTTAATAATGATGAGTTAACACAAAAAGAAATCTCGGAACAATTAAATATTTCTAGGAGCTATGTTTCTAGAATTGAGAAAAGAGCTTTACTTAAAATCTATAAAAAATTTTTAAAAGATAAGAAAGAATATTGAATAAATTTATAATTAAATACACATAATAATTATGTCTCGTACTATAAGCCCGTTCACTATTTTTGGACTTTTTGAGAAAATATATTTAAGAAAAGGGTGTGATTTACGTGTCTTCTTATAATTCTAATGATTATTATTATAATATTATCAGGAAAAATATTAAGAAATATCGTAAAGAGAAACACTTTACGCAACAGAAATTAGCTGACGAAGCTGATTTATCAGTTGATTATATTTGTGAAATAGAAAGTCTTAGAAAAAACAAAAGTTTTAGTATTGTTACATTAGGACGTATAGCTGATGTATTAGAAGTTGATATTAAGGATTTCTTTTCAAAATAAAAACGGATAAATCCGTTTTTTATTATTCATATAAAACTATTTTATCTTCTTTTAAAGATTTTTGTACATCTATTACTCTCTGATTTGAAGAACCTTTCCATTTTAACATCGGATTTTTTAATTCTTCAACAAATTGACCATCTATTAATACATCAATATAATTTAAAACTTCTTTCCCTTTTAAATCCCTGTCAAATAAAAAACCACTCCATATCCAAATTGTTTTGTTTGGATACTTTTTTTTAAAACATTTAGCGAGTTTAGTTGTACCATCTATATTATTAGGATGTAAGGGTTCACCTCCAAGAATAGATAAACCCTTAATATAATCCTTTTCAGCTAATTCAAGTACTCTTTCAATAGTTTCATCATTAAATTCCTTTCCTCCATTAAAATCATGAGTTTCAGGATTAAAACAATTTTTACATTTGAAAGTACATCCTTGCATAAAAATGGATACTCTTACACCTTCTCCATTTGTAATATCCATTTTACGTATTTTATTATAACGCACTATTTATCCTCGTCATCTTTATCATCTATATGAATAACACGTTCTTTAATTTCTTGAGTTCTTCCCTTATTCCAGAAATTTGTTCCAATATAACCACAAGTACGACGAGTAACATGTAATTTATCATGGTCTCTATTTCCACAGTTAGGACAATACCATTCTAAATCATCATCAATTAAAATTTCACCAGAATAGCCACATTCTAAACAATAATCTGATTTAGTATTTAATTCTGCATACATAATATTATCGTAAATAAACTGAATTACTTCAATAACAGCATCTAAATTATTAGTAAGATTAGGAGTTTCAATATAAGATATTGCACCACCTGGACTTAATTGTTGGAATTCACTTTCTAATTTTAATTTTGTAAATGCATCTATTTCTTCAAAAACAGGTACATGATAAGAATTTGTAATATAATCTCTATCAGTAATTCCTTTAATTTTACCAAAACGTTCTCTTAAACATTTAGCAAACTTATAAGTAGTAGCTTCTATAGGAGTTCCATAAACACTGTAATCTATATCTTCTGCTTCTTTCCATTTTTTACAAGCATCATTTAACTTTTTCATTACGGCAAGTCCAAATTCCTTACCTTCACCATTATCAGTATGAGAATGACCTGTCATATATTTAACACATTCATATAATCCAGCATATCCTAATGAAATAGTAGAATATCCATGATGTAATAAATCGTGAATACTTTCACCCTTTTTAAGACGAGCTAATGCACCATGTTGCCATAAAATTGGAGCAACATCACTTGTAGCTTTACTCAAACGTTTATGTCTAATTTGAAGTGCTCTATGGCAAAGTTCTAATCTTTCATCTAATATATTCCAGAATGCATCCATATCTTTTTCTGAAGATAAAGCAACATCTGGTAAATTTATTGTAACAACTCCTTGATTGAAACGACCATAATATTTAGGTTTACCTGCTTCATCAACATAAGGAGTTAAAAATGATCTACAACCCATGCAAGGATAACATTGTCCATTTCCATTTTTATCAATTTTCAATTGTTTCATTATTTTTTCAGAAATATAATCAGGAACAAGTCTCTTTGCAGTACATTCAGCTGCTAATTCAGTTAAATACCAATACTTACTACCCTTTCTAACATTATCTTCTTCCAAAATATATAATAATTTTGGAAATGCAGGTGTAACATAAACGCCAGCTTCATTTTTCATACCTTGAATTCTTTGTTTTAATACTTCTTCAATTATCATAGCAAGTTCTTCTTTATATTCTTCTGTTTCGCCTAAGTACATACAAACGCTTAAGAAAGGAGCTTGTCCATTTGTAGTAGTCATTGAATTGATTTGATATTGGAAAGTTTGTACTCCATCAGTTATTTCTTTTTTTAAATCTTCACGGGCAAACTGTTCACATTTTTCTTTAGATAATTTTCTATTTTTATATTTTTCATAAAAACGATTATAGCTGTCCCTAACAAATGGTGCTAAATGAGTTAAAGTTATTGTAACACCACCATATTGACTAGAATTAACTGCAGTTATTAATTGAGTTGCAATTGTCATAGCTGTAATAAAACGATGTGGTTTTTCAATCATAACTCCATTAATATTAGTTCCGTTTTGAAGCATATCTTCCAAATTAATTAAATCACAATTATGCATTGCATTTTGAGCAAAATAATCAGCATCATGGAAATGAATTATTCCATCATCATGAGCTCTTACTATATCTTCTGGAAGCAAAAATCTTCTAGTTATATCTGTACTTGTAATACCTGCTAAATAATCACGTTGAGTAGTTATAATCTTTGCATTCTTATTTGAATTTTCTGTATTCCAATATTCACTTTCACCATCTATTAATTCTTTAATTGCTAAATCAGTAGTATTACTTTTTCTAACTAACTCTCTTGTATATCTATATGTTATATATTTTTTAGCTAAAGCATATTTTCCAATAGACATCAATTTCATTTCAATAATGTCTTGAATATCTTCAACTAATATTCTTTTTTTACCTAATCTTTCTATATATCTTATTATATTTTTTATTTGAGTTGGAGAAGCTTGATCTGCCTCTTCTACTTCCATATTAGCTTTCATTATGGCGTTCTCTATTTTATCAGGAGAATAATCTACCATATGCCCGTCTCTTTTTATAACTTTCATATCACTACCTCTTTCTTTATCATAACTAAAATATATCACATTTATTAAAAATAATTTGTTGCAATTGCAACAATTAAAGAAAAATGATAAAATTTTTTTAAGGTGATTATTTTATGACAAATCCATTTGATAATATCAGTCCAAGAAATAAAGAGAAACTACTAAAATTTTTAGAAGCAGATATAGTTACTTTCCAAAAAAATAGTCCTTTACAAATACTTGGCAAGAATGAAAATATTTTAGGAATAATTATAAAAGGATATATTCAAATTAGAAAAACTGATTACAATGGAAATAGAATAATTATAGAAGAATTAATGGATAATCAAATTTTTGGTTCTATAATATCTTCACTTAAAAGTACAGAATATGATTTAATAGCTAAAGAAACAACAGACGTTATTTTAATTGATTATACAAGATTATTTTTAAGTAATGAATCTAAAGATTACTATATGCAATTTATAAAAAATATATTAAAAATATTAACTGAAAAAATAGAAGAAAAAAATGAGAGAATCGAACTACTTACAAAAAAAACAATAAGAAATAAACTTCTAAAATATTTTGATATTATGTCAAAAAAATATAATTCAAAATATATATATCTACCATTTAATTTTACAGATTTAGCAGACTATTTATCTATTGATAGAAGTGCTATGTCAAGAGAATTAAAGTATTTAAAAGAAGAAGGTTTTATTTTTATTAAGGGTAAAAAAATAACTTTACTTTATGAAAAAGATAGTTCTTTATATATAAATTTTCAATAAGTATGTTATAATTTTATTATAAATGAAAGGATTTGAGATTATGGAAAGAAAAAGAGGTTTTGAAATTGCGAAAGGATATGAAGATAAATCAATAAACTTACCTACAAGAAAGACAAAATATTCAGCAGGATATGATGTTGAAGCAGCTGAAGATGTTATAATTCCAGCATATAAAAGTGGTCAAAAACCTACGTTAGTACCAACAGGTTTAAAAGCTTATTGTGAAGAAGATGAATTTTTTATGTTAGTTAATAGAAGTTCAGGTCCAAAAAAAGGTTTAGTTATGGCAAATGGAATTGGAATTGTAGATGCTGATTATTATGGTAATGAGTCTAATGACGGACATTTCTTTTTTCAATTTTATAATATATTAGATCATGATATTGAAATAAAAAAAGGAACTGCAATAGGACAAGTTATATTTCAAAAATATTTGCTAACAGATGATGATAAAGCTGAAGGAATAAGAACAGGCGGAATTGGTTCTACTGACAAATAAAAAAGTGGTAACACTTTTTTTATTTTGAAAATAATATTTTTTCAGACTTATACTGCTTAATAATTATATATAAAACTATTATTATAAATATAGTAGTAGATAATATCATTAACAATATATTTGTTATACTCATATTACCTTCAGTTATATCTGTAAATAATAAAGTAAAGTTAACAAAAGGTATTAATGATAGTGATGAAGTTGATTTTAATTTTAACATAAATGCAATTAATCCCGGAAAAAATGAAATAAATGTTAATGGTGTCAATGCACTTTGAGCTTCTTTAAATGTTTTTTTATTGCTTGCTATGGCAATACAAAGTCCGCTTATTAAAAATGAATAAGCAATTATAACTATCGTTGCATATAACAAACTACTAACTGATAAAGTAACCGTACTATCTTTAAATAAATCAAATAAATTAGATGATATAAATATAGAAATAACTGCTAATATTAAACTTATAATACCTGTTATTATAGAAGAAAGAGTAACACTTAAATATTTTCCAATAATAATATCTTTGCTTTTTATAGGAAATGTAAGTAATGTTTCTAAAGTACCTCTTTCCTTTTCTCCTGCCGTTATATCAGTAGCTGGATATGTTGCTGATACAGTTATAGCCATAATTATAAATAAAAATGCATAATTTACAATATAGTTACTTATATAATCAGTTAAATACGTTTCTGTTTCTTTTATATTAACTTCCATATTAATAGAATCTAATATTTCACTTGGATTAATACCATATAGTAATAATTTTTCTTCTTGTAATTTATTTTTATAGCTTTCAAAATATGATTCAAATAACGATACTGTTTTAGAAGTATTATCATTATAAGTTCCATTTAATATATAACTATTACCTGTTTTAGTAACATATAAATTTATTTTATTTTGCTCACATAATTTTTCTAAATTTTCTATATTACTATCATATATAACTTCTATATTATAAGCATCAAATAATTCTTTTTCTTCATTAGTTAAAGAGAAATTTATACCAATTTTATTATATTCTTCAATATTATCTTTTACATCTATTGCGTCTTTTTTAAATAAAAATGAAAATCCTATAATCAAAGCTGGTATTAAAAAAGGTACTATTAGCATCATAGCTAACGACTTTTTATCTCTAAACATGCTTAAATTTTCTTTTTTAAAAATTATCCATATATTATTTTTCATGATATTCACCCAATAATTTAAAAAATGCATCTCTTAAATTTTTTGTGTTTGTAAAATCGTTTATTTCTTTAGGAGTTCCAATTTTTAATATTTTACCTTTATTTATCATAATTACCCTATCACATATATTTTCTGCTTCTTCCATATAATGAGTAGAATAAAGTATAGTTTTACCTCTTTTACGTTCTTTTTTTATAAATTCTAATATAATTTGACTTGATATAATATCTAATCCATTAGTAGCTTCATCTAAAATATAATATTTTGGATCATGTATTAAACATCTTGCAATATTTACTCTTTGAGTTTGCCCTGTAGATAAAAATTCTATTCTTTTATTTAAAAAACTATCCATCTCTAAAAATTCAGATATTTCTTTAATTCTAGATTCTATTTTATCTTTATCTACTCCATAAATATTGGCACACATTTTTAATAATTCGTATGGAGTAATTAAATTATATAATTTTGTATTTCCAGAAAGAAATGCAATATTTTTCTTTATATCTAATTCATTTTTTAAATTATCAAATTTAATTGTACCTTCATCTTTTTCAAGTATTCCTACAATTACTCTAAGAAGTGTAGTTTTACCTGCACCATTTGGTCCAAGAATTCCTAGTATTTCTCCATCTTTAGCTTCGAATGATATTCCATCATTTGCATAAAAATATTTGTTCTTTGTAGATTTATCATGAGTTACAAATTTCTTCTTTATGTTTTTAACTATTAACATATAATCTCCTTTAGTTTAGTATAACATAAAAGTATTAGTATTTTTCTAAAAAACTTGTATATTTGCCATCATATTTAGTACCTAAAACACAATTTAAATTTATATTATCTAAAGCTTTAAAAATATTATAATCTATATCTTTATTTAACTTTCTTAAATCATTTATCATTTTTTTCATTTCTAAACGTTTGCTAGATGATAAATTATCTTTGGTATCTCTTGTAAATTTACAAGCACAATTTAGGAACTTTAAATTATTATATTTAGCCCATGCAATTATTGCAGATTCTTTAACTAAATAAAGTGGTCTAATTAACTCTAAACCTTTAAAGTTATCACTATGTAATTTAGGCATCATTGTTTTAATTTCAGAACCATAAAACATAGATAGTAAAGTTGTTTCTATTACATCATCAAAATGATGACCTAAAGCTATTTTATTACATCCTAATTCTTTAGCTTTGTTATAAAGGTGTCCCCTTCTCATTCTTGCACATAAATAACATGGACTTTTTGATTCTACTGATGTTACTACATTAAATATATCACTTTCAAACATAAGAATAGGTATATTCATAGTTTTAGCATTGTTAATTATTTGATTTTTATTTTCTTCAGTATAACCTGGATTCATTACGACATAATATGCATCAAAATTTATCTTTCCGTGTCTTTTTAATTCTTGAATACATTTAGCTAATAAAAATGAATCTTTTCCTCCACTTATACATACCATTATTTTATCGTTTTCACATATTAATTCATAATCTTGAATAGCTTTTATAAAACGACTCCATATATCTTTTCTAAATTTTTTAATAATACTTCTTTCTATCTCTTTATAAGTTTCCAAATTACTCACTTCTCTCTTTTTTTAATCTCAAAGAATTAATTGATACAGTTAAACTACTAAACATCATTGCCAAACTTGCTATCATTGGACTTAAAGAAATAGAGTTAAATAATCCCATAGCTAGTGGTATCATACATACATTATAAAAGAATGCCCAAAACAAATTTTGTTTTATTATTCTCATTGTATTTTTGCTAACATTTATAAGTTTAATAATAGAAGATAAATTATCATTTAAAATAACTACATCAGATGAAGATAAAGCGATATCAGTTCCACTACTCATACTTACTCCAATAGTACAAGATGCTAAACTAGGTGCATCATTAATACCATCTCCTACCATCATAACTTTATTATCTTTTACAAGTTCTTTTATATATTTAGCTTTATCTGTAGGTAAAACATCTGCTATTACTGTATCAATTCCAAGTTCTTTTGCAACAATATTTGCTGTAATTTTATTATCTCCCGTTAACATAATAGGTTTTATATTTAACTCTTTTAATTTTTTTATTACATCAAATGCATCATTTCTTATTACATCAACTACTCCTATTATACCTAATACATCTTTATCTGTTGTAATATATATAATACTATTATTTTTATTACTTAAGTAGTCTTCTTTTTCTTTATAGTTATTTTTTAGATTTAATTTTTTAAATAATTTATTACTTCCTAAATATATTTTTTTATTATCAATATTGCCAAATAATCCTATTCCATCTATTGATTTAAATTTAGATACTTCACGTAGTTTTATATTATTAGATTCTTTAAAGAGTTTAAAAGCTAAAGATATTGGATGATTTGATTTATCTTCTATACTACATGCTAATTCCATTAATTCATTATCTGAAAAGTTGCTAAAATTAAATATTTCAGATACTTTTGGCTTTCCATAAGTAAGAGTTCCTGTTTTATCAAAAACAACGACATTTATATTTTTAGCTAACTCTAATGTAGTACTACTTTTAATTAAAATGTTATTTTTAGCACTTAATCCTACACTAACTACAATAGCTAGTGGTGTTGCAAGACCTAATGCACAAGGACATGCTACTACTAAAACACTAATCATATTATTAAAAGAAGTTGCTATAGAATTATTTAAAAATAAATTTAAAATAAGTGTAATTATTGAAATTAAAATTACAAATGGTACAAAGACTCTACATATTTTATCTGTTATTCTTTCTATATTAGTTTTTTCAAGTGTTGCTGACTTTACCATTCTAACTATTTCTGATATTAAACTTTTACTTCCTATATTTACTGCTTTATATAGTATATTTCCATCAATGTTTAAACTACCTGCTAATACGTTATCATTTTTTATTTTTTTGCTAGGCAAAGATTCACCTGTTATAAAGCTTTCATCAACGTGAGTTTCACCCTCAATAACTACACCATCTACAGCAACTTTCATTCCTGATTTTAAAACTAAGATATCATCTACATTAACTTCATCAATATTAACTTCTCTTTCTATACTACCAACTTTTACTATAGCTTTATTAGGTGTTATTTGTACAAGTTCTTTAATAGCAGAAGTAGTTTTTTCTTTAGTATTTTTATCAATATATCTTCCTAATTTAACAAAATATATAATAATAGCACATGATTCAAAATAAATATTATTTACATAATTTGTATCTTTAAATATCATTATTAAAGAATAAAGGCTATATAAAAAACTTATACTTACTCCTAAAGTAACTAATGTATCCATATTTGGCATTTTATGAATTATATTTGATGCACCTTTTTTAAATATATCGAATCCATAAATTAAAAATGGTATAACTAAAATAAGTAAAGTTATTGAATAAAATAGTGGATGATCTTTTGGATTTATAAAGTTATTAAATACCATGTGTCCCATACTAAAAATTAAAATAATTAAAGCTAATATACTATATATAATTAATGGCTTTTTTTCTGATTTTGTATTATTTAATACTTTTTCTCCATCGCTTTCAAAACCTGCTTCTTCTACGTATTTTATTAAATCATTAATAGTTATAATAGTATCGTCATAATATATTAGTGCTTCAGCTAGAACTAAGTTAACAGAACATTTATTTACACCATAACTTTTACTTAAATATTTTTCTAATGAACTAGAACAAGCACTACAACTCATACCATCTATATTTAAAATAATCTTTTTCATAAATTTACCCTCTTCACCATATCCATAAATTCATCAATAATATCTAAATTATCTTCTTTGATAGCATTTTTAACACAAGTAGATAAATGTTCTTTTAAAATAATATCCGATAAGCTTTTCAAAGATTTATTTACTGCAGATATTTGAATCAATATATCATAACAATATCTATCTTGTTCTACCATATTTATTATACCTCTAATTTGACCTTCTATAGTTTTTAATCTTCTATCTAATTTTTTCTTACTTTCATTATCTCTATATTTTAATTTATCCATTTGTATCACCAAACAAATTGTATTACCCCCTGGGGGTATTGTCAACTAAAAAAATAATAAAGCTTACTGCTTTATTAAAAATGTATAAATTAAATCGCTAACTAAAGTAAATGCAAATATAATAAATAACGTATTTATAACTTTCTTATTTTTTATTTTTTCAAATAGTGGCTGTAAAATATACATAAAAATCATTCCGCCTATACCAAATCTAATACTAGGATTTAGTGCGATTCTTCCTTGAAAATTAAATGCATAGTGTGTATAATCCCAAGCCCAACTACCACTAGATAATTCCATAATGTAGCTCGCTATTAACTCTATTGTTGTAGATATTATAATTATTCCTAAAAATATTAGTATTGGTGTTATATTTATATTACATATTTTTATTTTCTTTTTCTTTAATTTTCCTAAAAGTATAATAAAAGTTAAAGCACCAAATCCATAAACAGGTAAATATGGTCCAAATAAAACCCCTCTATTAGAATATCCCCATCTATATACTACTACTTCTAGAAATACTTCATAAATCCAACCTATAATACAATAAAACATAAAATAAATAAAATATTTTTTTATTACTTCTAACATACTTACTCCTATAATTATATTTTATAATATTTTATTATAAAAATAGTTTCATTTATTTTTGATTTTACATCAATAGTTCCATTTTCTTTTTCAATAATAGCTTTCGATAATGCTAAACCTATACCCATACTTTCGTTAGTAGAATTAACTGATTTATAAAATCTTTTAAATATATGAGGTAAATCATTCTTATTTATTCCAATACCATAATCTTTTATAGTTATACTAATATATGCATTATTTTCTTCATAATTAATATCTATATTACTATTTTCTTTAGAATGTTCTATACTATTTTTAATTATATTAGTTAATGCTTCTTTCTGCCACATATAATCACATTTTAATTTTATATTATTATTCCCACTTACATTAATTTTAATATTTTTTAAATCACATATAGTTGATATATTTTTTATAGAATCATTTATTAAGTCATTAACAAATATACTTTTTTTAGTAAATTTAATTGTATTAACATCAAATTTAGTTAACTTTAACAAAGATTGTATTAAAAAATTTATATTACCTACTTCTCTTTTTATATTAATTATAAAATCTAACTTAGTATTATTATCCATAGTAGGATCATCAATAATACTATCTAACATGATTAAAATAGACGTTAAAGGTGTTTTTATTTGATGAGATATATCTTCTAAAGATTTCTTTAATTCTATTTTATCTTTTAAAGAATTATCAGCACTTTCTTTTAACATAATAGTTGTTTTATATATTTCATTTTTTAAAATAGATAATTCATCTTCTGTTAAATCATCTAATTCTAAATTATAATTCTTTTTATTAATTTGTTCTATATAATTAGTTATATTACTAATATCTTTATCTAATCTTTTATCGTATAACAAAAATATAATTATAATTATTAATATAGCAACAGATAAATATATAGTATTTATAATTAAATAAATATTAAATTTATTATTTAAACTTTTTATAACATAATCATTTTCTATAAAAATACCATATTTTCTTAATATAGTGTCATTAGATTTACTACCATTTATAATACTTATTATATCTTTATCTTTTATATTGGGATATTCTTCTTTTATTTTATATATGATATTATTTAATTTTAAGTTAACTTCATTTCTATAAGTAGTATATTCATATATATTTAATATTATAAAAATAAATAAAGAAATTATAGAAAATAATAATATAATATTTAAAGATTTTTTTAGTTTAATTTTATTCTTCATCTATTCTATATCCTATTCCTTTTACAGTATGAATTATATCATTACCTATTTTTTCTCTTATTCTATTTAAATATACAGTTACAGTATGATCATCAACATCATTACCTGTTATTTCCCATATTTTATCAAGTATTACTAATCTACTTACTGTTTTATTTATATTTAAAAATAATAAATGTAATATTTTTAATTCTAAACTTGTTAAATCAATTATATTATTATTTTTATATACTATCATTTTATCTATATCAAATTTAATATCTTTAATATTAATAATACTATTTTTCTTATTTCTTATAAGTATTTTATTTATTCTTGCCAATAATTCTTTAGTAGAAAAAGGTTTTGTTATATAATCTTCTCCTCCTATATTTAATCCTTTAACAATATCATCTTCATCATCTTTAGCTGTTAAAAATATTGTAGGAATATTTAACTTTTTTAAATAGTTTTCATATAAATCAAAACCATTTCCATCTGGTAATGTAATATCAATAATTATTAAATCTATTAATTTATTTTCTTTTAAATAATTTAAAGTATCTTTTATATTAGTAATATATATTAAATTATAATTATTTATATCAAAAGAATATTTAAGACCTTTTATAATATTTAAATTATCTTCAATAAGTAATATATTCATATAAACTCTCCAATTTCATTATAACATATATAAAAAGGCATTAAAGCCTTTATATATTTTCATTTCTAATTGTTTCTATAGTATTTTGTTTATTAATTTTATTCATAGAATATTTCATTAAAGAACTAATTAATAATAAAACTGCAATAATAGAAATAATAATTGCTAATATTGGTAATTTATAGGCTATTCCAGCATCTTTACCTAGAAAATAATATATTAAGTATGATAATACTAATCCTATTGGAATACCAATAATTAAAGATTTTACTCCAATAAATATACTTTCTAATCTTATCATTTTCTTAAATTCACTATTAGTCATACCAATAGATTTAAGCATTGCAAATTCTTGTCTTCTTAAAAACATGTTAGTTGTTATTGTATTAAATATATTAGTAATACCAATTAATGATATAACTATTATAAAACCATATAAGAATATTGCAATTAGAGTAAATAAATTATTCATCATTTTATAATTTTCTAAAGAATTATATAAACTATAATTATCTTCATCTTTTAAATAATCATCTATATCATCTTGTAATTTATCTGCGTTACTAGATTGATAATCTATTTCTATAGAGTATGAAATATCATTTATTTTAATTTGTTCATATAATTCATCACTTATTATTACGATTGTTCCATTAGTTGTTTTTAATCCAAATGGTAATTTATCTGAAATATAACCGATTTCTAATGTATAATCTTTTAATTCATTTATTTGCCCATTTATTTTATCTCCAACATTATAATCATATTTTCTTAATGTTTTATATTCATACTTATTTTTCTTTTCTATATATTTTGCAAATTTTTGATTATCTAATAATATTGCTTTATCTTTAATATCATCATATTTTAAACCTAATTCTTTTAAGTATTTATTATATTGTTCTTCTCCTAATGTATATAAAGCAAAATAGTTGTCATTTTCTTCAGTTGGTTCTCCTCCCAAAAAATCTATATATTTTGGATTATATTTAATATCTTTAAAAGTAAATCCTACTTCTCTTAAAATAACATAGTCTTCTATATTATCAAATTTAGTAGTTTCTATGAGTTTATTATAATATGTTTCATTTAAATTATAAGCAGTTAATGATATATTATATTCAGATATTTTAAGTTCATTATCTACTGTTAAAAATGCTGTAGACATAAATGAATATAATGCAATAAATATTGATACAGAAACTATTATAGAAATTACTGTAGTTCTATATTTCTTTTTATTTCTTTTAATATTTTTATAAGATATATCTCCACCTATTCCAAATAATTTATGTACTATTTTTGGCGATTTTAATTTTTTACTTTTAATTTTTATATTAGCTGAATTTCTTATTGAATCAATTGGTGATATACGAGATGCTTTATGAGCACTTCTAAATGCTGAGAAGTATATTGTTATAGTACCAAGAATTATAGATAAAACAAGTGATAATAATGAAATTGATAATACTAGTTTTAAACCTGATGCAATCATATCTTGTAAAAAGTAATTACTTACAATAATTAATATGAATGATGCAAATAAACCTAATAATAATCCTAATGGAATACCAATTAACCCTAATACACTAGCTTCATAAAATACATTTTTCTTTATTTGTTTTTTAGTAGCTCCTATACTTTTTAACATTCCATATTGTTTTATTTTTTCTGTTATTGAAATATCAAAACTATTTTTTATACAAAATACTGACGTAACTATAATAATTCCTATTACAATTCCAACAACTACTACTAAATCACCCGTATTATTTGTTCCTAATGGATCAGTTTCTAAATTAATTAAATAAGAATTTATATTTATTTTATATTTTTGTTTTTGAAGTTCTTTTAAAGCTAATTCTGCTTCTTCACTAGTAGCCTCTCCTTTATAGTATTTTTCAAATAAATATTCATCAACACCTAATATATTAGCGGTAACTTTATAAGCATTTTTAGTACCATCTTTTGTATATTTTGCATAAACATCAACATTATTCATTAAAGCTTTTTCATCCATTAATGTAATAAATGTATAACCTGGTGCAGAATAATCTTCAATATTAGATGCTGGTCTTTCAATTATTCCAACAATTTTATATGTTTTTGATGTTGTATTTACTATATCTTCATTATCAAACAAAAAATTATCTTGAGTTAATTCTACAGAATCATCTAAATTAATACGTTTCCCTACATCTAAAGTAATAGTACTACCTATTTTAAGTTCTACTCTTCCATTTGTTTTTAAATGAGTTGGAATAACTATTTCATTTTCATTTTGTGGTAACCTTCCTTCTACTAATTTAATAGATAAGTTTTCTAAAGATGATTTAGTAAAACCTTTTATAAAAACATATGGTTTATTTTTATTTTTAGAGTTAATTTTAGCATAACCAATATTGCTTGTTAAATTAATAGTTTCTATTTTTCTATTTTCTTCAAATATATTTAAATCACTTTTTGGTACATTATAATATGCTATATGAAAATTACCTTTTTCATATGTTTCAAAATTAATTAAAGATTTTATTAAACTCATATACATAGTAGAAACTGCCGTTATTAGTGCAACTGATAAAGTTATACCTATAATTGTAACTATAGTTCTTTTTTTATTTAATTTTAAATTTTTAATAGTTAATTTGTTAAGTAAGTTCATAAACTATTCCTCCTCAACAATTTTTCCATCTTCTAATTTAATTATTCTATCTGCACATTTTGCAATTTCCATATTATGTGTAATCATTATAATAGTTTGATTTAATTCTTTATTAGATTTTTTTAATAGTGCAACTATTTCATCACTAGATTTAGAATCCAAATTACCTGTTGGTTCATCTGCTAATATTAAAGCAGGATTAGTAATTAATGCACGTCCTATACTTGTTCTTTGTTGTTGTCCTCCTGATAATTCGTTAGGTAAATGATTTTTTCTTGATTTTAAACCTAAAGTATCTAATAAGTCACTTAATACTTTATTATCTACAGCACGATTATCTAATGATAATGGCAATGTAATATTTTCTTCTACATTTAATATTGGTATTAAATTATAAAATTGATAAATAAGACCTACTTGTCTTCTTCTAAAAATGGCTAGTTTATCATCATTAAATTCAAATATATCTTTACCATCTATAAATACTTTACCGGATGTTGGTCTATCTACACCACCTATTAGATGTAAAAGAGTTGATTTACCACTACCTGATGCTCCTACTATTGCAACAAATTCACCTTTTTCAACTGAAAAAGAAACATGATCTAATGCAGTAACTTTATTTGAGTATTCACCATATATTTTTGTTAAATTTTCTACCTTTAATATTTCCATATTTTCTCTCCTTCATTTTAAGTATATTATATATTATGTTACAACTAAGTTACAAAATAAAAAAATCATTTATTATGATTTTTTTTGATTCCAAAAATATAATTTTTTTCTTCAATATATTGTAGTTTATTATCATTAAATCTTTCATTTAATTCTTCTTTTGAAACACTTATAAGTAACTGATTTGGTCTATATAAATAGTATATATTTTCATCTTCTTCATTATAATCTTTTTTATTTATTATAATTACTGCATTAGTTTCTTTTAAATCATTATTTCTTATTATAACTATTTTTATATTTTTTTCTCTTTCTATTTCATTAAATAATACTTTTCTTAATGATAATAAATAAGACATTGTATCAACACCAACCATATTAGCTTTATTTACTTTATCTATAAGTATTGATAATTTATCTGCTAATGTTATATTTGTTTTTTTAGTATATTTTCTATATTCGTTTAATATATCATTAAAGTTATCTTTATTTATTTTAGAATGTTCTTTATTTATTATTGTTTTATAAACTTTTTCTAATATTTTATTAAATTCATTTTTAGTATTTTGATTTTTATTTATACATAATAAACCTATTAATGGTTGATTTAATTTAGCTTTAAAATAATCTCCATTAAATACAGAAGTTACAGAATCTACATTAATTAAATATTTATTATAGTTAAAAATTAAACTTGTATGTGTATCTTTATAAGATCGTTTATTTCCTTTATATAAAATAGAATACTTTATACCTAATTCTTCTAAAAATTTAGCATATATTAAATTAAACTCATAACAAACTACTTTATTATTAGTTGGAGAAATTGTATTTATATAACCAATGTTTTTATGTTTATCTATAGAGTTTTTAAATGAAACTAAATATTCTTCATCATAAGTTAATGTTTTACACATAATTATATATATGTATATAGCTTTTTCTAGATTATTAAAGTTAGATGGTATATTTTTTAGTATAGCATTTTTTAATTCTTTATTTATAATTATTTCTTTATTTAATTCATTATTATCATAATTTTTATTAGTAGATTCAAAATCTATTTTTTTATAATTTTCTATTTCTTCATATCTTTTTTTAAATTTATCTGGTAATTCATATTTATATATAATTTCATTTTCTTTAAAAAATGAACATAAAGCATATAAAAAATGTTCTTTTTTAATACCATATATTTGTTTATGATTTATATATAGTTCGTATTTTATATCAGGTAATTCTAAGAATTCTATAAATTTTTCTATATCAATACTATAATTTTTATTTTCTATATTTATATTATATTTTTTATTAATTATATTATTTTTAAATGTTAAAAAAGATACACATTTTTTTAATATTTGATATCTATTTATAATATTATCATTTATTTCATGTTCTTTTATATACATTTCAATTGATTTAAGTATTGCTAATGATTCATAGCTAAAAGATACATCTATTTTTGAATAAGTAATAGTACCTATTTGAAATAAATCTATTTCTCCATCAAAACATTTTTTTGCAATTTGAAAATATTTTTCGTCATTTAAAATTCTTCTTATTACTTCCTCATGAACATATCCTAATTTTGTTGGTATATATTTGGAATTTTTAATATATTCTATATCTTCATGTGTTGCAATTATCATGTTTTTTTCTTGATAATTATTAATCATATTATCCCCTAATAATTTTTAATATCTATTAAATCCTCATATATGTTTTTAATATCTTTTTCATCTATTTGTAAATCTCTAAGTATACTATAAGCTTCTTCAATATTTATTTTAAAAAAACATTTATCATCACTTAATAATTTTTCAATTAATTTATACTTATTTAGTAAAGCTTCATTATTTTGATTTAATATTATTAATTTTTGATTTATATTTCTTAATTTTTCTATCATTTTTTAATACCTCCATTTATTCCAGGAATTTTAGGATCATTAGCTTCAATATATTGTAGTTTATTATCATTAAATCTTTCATTTAATTCTTCTTTTGAAACACTTATAAGTAACTGATTTGGTCTATATAAATAGTATATATTTTCATCTTCTTCATTAAAATCTTTTTCATTTATTACGATTACTGCGTTAGCTTCCGCTACCATATTATTATCATTTGGTTCATTATTTCTTATTATGATTATTTTTATATTTTTTTCTCTTTCTATTTCATTAAATAATACTTTTCTTAATGATAATAAATAAGACATCGTATCAACACCAACCATATTGGCATTATTTACTTTATCAATAAGTATTGATAATTTTTCTTTTAATGTAATTTCAACTTTTTCAGATAATTTATTATATTCTTTTAATATTTCTTCAAATGAATAAAATTTCTTTGTATCTTGTTCTTGAGTTAATATAACTTTATAAACGTCATATAGTATTTTTTCGAATTCTTTCTTAGTATCTTCATTTTTATTTAAACAAGATAATCCTACTAGTTTATCGTTAGTTTTAGCTCTTAGTAAATCTCCACATAAAATTGAAGTAACTGAATCAGCCTTAACTAAAAATTTTTCATATCGAAATTCTAAATTAGCATGAGCATCACCATAAGCTTCTCCAATCATTCCTTTATATTCGCTAGAAAAATTAAGTCCTAATTCATTTAATAATTTTGAATAAATTATATTAAATTCAAAACATACTAATTTATTATTTTTTAAATTTATTTGTTTTACATAATCAATATTTTTATGTTTTTCTGTTGATTTACCTTTTTGGTTTACTGCAAAATATTCTTCGTCATAAGTTAATAATCTACACATTTTTATATATATGTATATAGCTTTTTCTAAATTATTAAAGTTAGCTGGTATATCTTTTATTATTTCTTTTTTTAAATCAGGATCTATCTCTACGTTTTTGAATCTTTTATCAGTTGTTTCTAAATGTTTATTTAAAGATTCTGTATCGATTACTTCATTTGCTCTTAGTTTTTTTATTCTATCTGCTATATGATTAGGAAACATATAATCTTGAAATATACTATGTATACTATTACCTTTTAAGAATGAACAAAGTGCATATATAAAGTGTTCGATTTTAATATTAAATATAAAATCTTTATTTAAAGCTTCATCATATTCTTCATCATTTAATTCTAAAAATTTTATAAAATCATTAGTATTTATTTCATAATCAGTGTTATCTATATTAATTTTATATATTTGATTACTTTTATCTTTTTTAAAAGTATCATAAGATACACAATTTTTTAAAGTTTGATATCTTTCTTGTTCTAAAGAAGTTTTATTATTTTGTTTTAGATAAATATTAATAGCTTTTAGTATGGCTGATTTTTTATAACTTAATGATGGTCCTGTATCACCATTTATTATATAGTTAATTTGAAATGAGTTAATTTCTTTATTAAAGTATTTAAAAACATAATTAAAATAGTTATCATCATTTAATATTCTGACAATTAATTCTTTTGGAATACTTAATTGTCCAATATTTATAGGCTCACTATTTCTTATATTTAAATAATCTTCTTCTGTAACAAAAATTGTACTTTTAGAATATTCTTTTAAGTAAGGATATTCTAATACAACTTTTTCATTTAGCATACTAATCACCTATTTTTATAGTAACATAAAAGTTACAATATATAAATAAAAAAATCGATTCGTATGAATCGACTTTAGTTTCTTATTGGTAGCGGCGGAGAGGGTCGAACTCCCGACCTACCGGGTATGAACCGGTCGCTCTAGCCAACTGAGCTACACCGCCATAAATAGAACAAGTTAATTATATCAAAGAGAATATAATATTTCAAGTTCTTTTTATGTCAATATTTTCTTTTTTTGAATGCTTTCTGTAAAAAGGTTTCTTATTATTGAATAAACTACTTTATCTATAGTTAAACCACTATTCATTTTAAATCCCATATTTTCTACAGCTTTTAAAACTTCATCTTGATATGATAACAAAGTTTTACGTAAATTTTCTATATATTCTTCATAATTTCCATTAAATGGAATATCTTTAAAGTTTTCTTTTATATATTCTTCTAATAAGTAATAATCTTTTGTAGGTTCTTCTATATATTTTTTATCTTGTGATATATTAGCTTTTCTACAAGAATAATCTATACTAATTGGAATATAGTATAAAATAGCATTTGGATTAATGATTATTAAAGTTTTTATTATTCCCATGCTTGCAAAACTTATATCAGCTTTCATATTTATATATAAGGCATCATAATCTTTTGCAATTTTATCGTAATCTAACATTTCTTTAAAGCGATGAGTTCCATAAATTTCTTCTTTTGGTAAGTCTCTATAAACTAATGGAACAAATGTGCCTTTATATGCTAATCCATGTGTTATTACACCTTCATCATATATATTTTTTATATAACCAGACTTCCTTAATTTATCAAAATCGCTTACATCAGATATTTTTAATAATTTAGCATCTTTTTTTAATTTTATAAAACAACCTGGTTTGTCATCAAAAAAAAGATGAAAAACTTCTTCATATAAAATAGTGCTATTATATTCTATCCAATCACAAATACCATATGAAGAATCAGTTTTCTTACTTAACCAAAGTCCTCCACAAGGTTTTAAACTACTATAATGTATAGGGTTTTCACTAAAATTTATCCATAATTCTTTATATATATTATCAGTACCTATATGTACAAACTCATCATCTAAAGTACTCATATTTCCCCCTAAAAACTAAAAAGCCATTATAGGCTTTATTCGTCTTTTTTTTCAATTTCTAAAACTTCTTTTCCTTTGTAATAACCACATTCAGTACATGCTCTATGAGGTTTTATATAAGCCCCACAATTAGGACATTTTGTAATTACAGGTGCTTCTTTCTTTAAATGTGTTCTACGCATTCTTTTTTTTGTTTTACTTGTTCTTCTAAATGGAACTGCCACACGTATCACTCCTTTTCTTCACTAATTAATTTCCATCCATCCCCTGATATATTTTTTACATCTGCATTTTCAGATACAACTCTCATGGGAATTTCCAATACAATATTTTCCCATAAAATTGAAGATATTTCAAGTCCATTTCGATTATTTTTATAAATTTCATCAAAATTTTCTAAATTCTCTTCTATTATTGTTTCAAATTTATATGGTACATCTACTAAAGTTAACGCACATGGCAATACCATAGTACCACTTAATTTTAAATTTAAAACAATATTATTTTCATAATCTATTTCAACTATACCTACTACATGTAAATCTTTTAATTCTCTTATATCTGTTTTACTATAAGAATTAATGTCTAGATTAACATCTTCATCTATTTCAATTTTATTTAATCTATTTAAATTATTTAAATCTATCTTCATAATTACATCATCTTATTCATTTGTTGCATTAGTTGTTTAACTTGTTTTTGACTAGGCTTTCTTCCCATACCACTCATTAATGTTTCTATCATTTTTTCATTTATAGGTGGATTTTTTTTGAAATATTTCATCATATAAGTTCTTGCAATTATAAATCCTATTATTAATCCAACTACTAAGCCTATTACTACTAATAATATATCATGTAACATAATATCACTCCTCTTTAAAATTATACTAGATATTACCCTTTTTTACAAGACGATTATATCTACTACTTAAAAAATAATAATTTTTATTAAAATTACATATAAATAAATTTTCTATATCTAAAAGTGATTTTATAAATATATTCTCAAATTTATTAGATTTAATTTTTATAAAACTTTTATTTATAGTTATTTTACTTTCTTCATTAGTAAAATAATTATGATACATATGAACATCTCGATATTTAGTATATTCTTCCAATACAGATAATTCTTCAAATAAATAGCTGTTAAAAAAATTTTTATTTATTGGACAACATACTTCATCAAATAAATCAAATGCAACTAATACATCTTTATTATTATGATTATATATCGTTTTTAAAATTATATATATATTTTCTGGTTTTTTATGCGCTAATTTAAAATATTGTCTATTTAATTTAAAAATATAAAAAGTTTTCAATATAATCACCATTATAATTATATTAAAAACTTTATTTTTAATTTGTCGAATTTATAGAATTAATTACTAAATTATAATAATTATTTTGTAATAATAGTTTACTCATTTTTACACGATTTTGTATTAAATTATTCGTTTTAGAAATATAATTTTCAGGTAAAGTTTTACCATCTTTTAAACTAAACTTTCCACTACTACTTATATAAGTACCATAATCGCTTACCCAACTTTGATCTTTAAAAATAGCAAAACCTGGTGAGTTACTTAAAATATCTTTTCCTGTTATCAAACGTGAATCATATTCTATACCAAATAAATTTAATAGTGTTGGCAATACATCTATTTGACTTGCAACTTTATCTATATGTATTGTTTCCTGATTTATATTCCATAAAATAAAATTACTTCTATTTATTTCTACAATATTATCTCTTTTATAAGTTGATACTTCATTTATTTCATCTAAAGATAAAGCATAAGGATAATGATCTCCTACAAGTGCAAGTACTGTATCATCTAATTTATTTGCTTCACTTAATTTTTCTATTAAACTTTTTAATGCATGATCTAATTCTATTTGAGAAGCTAAATAAGCTTTAACGCTTAAACTATATGGTAAATCATTTACTGCGTCTTTATTTTTTCTGCTCATTGCGTTAGACCAATTATAATCCATATGGCCAGAAACTGTTGCATAATATACCATAAATGGTTTATCACTATTTATATAGTCACTTACTGTATTATCAATCATTTCTACATCACTTTGAGGCCAAGTATTACAATTTATTCTAGATTCTAACCCATTTTTACATCCTAAATATTTATCAAATCCTATTGATTTTAAATATTTATTACGATTTTGGAAACTATATGTATTATTATGATATGCAAATGTATTATAACCTAATTCTTTAAACAAATTAGCAATACCAAATTTATAATTTTGATTTCCTTTTCTCCAAATAGAACTTAAAAGTGATAAATCTGGATATAATCCTGTTAATTCTTGAAATTCTCCTCCTATTGTACTTAATATTACAGGAGAATAAAAATTATCAAACACAAATGATGAGTTAGCTAATTTATAAATAGTTGGAGTTAGAGTTTCATCTACTGCAATAGAATTAAAACTTTCAGCCATAAATAGTATTAAATTCTTTCCTTTAAACAAGGATGTATATTCATTTTGAAGAGAACCAGGCTCTTTAGAAAAATATTCATGCATATTTTTTATTGTATTGCTATTAGCTTTTTCAATTAAACTATTAAAATCTATATCTAAATTATTATATTTTATTTCTTCTATTTCTTCATCAATATCAGTATCATTTATTTCATTAGTTTCTTCATTAGATACCATTATTGTTTCTTCAAAACCAAATATTAGTCTTTTTAATTCTAAATATAAACTAGGTAATACTCCTACTTTTTCTTTATAAAGAGATATATTATCTATATTGTAATATAAGTTATATATTGAATTAGTTTGAGATTTTTTTATATATAATCCACTATAAAAAGCTAAAATACTAATTAATATAATTAATAAATAAATAATTTTATTATATATATTAGTTTTTTGATAATTAATTTTTTTTCTAAAAATAATAGATAAAATAAATGGAATAAATAGTACTATAATTACTATAATATTAGAACCTATTAATTTTAATGTATCACTAAAAAACGATTTTAAATTTTCAGCTAAAGCTAAAGCTTCTATTGAAAAAAATACATTGAATATTCTATAAAATATAATCTCTACTGTAAAATAAAATGTTATTATAAAAATAAATATATTTGATAATATCATATTTATTTTTTTGTTAAATAAAGTTGTTAGTAATGTTAAAATAAAACTTACTAAAATAGTAAAAATAATTGTATTAATTAATGATATTCTTATTATTTTTGATGTACATAATATTCTAAATGATATTTCTAAAAAAAGTATTATAAAATTATATACTATAAATAGTGGCAATCCTTTTTTACCCATACTACCAAATCCTTTGTATTTCTATCTTTATTCTAACACTATGATAAGTTATTTGCTACAAAAAAAATATCCTTTTGGATATTTTATCTTTTATTAAGTTCTTCTGTTAATATTTCTTTTACTATTAATGGGTTAGCTTTTCCTTTAGTTTCTTTCATAGCCTGACCTACGAAGTAATCAAACATATTTGTTTTACCTTTTTTATATTGTTTTATTTGTTCTAAATTATTATTTAATATATTAATTATTATATTCTTTAATTCATCTTCATTATTTATTTGTTCCATTCCTAATTCTTTTATTAAAATTTTTGGATCTTTTTTATTTTTTAATGAAGTTTCAAATAATGTTTTAGCTTGATTATTATTTATTTTTTTATTGCTAACTGAATCTATTATAAATTTTAATTTATCTGGTGTTATATATAAATTTCTAACATTAATATTTTCTCTATTAATATAGTCTGTTATTTGATTTATTACCCAATTAGCACTTAATTTAATATCAGTATTTAATTCTATTAATTTATCAAAATATTCACTTAAATCTTTATTTTTTATTATTATATTAGCTTCGTTAGAAGTAAGCCCATTATTTATATATTTTATCTTTTTTTCATTTGGTAGTATAGGTATACGTTTTTTAATTTCTTCTTTTAATTCGTTAGTTATTTTAAATGGCGGAATATTTGGTTCTACAAAATATTTATAATCTACTGCATCAGCTTTTGTACGCATAGTAATAGTTGTATTAGTAGCTTCATCATATCTTCTAGTTTCTTGAAGTATTTCTTCTTCTTTGCCTTCTAAAATTAATTTTGTTTGTCTTTCTATTTCATAATCGATAGTATTCATTATATTATTTATATTATTTACGTTTTTTACTTCTACTTTAGTACCTAATACATTTGAGCCTTTTTTCATAATAGAAACATTAACATCACAACGTATTTGTCCTTTTTTAGTATCAGCATCTGATATATCTGTATATCTAAATATATTTTTCATTGCATCTAGAAATGCTACGGCTTCTTCTTTTGAATTTAGACATGGTTCTGTAACTGTTTCTAATAAAGGAACTCCTGCTCTATTATAATCTATTAAAGAAGAATAAGAATAATGGTCTAATGAAGCTGAGTCTTCTTCTAAATGAATATCATGTATTAATACTTTTTTTTCTTTACCTGCTACATCTATATTAATATAGCCATTAATTCCAATTGGTCTAGTAGATTGTGTTATTTGATACCCTTTTGGTAAATCTGGATAGTAATAATTTTTTCTATCAAATATAAATTCAGAAGGTATTTCACAATTTAAAATCATAGCCATTTCTAAAGCTTTTTCCATACATTCTTTATTTAATCTAGGAAGTACTCCTGGAAAAGCCATATCCATTTTATTAACGTTAGCATTGGATATATCATTATAACTATTTAGAGCTGGAGAAAATACTTTTGTATATGATTTCATCTCAGCATGCATTTCTAGTCCAATTATAGGGATTAGTTCCATAAATTCACATCCTTTGCTACTTGGTCTTTATAATTCATAGATTGTTCTAAATTATATGCAATTGACAATATATTTGCATCATCTTTTACTTTTCCTGTAATGTTTATTCCAATAGGAAGTCCACTAACAAAACCATTCGGTATCGTAATACTAGGGAATCCTCCAAAATTTCCTATAGCCATATAGTTTTCTAGAACTTGATTATTACCACTTATGATTTCATTTGTTTTTTCTATTTTAGGTGCTACACTACCGCTAGCTGGCATAATCATTCCATCATATTTTTCAAATAAATCATTCATTTTATCTACAATTAATCTTCTTACTCTTTTTGCATTTAAGAAATATTTTTCTTGGTTTTCTTTTTGTAAAACATAAGATCCTATTATAAATCTTCTTTTAATAAGTTCAGAAAATCCTTCTGTTCTATGATTTTTTATCATTTCTATATAATTATTTCCTTCACTTCTAGGTCCAAAAATGATTCCTGTTAGATTTGAATCATTGCTAGTAGCTTCTGCACAAGATATACATACATAAGTTGGATATATTGCATTTAATAAATTTTCATCTATAGAAACTCCTTCTACAGTAATACCAAGTTTTTTACATAAATCTAATAATTTATTAAATTCATTTAATATTTCTTTTAATTCATTAGTTGGATTAGGATAGCTATTTATATCAATTAAATTTTTTATATAAAATAATTTTTTACCTTTTACACTATTTGTTAAAGAAGATACTAAGTTTTTTTCTAAGTCTATAGAAGTCATATCTAATTCATCGATACCTAAAACGCTTTCTGTAACAATAGCGGCATCACGAACGTTTCTAGTCATTACACCAACGTGATCTAAGCTTGATGCAAAAGGAAATAATCCAAATCTACTAATAGCGCCATATGTAGGTTTATATCCTACAATTCCACAATAGGCAGCTGGTTTTCTAATACTATCTCCTGTATCGCTTCCTAAGGCATAAGTAACTAAGCCTGTTGCAACTGCAACAGCTGAGCCTGCAGATGAACCTGCTGTTATTCTAGTTTTATCCCATGGATTTTTTACAATACCTGTATGAGCAGTTGTTCCTGTACCTCCCATACCAAGTTCGTCCATTGCAGTCTTTCCTATTAAAACTGCGTTTTGTTCTTTTAATCTTTTTATTATAGTAGCATCAAAAAATGGTACGTAATCTTTTAATGTGTTGCTACTTGCAGTTGATAATATATCTTTAGTAGAAAGATTATCTTTTGCAACAAAAGGTATTCCTGACAAGACATTATCTGTTACTTCTTTAGCGAATGCATCATTACAAATTGTTACAAAAGCATTATATTCTTTTTGTACTATAGAAGCTTTTTTTAAGGTATCTTTTATTAAATCTTCACTATTAATTTCTTTATTTTTTAATTTTTCATGTAAACTTTCTATTGTATGCATTAATCCACCACCTTTGGAACTTCTATTTCACGATCACTTACTTTATCGGAATTTTTTAATAAATCTTCTATATTTTCATTTTCACATACATCACCATTTCTTATAATAGGATCTTTTATATATGGAAAATGCATTGGTTCAACTTCACTTATTCCTTCTATTTTATTTATAAGTTCCATATTTGCTTCTATTACTTCAAATTCATCTAATACTGTTTTATTTTCTTCTTCAGTTAATCCAATTAATAATTTATTTGCATAATCATCTATTAATTCTTTTGTAAATTTACTCAATCTTTATCACTCACAATCTTTATATTTAAGTCATCTAATTGTTTTTGATCTACTACATTTGGAGCATCACTCATTAAATCATTAGAAGATGCTGTTTTTGGAAATGCTATTACATCTCTTATATTTTCTGTATTAGCTAAAATCATAGTAAGTCTATCTAAACCTAATGCAAAACCTCCATGTGGTGGTGTTCCATATTTTAATGCATCTACAAAGAAGCCAAATTTTTCTTCAACTTCTTCTTCTGTTAATTCCAAAGCTGCAAACATCTTTTCTTGAACATTACTATCATGTATTCTTATACTTCCGCCACCCGCTTCATATCCATTAATAACAATATCGTAAGCTTTAGAATAACAATGTGCTTTATCGGTTAAAAGTTTATCCACATCACAATCTTTAGGAGAAGTAAATGGATGATGACAAGCTACATAACGATTTTCTTCTTGTGAATATTCAAAAGTTGGGAAATCGGTAATCCAAACAAAATTATACTGATCATTATTATATAACTCATTTTCTTTGGCAAGTTTGCATCTTAAAAAACC